>DBEYOB010000154.1:0-11042 GCA_048173955.1 Coriobacteriales bacterium
ACCCGGGGCCGGGGTCGATGCAGATGCACGCGGGCGCGACCCCGGCCGCCTCCAGGGCGGCCGCCCTGCCGATCAGGTAGCGCTCGACGCGGCCGACGTAGGCGTCCGCGGCGGCCCCCGCCCCCTGCCCCGGGTCGGCCGCCCAGTGGCCCGCGTTCGCGTGCATGACCACGCAGCCGCAGCCCGTCCGGGCCGCCAGGGCGACCATCGCGGGGTCCTCGAAGCCCGTCACGTCGTTCACGATGCGCGCGCCGGCCGCCAGGGCGGCCTCCGCCACCTCGGCATGGCGCGTGTCGACCGACACGAGGGCCCCCGCCCGCGCCAGCGCCTCGACGACCGGCAGCACGCGCGCCGCCTCGACGGCGGGGTCGACCGGGGTGAAGCCCGGCCTGGTCGACTCTCCCCCGACGTCGAGCAGGTCGGCCCCCTCGTCGAGCAGCCGCATGCCCCAGGCGACCGCCGCCTCGGCCGTGTCGTGGTCGCCCCCGTCGCTGAACGAGTCGGGCGTCACGTTCACGATGCCCATGACGCGCGTCCGCCCGAGGTCGAGCTCGGTCGCGCCGCAGCGCCACGCCGCGGCGGGGGCGCCGGGCGCCGCCTGGGTCCCGCTCACCGGACGTCCCCCGCCATGAGGGCCATCGCGCGGTCGCGCAGGGGCCCGTCCTCCCCGAAGACGCCGCGCGCGGCGCAGGTGACCGTCTTCGAGCCGGGCTTGGAGACGCCGCGCATCGCCATGCACATGTGCTCCGCCTCCACCTTGACGACGACGCCCCGCGGGTGCAGGCTGTCCGCCACCGCGTCGGCGACCTGGGCGGTGAGGCGCTCCTGCAGCTGGAGGCGCCGGGCGTACAGCTCGACGCAGCGGGCCAGCTTGCTGATGCCGCAGACCCTGCCGTCCTCGCCGGGGAGGTAGGCGACGTGGGCGACGCCGTAGAACGGCAGGAGGTGGTGCTCGCACAGGGAGTAGAACGCGATGTCGCGCACGAGCACGATGTCGTTCCCCCCTGCCTGGAACGTCGTCTGGAACAGCGGGGCGGCGGGGCGGCCCATGCCCGCGCAGAGCTCCTCCCAGGCGCGCGCGACGCGTGCCGGGGTGTCCGCGAGGCCCTCCCTGCCGGGGTCCTCCCCGATTCCCTCGAGGATCAGCCGCACGCCCTGTTCGATCTTTCCGTGGTCCACCGTTCCTCCTTCGCGGCCCGCCCGGCCGTTGCGCACGGGCCGGCCCGCCGTCCGATGCGAGCGCACCATTGTAGCAACAACGGCGACCATACACGTTTTGGGGCTCCGGTACGTGTGCTTACCGTGTCGGGCGGCGCTCCGGCGGGATAAAACCGCAACCGACCGCCGTCGACCCTGCGCAGGAGGCCCCTTCTGGGCTATCATGGCGCCGTCACATCGGCAACGAGCCCGCCGGGGGCCGCGCGCGGGGCGCGGGGCGCCGGACGGGACGGGAAAGGACCGGCATGCCATCTCCCTCGCCCGCGGTCACCCGGCGCCCGCTGCGCATGGTCAGCTGGAACGTCAACGGCCTGCGCGCCGTCATGAAGAAGGGTTTCCCCGAGATATTCGACGGCTTCGACGCCGACATCGTCGCCCTGCAGGAGACCAAGCTCCAGGACGCCGACCGCGCCAAGCTCGACCTCGAGCTCCCCGGCTACCACCAGACATGGAACTACGCCGAGAAGAAGGGCTACTCGGGGACGGCCGTCTTCAGCCGGCAGGAGCCGCTCAGCGTGCGCTACGGCTTCGAGGAGGACCCTGACGACGAGGGCCGCATCTGCGCGCTGGAATTCGACTCGTTCTGGTTCGTGAACGTCTACACCCCCAACGCCCAGCGCGAGCTCACCCGGCTCGACTTCCGCATGGCCTGGGACGACGCCTATCGCTCCTTCCTGTGCGGGCTTTCGGCCGAAAAGCCCGTCGTGACCTGCGGCGACTTCAACGTCGCCCACAACGAGATCGACCTGAAGAACCCCGGGCCCAACCGCGGCAACGCCGGCTTCACCGACGAGGAGCGCGCCAAGTTCACCGCGCTGCTCGACGCCGGCTTCACCGACACCTTCCGCCACCTGCACCCCGATGCGACCGGGGCCTACAGCTGGTGGAGCTACATGTTCAACGCGCGCAAGAACAACGCGGGCTGGCGCATCGACTACTTCCTCGTGAGCGACGCGATCGCCGACCGCGTCACCGACGCCCGCATCCTCTCCGACGTCTACGGCAGCGACCACTGCCCCGTCGAACTCGACATCGACCTGTAAGCCCCGAAGACCCCAAGGAGGTCCGCCAACCATGTCGCCCGACACCACCGCCCCGCTCGATCCCACCACGTCGCGCTGCTTCGTCGAGCTGCTCCACCGCGAGCTCGTCTGCGCCCTGGGCTGCACCGAGCCCATCGCGCTCGCCTACAGCGCCGCCCTGGCGCGCGAGGCGCTCGGCATGCCCGTCGAACACCTGCACGTCACCTGCAGCGGCAACATCATCAAGAACGTGAAGAGCGTCTCGGTCCCCAACGCCGAGGGCATGAAGGGCGTCGAGACGGCGAGCGTGCTCGGCCTGGTGGGGGGCGACCACACGCGCCGGCTCGAGGTGCTCGAGACCGTCGGGCACGACGACGTCGAACGCGCCCGCGAGCTCATCTCCCAGGGCTTCTGCTCGGTCGAGCTCGCCGCCGACGTGCCGAACCTCTACATCGTCTCCACCGCGCGCGGCGCGGGGCACGAGGCGAGCGTCACCGTGCGCGACCGCCACACCAACGTCGTCGCGATCTCGCGCGACGGGCAGGCGCTGACCGACGGCCCCCTCGCCGAATACCTCACCCCCATCGCGCCCGAACCCTGCGCAGAGGGGGCGGGCGAGCCCGGGGCGCCCGCCGACTCCTCGAAGCTCACCATGGCGGGAATCTGCGCCTTCGCCCGCCAGGTCGACCTCGACGAGGTGCGCGACGTACTCGACCGCCAGATCGAGTGCAACACCGCCATCTCCCACGAGGGGCTCACGGGCCACTGGGGCAGCGAAATCGGTCGCACGATCCTCGCGAGCCACCCGGTCGACGTCGTCTCGCGCATGCGCGCCCGCGCCGCCGCCGGCAGCGACGCGCGCATGGGCGGCTGCTCCCTGCCCGTCGTTATCAACTCGGGGTCGGGGAACCAGGGCATGACCGTCTCCCTGCCCGTCATCGAGTACGCCGAGACGATTCACGCGAGCCACGACGAGCTCCTGCGGGCGCTGTGCATCTCGAACCTCACGGCGCTGCACCTCAAGCACTACATCGGCAGCCTGTCGGCCTTCTGCGGCGTCGTGTGCGCGGCCGCCGGCGCCGGCGCGGCGGTGACGTATTTGGCCGGCGGCACCGACGACCAGATCGGGTCGACCGTCGTCAACACCATCGCCAACGTGGGCGGCATCATGTGCGACGGCGCCAAGGCGAGCTGCGC
Source organism: Coriobacteriales bacterium (assembly GCA_048173955.1). Classification (GTDB taxonomy): domain Bacteria; phylum Actinomycetota; class Coriobacteriia; order Coriobacteriales; family UMGS124; genus CAZUFB01. The sequence goes on from DBEYOB010000154.1 coordinate 3,438, forward strand.
CGCCAAGATCGCGAGCTCGGTCGACGCCGCGATGCTCGGCCACACGATGGCGATGCTCGACGAGAACTTCTGCGCGGGCGACGGCCTCGTCCAGGACACGGTTGAGGCGACCATCATGTCGATGGGCTACGTGGGCCGCGTCGGCATGCACGACACCGACGTCGAGATCCTCAACATCATGATCGGCAAGACCTGCCTCGAGGAGATGGGCTGCTAGGGCGCGCAGCCCGCACCGCCCGGCCTAGCGGCCGGCGTCGACGCGCTCGCCGGAGTGCCCGACGTCGGCCGTGCCGCCCAGCACCGCATTCAGCCCCGGGAACTCCCCGTGGGTGACCAAGCGCAAAGCCCCCGAGCCCTCGCGGACCAGCGTGTAGCCGGCGATCCCCGTCGTCTTGCGGTACGCCGCGCACAGCCCGCCGTCGATGACGAGGCGCCTGCCGCCCCCGCGCACCGGCCGCTCCCCCTTGGGAAGCTTGACCGGCGTGTGCCCGTTCACGATGACGCCGCGCTCCGGGTCGACCCCGAACTCCCCCAGCACCTCGGCGCACGGGGCGGCATCCTCCCTCGTCAGGGCGTAGTAGGGGTCCTCGGGCTCCTTCCAGGTCTCCTTGTCCTCGATATAGGTGCGCTCGAACGTCTTCACGACCCTGCCCGCGAACGTGGACTGCCAGCCGCACCAGAGCTGGCCCATCCAGTCGAGCGCCCACGGGTCGCGCTCGTCCCACGCACGGCGGCACACGCCGTCGACCCAGTCGAGCAGCTCGCGGCCGGAGCGGCGGCGGTCGCCGCAGTCGACCTGTGCGAACGACCCGTCGGGCGCCAGGGGCACGCAGCCGTGGAACAGCAGCGCGTCCCCTTCCACGACACGGTAGACGCCGCCGTTGTCGTAGAGCCACTGCACCTGGCGCTGCAGGCGCGCGCTCGACGTGAAGGCCCCCACGAACCCGTCCATGAGGCGCCGCTCCTCGCCGGAAAGCCCGTAGGGGTCGTCAGGCCGCCAGGTCGGGAAGTCGCCCGTCGAAAGCCGGCAGGACACGCCGTACACCGGGACGGTGCGGGCAGCAGGGTCCATGGCGCCCCAGAGCAGGCGCTCCCCCATGCGCCATTCCGGATGGCGGGCAATCGCCTGCCCCTCGCACTTGAACAGGATCGCCGAGATGGCCTTCATGACCGGGGACAGGGCGTCCCCGGCGCCGTAGGCGCGCTCCGCGAACGCGAACAGCGGCCCGAGGTCGATGCCGTAGCCCTCCTCGAACTGGGCGACGTTGCCGTACTTGATGTTGTTGCGCAAACATGTGGCAATGCACACCTCGTCGCCCGCGGCGGCCCCCATCCAGCAGATGTCGTGGTTGCCCCACTGGACGTCGGCGCCGGGGACGCCCATGAGCACGTCGACGACGTCGTCTCCGTTCGCGCCGCGGTCCCACAGGTCCCCCACCAGGTGGAACGTGCCCGTGCAGTGGGCGCGCAGGCGCCCGGCCGCGCCCTCCAGGTCGACGTCGGCCGCATCGGCGAGCCCGCGGGAGGCGGGGTGGTCGGGATAGGCGAGCAGCATGTGCAGGGCCGCCAGCTCGCCGGGGTCGGCCAGCCCGCCGAGCGCGCGCCCCAAAAAGCCGCCCAACTCGCCCGAGGCCGTGCGCACCAGGTGGTCGAAGGCCGCCGCCTCGCCGTGGATGTCGCTCATGAACTGCGCGCCGACGCCCGGGTCTGCGGGCAGCGCCGCCTCCGCGGCGCCCACGAGCTCCGCAAGGCGGCGTTCGGACAGGGCGCGCTCCGGGTGGAACTCCGTTGAGTCGAACGAGATGGTCCGCATGTCGCTGTCTCCTTCGTCGATGGGGCCGCCCACGCGGCGGACCCGCCCGTTTTCGCTCCGCGGCAGTCCCGCCGGCGCGGCCTTAGGCCGCCGACCCCGCCTTCGCGGGGACCTTCGTGTCGAGCGGGCACCCCTCGAGACTGCGCAGGTCGCGCGGCAGCCCGTTCTCGTCGAGCTCGCGGCCCTCCTCGGCCGCCTCGCGCGCGACGACCGCCTTCATCGAGGCGATCGCGCACTCGAGCATCTCGTCATCGGGCTCGTTGGTGGTGATGAGCTGCATGGCCATGCCCGGGGCGAGCACGACCTTCACCAGCGGGTTCTCGGGATGGCGCCCCGCCCAGCGCACGGTGACCTCGTAGGCGATGCCGGCCACGAGCGGCAGCAGCACGATGCGCGAGAGCACGACGACGCCGAACCGCCCGATTCCCGCGCCCAGCCCCAACGCCTCGGCGACGAGGTCGGTGGGGAACACCGTGAAGACGACGATCGATATGATGAGCGTCATGATGATGAACGCGGTCCCGCAGCGCACGTGTTGGCGCGAGAAGCGCCGGCAGTTCTCCGGCGTGAGGGGCAGGCCGTGCTCGAGGCAGTGGATGGTCTTGTGCTCGGCGCCGTGGTAGCTGAACATGCGCCTGATGTCGGGCATGAACCCGATGAGCCACATGTAGAGGATGAAGACGCCCGCACGAAGGAAGCCGTCGACGAGGTTCCAGGCGAGCATGTTCTCGCGCTCGTAGTCGCCCACCACGAGGTTGGTTATCGCGGCGGGGGCGAACACGAAGAGCGCCACGCCCAGCACGACGCCGATGGCCATCGACGCCGCCATCCAGCCCGAAAGGCCCTTCTCGTCGGCCGCCTTGCTCGCCGCCTCCTGCTCGGCCTTGAGCTCGGCCTGCGCCTGCTCGCGCGCACGCGCGCGCTCCTCGTCCGATGCGGCGCCCGCCTCCCCCTGCGCCGTCCCGGATGGCGGCTCCTCGTCGAAGTCATAGGCGTGCGCAGCCGTGATGCCCATGGCCTTGAACTGCAGGACGAGCGACTCGACCAGCGAGACGCACCCGCGCACGAGCGGCCAGGAGCGCCACGCCTGCTTCTTGCCGTAGCCCGGCACGTCGTGCTCCTCGACGTAGATGCCCCCGTCGGGCTCGCGCACAGCGACCGCCCAGCTGTAGCGACCGCGCATCATCACGCCCTCGAGCATGGCGGCGCCGCCTATGTGCGACTGGAACAGCTCGTCGTCGTGATCGTGGTTCTTGCCGTTTCCCATGGGGGCGTCCTCCCGACTCTCGTTTGACGAGAGGAATCTTACCCCGTTCCGGGGCGTTTGGACAGCGGGGCGCCGCACGGCACCACACAGCGTCCCTACCTTCCCGCCTCCCGGCGACCGTCGACCCCGGCGCCCTTGAAGGTGACCGTGATGGTGGTGCCCTTGCCCAGCTCGCTCTCGATGCGCAGCTGGGCATCGTGGCAGCGGGCGGCATGCTTCACGATCGCAAGACCCAGGCCCGTCCCGCCCGTCTCGCGCGAGCGGCCGGCGTCGACGCGGTAGAAGCGGTTGAAGACCTTCTCGAGGTTTTCGGGCGCGATGCCGATGCCCGTGTCCCCGACGCTCACGAAAGGCCTGCCCGCCTCGTCGTAGGAGCACGTCACCGTCACGCTGCCGCCGGTGCGGTTGTAGCGCAGGGCGTTGTCGCACAGGTTGTACACGATCTGGTCGACCAGCTTGGGCATGCCGGCCGCGACGACGTTCTCGGGCCCTTCGACCGCCAGGTCGACCCTCAGCTCGCGGGCCCGCTCGCCCAGCCGCTCCGCCACCGAGTCGCAGACCTTGCGCACGTCCACCGGCTCGAGGACGCCGAAGTCCTCGTCGATGCGCTCCGCCTCGTCCATGCGCGACAGCGTCAGGATGTCGTTCACCAGCGCCGTCAGGTGCTGCGCCTCCTCGTGGATGCGCCCGGCGAACCCCGGGACGTCGGCGGGGGCGGCGATGCCCGCCTCGATCAGCTCGGCGTACCCGCTGATGACCGTCAGGGGCGTCTTGAGCTCGTGGGTGACGTTGGCGGTGAACTCGACGCGCATGCGGTCGTTGTCGGTGAGGCGCACCATCTGCTCCTCGATCTGCCGGTGTTGCTCGTCGATGCGGCGCAGCAGCGGCATGACCTCGGCGTAGGCACCTCCCGCCACCTTCTCGTCGAGCGGGTGCATGGGGTCGACAGCGTCGAGGGGGGCCACGAGCCTGCGGGAGAGCATGCGCGACACGAGGCCGCTCGCGGCCGCCATGAGCGCCGCCGTCGCCGCGGCGAGGGGCGCCATGCCGACGAGCACCCCGAGCACGCCGTCGCGCTTCACGGCGAGGCGGAGCACCTCGCCGCCGTCGAGCAGCCGCGCGCTGTAGATCGAGACCGCGAACAGCGTGTCGCTGCGCCTGACCGACATCCCGCTGCCCGTCTCGCGCGCCTCGACGACCTCGGGGCGCTCGGCGTGGTTGTCCATCTCCCCCGCCGGCTCGACGCTGTCGTACAGGACGGTCCCGTCGGCGTCGATCAGGGTCAGGCGCGCGTCGCCCAGATCGAGCGCGGCGACCGCCTCGACGGGGTCGGACGCCCCCTCGACCGCCGTCGCCGCCATCGCGCACGTGCGCGCGAGGTCCCGCTCGGTCTGTGCCATGAGGCTGCGGTGCATGATGAGCGCCATCGCGACCGCCATCACGACGAGCACCGCCATGGCGACGCCAAAGAGGGACCAGAAGATGTGCGCGCGCATGCGCGGATGGCCGCCCGCGGCCTCGGGAGGGCGTTCCCCCTCCTTGCGCGGGCCCGCCTCCTCCAGCACGATGTCCGCCGACGCCGAGGCGTCCCCGCCGATCGTGCGCATCATGCCGCCGCGCTCCCCCGCAGACGGTAGCCGACGCCGCGCACCGTCTCGATCACCGCATCGGACCCCTCGAGCTTGCTGCGCAGCGTCTGGACGTGCACGTCGACCGTCCGGCTCCCGCCGTCGAAGTCCCATCCCCAGACGTGCTGCAGGAGGCTTTCACGCGTGCAGACGATGCCCGGGCGCGCCATGAGGTACGCGAGGAGGTCGAACTCGCGCAGCGTGAGCGAGACCTGGCGCCCGTCGACCTTCACCTCGTGGCGGGAGGCGGACAGCTCGACGTTGCCGACCCGCAGCGTGTCGTCGCTCTTCGCGAGCCTGTTGGCGCGGCGCAGCAGCGCCCGGCAGCGGCTGACGAGCTCCATCATGCCGAACGGTTTCCTCAGGTAGTCGTCGGCCCCGCCGTCGAGGGCGACGACCGTGTCGATCTCGGTGTCCTTTGCCGTCACGACCATCACCGGCAGGTCGCACGTTGCCGGCGCCGTCCTCAGCCTGTTGAGGATCTGCAGGCCGTCGCCGTCGGGGAGCATCAGGTCGAGCAGGACCGCATCGGGCAGGCGCTGCTCGCATGCCGCCCTAAAGGCGGCGTCCGTGGCAAAGCCCTCGACCTCGAGCCCAGCCTGGCGCAGCGTGTACACCGTCAGCTCGCGGATGTTGCGGTCGTCCTCAAGATAGTAGATCATCGAAACGCGCACCCTTCGTGTCGCATACGCCCGCCCGGCCCGCGCCGCGCAGGACTGCGCGGCGTATCTGCATACCCATGCCCGCACGTCGCGCAATGCACCGGCCTTCAGCATAGGCCGGACATGCCATACGCGTGCAATCCGAATATTAAGGCTTGGTAATGTTGTTCGCCTTTGATATCGACGCCATGTCAACCGACCGACAACCTCCGTCTGCACAGCCCTCCCCCGCGAGCCATTCGACGTCGCGCTCGTCGACCACGAGCAGACCCTCCCCCTCGAGACGGCGGGCGGCAATTCCCATGCCGGGCACCAAGACGCCGGAGAAGGAGCCATCGTACACCTCGTAGCATCCGCACGAAGGGCTGTTCGCCTTGACGATGGCCAGCTCGGCCCGGGTGCGGCGCGCCACCGCGCACGCATGGGCAGCACCCCGCTCAAACGGGCCGGTCACATCGACGCCGTCGCGGTCGAGCACGCGCCCGTCTGGCTGGATCTCCGCCGGAGGGCGGGGCCGCGGAAGCCTCCCGGCGGCTTCGGGGCATATGCGCCGGATGCGCCAGCCCGCGTCGCGAAGGCTCGCGACGAGCGCCGCGACCGCCGCATTCGGCTTCGAACCCCCGTCGTAGCGGCACGGGCTCCCCAGAAGGCACCCGCTCACCACGGCGCAGCGAGGCGCATCGTCTCCCTTCCCGCACCTAGGCTCGGCGCACGCCTCGGCAAGCTGCTTCCGATGCCGCGCACGGCGCTCGGACACCGACGCAATCCCTTCCACCGCAACCACCTCCGCAGAGAGGACGCCTCCCAGCCGCTACGAGCGCAGGGTGGCGATCGAGATGGACCCCTGGTCCAGATACTGGTTGACGAAGTCGGTCCACGTCGCGGACGCGTCCTGCGTCGAGGCCGCATACTCCTGGTACGCCACCCCGTACGCCGCCTCGGCGGCCTCGTAGTTTGCCAGACCGGGGGCGAACTGCATGTTCTGCAGCACAGCGTAGTACGCGTTGTCGGTGTCCGCCCACGTTCCCGTCGCGGCGTCCCAATGCGAGCCGAGCAGGCCGATGATATAGTTCGCATAGTCGGCGTTGCCGACCTCGGTGTCGCCGTCGGCGGGCGGCGCCGGCTCCTGCGGCGCGGGTACGGAGGGGGTTGAAGTCACCGACTCGCGAAGCTTGCGCACCGCAGCCGCCTCGGCCATGATCTCGCGCGCCTGGTCCTCCTCCATGTCGAAATAGTCGGCGACGAGGGCCATGTCGTCCGTGCCCACGATGTCGAGGGCGTACTGCGCGACCTCGTCGTCGGAGACGGTGATGCCGTGCTCCTCGACCATAAGGGCAAGGATGCGGTTGCGCGCGTAGGACAGGACCATGTCGGAGGTCGGGGCGTCGTAGGTCCCATCGTCGTTCTTGACGCTCTCGAGAGACACGGTGCCCAGAATCGCCTCGCGCGCGGTAATCTTGTAGGTCTCGTCGCCATAGCGGTACGTGCCGACCACCGTGTCGAGCTGACCCTCCGAAAGCGTCGCCGCCACGGGGACGGGCGCCGAGGTGCGGCCGTTCATGAGGAGAAACGTCGCAAGGAAACCGACGAGCAGGCCGACGAGAAGCATGATGATGCCGATGTACAGCGAGCGGACGCGGTGGGTGCGCCCCGACGGCGCCGGCTGTTGACGGCGGGCGTTTCTGCGCGCCGGTGCGGCCTGCTGGGTTGGATAGGGGATCTGACCCGCAGCGTAGGGGGAGGGGGTGCCGTAAGGGGACGATGCGGCATACGGATACGGCGACGAGCCCTGGCCGTAAGGCGATGGTGCGCCGTAGGAATCCTGCCCATACCCCGCCTGCCGGGAGGCGTCGCGCCCATAGGACGCCGCCGCGTTCTGGGAATATGAGGGATAGCCCTGCGATGAACGAGTGCCCCGAGCCGTCTGTCGCGCCATGATGCTCCCCACGTAGACCGAACGTTGGAAACGGACGGAGACTATTGTACGGCAGCGAACGGCCCATGGGCGCATCCCATCAAACGCCCAGACCAACGGCTATAGAATCAAACAAGAAGCAGACTAAAAATGAAGGGCGACCCCTCCCAGGATCGCCCCCAGAAACGCAAAAAGGCCCCGAGGGGCCCTCTCGTGCGAAACGCGCCCTCCGGGCGGGCGGCGCCCTACTCTCCCGCGGGGCCTCCCCCGCAGTACCCTCGGCGCTGGCGGGCTTAACTTCCGGGTTCGGTACGGGACCG
>DBEYOB010000155.1:0-2005 GCA_048173955.1 Coriobacteriales bacterium
GCTGGGCGCAGTGGTGACCCGCCCGGATCGCCACGCCGTGCGCGTCGAGCAGGCTCGCCACGTCGTGCGGGTGCACGCTGCGCAGGTTGAACGAGACGACGCCCACGCGGCGCGCCGCCTCCGCCGGGCCGACGAGCTCGACGCCCGGCACCTCCGCGAGGCACTCCACCAGGTATGCCATGAGCGCCTCCTCGCGGGCGCACAGCCGCCCGAAGCCGACCCCCTCGAGGTAGTCGAGCGCCGCCCCGAAAGCGTAGATGCCCCCAGCGTCCTGCGTCCCCGTCTCGAACCGGTGGGGGACCGGAGCCCACGCCGCCCCGTCCTCGCGCACCCATTCGATCATCTCGCCGCCGGTCAGAAGGGGCGGCATCCCCTCGAGCAGCCCGCGGCGGCCCCAGAGGACCCCGACGCCGAGCGGGCCCATGAGCTTGTGGGCCGACAGGGCGAGCGCGTCGCAGCCGAGCTCCGCGACGTCGAGGGGGATGTGCGGAGCCGACTGGGCGGCGTCGACCACCACGAGCGCCCCCTCCTCGTGCGCCCGGTCGGCGATGGCGCGCACGGGGTTGACGACCCCCAGCACGTTCGAGACGTGGGCGATCGCCACGACCCGCGTGCGCGGCCCGATCTTCGCCGCAAGCTCCTCCTCGGCGATGGCGAAGTCTCCCCCGCCGCCTTCCGCCCGCGGGCGCAGGTACACGAGGTGCGCTCCGGTGCGCTCGCACGCCTGCTGCCAGGGGACGAGGTTGGAGTGGTGCTCCATGACCGACACGCACACCTCGTTGCCCGGACCCAGGTCGAGCATGCGGGAGATGCCCCAGGCGGCCAGGTTGAGGGCCTCGCTCGCGTTGCGCACGAACACGACCTCCCCGGGGTCGGTCGCCCCCACGAAGCGCGCCGCGCGGGCGCGCACGCCCTCGACCGCCTCGGTCGCCGCGACCGAGAGGCCGTAGAGGCCCCGCAGGGGGTTGGCGTTCATCGTCTCGTAGAACCGCCGTTGGGCGTCGAGGACCGCGGCCGGCCGCTGGGCGGTCGCGGCGCTGTCGAGATACGCCAGCCCGGGATGGGAAGCCAGCAGCGGGAAGTCGCGCTTGAACGGGTTCGACCGGATGTCTGCGGCCTGCGGGGCCGCCGCGGCGTCAGCGATCGGTGCCATGGCAGGCCTCCTCCCCCGAAACGCGCGCCCACGCGCGCTCCGCCGCACGGCGCGCCGGGCCCTCGGGCACGCCCTCCCGCGCGGCCTCGAACACCGACCCCATGAGCAGGGCGCGCACCTCGCCGTCGTCCAGGCCGCGCGAGGCGAGGTAGGCGAGCTGGGACGGGTCGATCTCGCCGGCCGTCGCCCCGTGGTCGCCCGCCACGTCATCCTCGGCGCACAGGATGGTCGGCAGCGACGCGCTGCGCACGCCGTCGCCGACGAGCACGACGCGCTCGAGCTCCCTGCCCGCCGACCCCTTGCACCCGCGCTCGAAGTCGATCGCGTCGCGCAGGGTCTTCGACGCGCCGCCCGCGAGCACCCCGACGAACGAGAGGTCGGACGCCGAGGCGCGGCCGCGGTGGCGGACGGCGCAGTTGAAGTCGAGCGTGCGCGCGCCGTCGGCCGCGTAGCGCGCCTCGAGCCCGAGGCGCGACCGGTCGCCCGCGAGCTCGCAGGCAAGCCCGGCGACCGTCTCGTCGGCGTCGAGGTAGAACTGGCGCACCGTCGCGCGGGCCCCGTCGCCCAGCTCGATCCCCACGTCGTCGATGCAGCGCCAGCCCGCAGCCGCCACCACCGAGACGAGCTCGACGCGGGCGTCGCTGCCCGCCCTGACGCGCACCTTCCACCCGCAGGTGGAAACGACGTCGCCGGGCGCCGCGGCGGGGGCGTCGAGGCCGGCGACGAGCACGATGCGGACGGACGAGGACGCCCCCGCCTCGACGAGAACGTCGGCGACGGGAAGGTCGCCCGCGACCTCGGACAAATCCACGAGTACCGGCTCGGCGGCGACGCCGTCGGGCACGGCAACCG
>DBEYOB010000156.1:0-27213 GCA_048173955.1 Coriobacteriales bacterium
ACAGAAACTGTTGACCGTGTTTTTTGGCATGCTGTTATAGCCGCTCAAACCTATCGTATCAGCTCTGTCGGCCAAATGTCTTCCATCATGACTTTCTTTTGAAGACAAGCTGCGAACGGTCTTCTACAGTCATTGAGAGAAACGCGCCCCGCCGCGGCAGACGGCGCCCTCCGCGGCGGGGCGGGACGGTTCCGACCGACGATTCGACAGAGAGAGGGGAGACCGACCATGCTGCAAAAACGGAAGCTAGCCCTCGTGGGAGCGGCCTGCGTCCTGGCCTGCGCCCTGGCGGCGGCAGTACCCCTGGCGGGGTTCGCAACCGAGGCCGAAGAGCAGCCCGTCGCCCAGGCCGACAAGGCCGCCGTGGCCGCCGAGGAGTTCGCGCCCGAGGTGACCACGCTCGAAGACGGCACCCAGGTGCAGACGGTGCCTTCGGACCCGTACATGTGGAACACGGCCATCCTCAAGGGCGACCAGCGCGGCTGCACCGAGGGCGGCTGCCACGACTCGATCCTCGAGGCGACCCAGGAGCTCGACATGCCCCATCCCGAGCTCTGGAACCCCTACAACGTGGACCCGAGCATCAAGTTCTGCTACATGTGCCACTCCAAGGCGCTGTACTTCCAGGACAGCATGCACGCCCTCCACATGGGCAACGCCGAGTTCACCGCCATGGGCGGCGACTGCAACTCGTGCCACTACATCGACCCGACGACCGACACGTTCGAGATGTGGGACCTCGTCAAGTACACCAACGCCTACATGGGCATCACGGCCGTGAGCGACCTGTCGGCTGCCGAGTTCGGCTTCACGCAGGACAGCATCACCGCCACCGAGGACGTGTTCTACTACTGGGAGAACGCCGACCACCGCGGCGTCACCCCGAACAACGACACCTCGCAGGAAGCCTATGACAACTGGGAGATCTCCGTCACCGGCGAGGTCGAGAACAGCTTCACCTTCAAGCTCGCCGACTACGAGGACCAGATGGTCGAGCGCGTTCTGAAGATGGACTGCCAGACCAACCCGCCCGGAGGCGCCTATGTCGCCAACGTGACCGTCAAGGGCATCCCGCTGTCGGTCATCATGGAGGACGCCGGCGTCAGCCCCGACGCGAACGTCATGCACTCCATCGCCGACGACGGCTGGGACGTCTATCCCCTGCCCATGGAGTTCGTGCAGCAGTACCTCGACAACTTCCTGATCGTCACCGAGATCAACGGCGAGCCCCTCGGCATGCTCCAAGGCTACCCCGTCCAGCTGTGGGTTCCCCCCGCGGGCGGCTGCCACTACACCAAGCGCGTCGTCGAGCTGAAGTTCACGACCGAAGACGCCGCGCCGACGATCTACAAGGGCTTCGTCAACCCGCAGACCGGCGAGATGTTCAACAAGCCCAACACCGCCGTGTTCAACTACCACAACGGGACCATCTTCCCCGCCGGCCAGGCCATCGAGTTCGAGGGCTTCGCAGACGCGTTCGAGGTGCCGGTGACGGCCGTCGAGATCTCGCTCGACCGCGGCGCCACCTGGACGACCTACGAGCTCGGCGAGGTCGACCCCCTGCGCTGGGTCAACTGGAAGTTCACGTTCACCCCTGAGGCCCCCGGCTCGTACCTGCTCATGGTCCGCGCCATCGCCGAGGACGGCAGCGTGAGCACCGACCCGTCGCAGCTGTTCTTCAACGTCCAGTAGGGAGAGACCATGGACATCAAGACTAGGAACATCGTCGGGACGACCGCGGCGGCGGCCCTGCTCGTGCCGGGCATCGCCCTTGCGGCAACCCCCGAGGCGAACGCTCCCGAAGTGCAGTGGACGAGCGTCGAGGCGACCGGGCAGGCCGAGGGCTCCGCGGCCGTGCAGTCGACCGTCGTCTCCGTCCCCGTCGTCGAGGGGCAGTTCTCGTACGACCAGACGACCGTGACCCCCACCGACCAGATCGCCGGCATCTTCCAGAAGGCGCCCGCCACGCTGTGCAACGCCTCGACCGAGATGACCGTCACCGCGCCCGACGACTGGACCATCGCCGTCTCGGGCGACGTCGCCAACCCCTACTCGGCCACCCTCGGCGAGATCAAGGCCGACGACGGCGAGCAGACCACCATCATGGGCTGCGCCTGCGCCGCCAACCCCGCCGGCGGGCGCGCCATCGTCAGCGCCGAGGTCACCGGCGTCTCGCTCGCCGAGATCATCTACAAGGCCCAGCCTGCGGACGACGTCAACACTGTCACGCTCGTGTCGGACGACGGCTACCGCATGTCGATCCCGCTCGACTACGTGCTCGCGCGGCGCGCCCTCATGGTCAGCGCCGTCAACGGGGCCGACCTGAGCGACTCGATGGGCGGCACCAACCAGATTTGGATGGACGCCACGGCGGCAAAGTACTTCTCGCGCAACGTCGTGGCCGTTGAGCTGACCAGCGAGGCGCAGCCTCCCGCCGCGCCGGGCACCGAGGACGCGCCCGGCACCGAGTACGTGAACCGGCCCAACGCCGGCATCACGGCGGCGGAGCAGTAGGGCCTGCAGGGGAGATTCCCCGGTTGCGCAAAGACGGCACGACGAGGGGCGGCGTCCCGGGCCAAACGGGACGCCGCCCCTTTCTCTGGCCGACCGGCCTTCCGCCTATCGCGCCAGGCGCTTGCGCTTGATTGCCTTCAGGTAGTTGTTCTTGAAGGAGGACGCGCTGCCGAACATCTTCTCATCAGTGCGGGTCGCCTCCTTGTTTTGAAACTTGTGCGCCGTGAGCTCAAGAGCGCAGAGCATGTCCGCAGCCTGGGCGAGCATATACTCGGACGCTTTCACGGTACGGTAGAGCACGCCCTGTTTGGACAGCACGTATTCGACAGCAGCATGAAGCGCCTTGGCCACAATCTCCTGCCCGTCGTCATAATAGATTTTCACCTTGTCGAACGACTGAAAAAAGGATAGGTTGTCGAACAAAAGGTTCGTGATGTCCCGGCGCATACGAGCGACAAACGCTTCTTTCCCACCCAGTTCACTGCGCTTATAAATAAATGTCTGATATTTAATGGGAAGATGCTGCACGTCGATGAAAAAGAGGTTGAAGTAGGACTTTCTCGTCTTGAAATCCATGCCCTCGTAGTCATCGTGACCGTTAAGAATCGGACCAGCATGAAAGGGCAGGTCGGCAAGTCCCCTGTCAATCAAACCCTGACGATGCTTGGCGAGGTATTCGTCAATGCCACAAGCTTGGTCGTGGAACACGAGCGTGAGGGCGTAATATTTTGAATGACCCCCTTGACCCCCCGATTCGTCCACAAAAATACTAATTTCCCCCACGGCATACCCCAATAACAAAATGCGGGAGGACACCCCCCCGCAACTTGGAAGAAACGTCTTTGACGACGCCTCCGCTTCGAACTATAGCACGAACACCGACGCCTGTGAACAAGGGCCCAGCGGCAGGATTTCAAATCCGCCGCCGGGCCCTTAAAACGGACGTTCAAACCAGGTGCGCGAAGACGTGCACCCTGCGTTCTTTACGCGCCGCTTACGCGCTGGCCTGGGTCAGGCAGTCGTTCACCGCGTCGAAGATGGCGTTGGAGGTCATGCTGGCGCCCGAGACGACCTCGACGCCGTTGGTGCCGTTGGCCTCGACGATCTTGGAGGGCAGCTGCTCGATGGCGTTGGAGCCGATGCCCTGGGTCTCGGAGTTGTCGCCGACCTCGACGGCGGTGATGACGCCGCCCTCGATGGTCACGGTCACGGGCACGTCGCCGCCCATGCCGCGGCCGGTGGCCTCGTAAGTGCCGTCGGCGAAGGTGGCGCTGGCCAGAGCCTCCTGCTGGGCCGCTTCCTCGGCGGCAGCCTGGTCGGCGGCCTCCTGCTCGGCGGCGAGCTCCTCCTCGGTCTTCACCTTCGGCGGGATCTCGGCCTTGAGGTCGTCGACGCCGGCGAGCACCTGGCCGAGCAGGTAGCCCCAGGTCACGCAGCGGCCGTTGGAGTTGCCCGCCATGTTGATCGGGTAGTCGACGGCGTACAGGTCGCCGGAGGCGTTGCCGGTGGCGTAGAGGCCCTCGATGGGCTGGCGGTTGGTGTCGAGCACCTGCATCTTGTTGTTGATGCTCAGGCCGCCCACGATGGCGAGCAGGGCCACGCCGACCTTGCAGGCGTAGAACGGCGGCTCGACCACGGGGAACAGGAAGTCGGCCTGCTTGTGGAAGTCGACGTCCTCGCCGGCCTCGACGAGCTCGTTGTAGCGGTCGACCGAGGACTGCATCGTGGCGGGGTCGATGCCGATGAGCCCGGCGAGCTCCTCGATGGTGTCGGCCTTGAAGGCGTAGCCGTCCTGGGCCTCAAGCGACTGCTCGACGATGGCGATGACGTCCTCGGGCTTGAAGGGGTCGCCCACCTCGCCGCCCATGGAGTCCCAGAACATGCCGCCGCCCACGCCGTTCTCGAGCGTCTTGACGTTCTGCTCGCCATAGTTGGCGTCCATGATGGCCCAGGCGATGTGGTCGGTCTGGCGCATGACGTTCATCGACTTGCCCTGGACCCAGGTGCCCTCGTTGCAGAAGCGCTCGCCCTCCATGTTGAGGAACATGAAGGCGCCGTGGAACTGCAGGCCGGCCTGCGGGTGCAGCATCAGCGGGAACGGGCCGTCCTGCGTCTTGGCGCCGGCCCAGATGCCCATCTTGATGCCGTCGCCGGTGGAGTAGCCGGCCGGGCCGTTCTGGTTCTCGAGGCAGCCGTGGACGATGGGCTCGCAGTAGTAGTCGACCATCTCTTCGTCCATGTCGATGCCGCCGGTGGCGAGCACGATACCCTTGGTGCCGCGGTAGTAGACGAGCGAGCCGTCGTCCTTGGTGGCGACGACGCCGTCGACACGGCCGTTCTCGTCCTTCACGAGCTGCTGGGCGCAGGTGTAGAACTCATAGGTGGCGCAGACGCCGTTGTGCTTCTCGGCGTCCTGCGAGTCGACGTAAAACACGGCGGTCGGCAGGAAGTAGCCGGTCTCCGCGGGGAAGGTCACCGAGTCGTCGACCTTGTGCCACTGGTGGTAGGAGAAGGACTCGGGGATGATGGCGTTGGGCGCGTAGGCGCGGAAGCTGTCGGGCTCGACGCCGTACTCGGCGGCCTTGTCGATGAGCCAGTTGCCGGCCTCGCCGGAGCGGTTGAACCACATCGAGACGAGCGACTCCTTGACGCGGCTCGCGCAGGTGCGGACCCACAGGTGCTGGGCGGTGGTCACGTCGACGGTGAGGTCCTGGCCGATCTTCTCGCCGTAGGACTTGGTGAAGTTGGTGTTGCACATGCCGATGCCGCCGCCGCGGCCCTGGACGCTGCCGAGCTTCTCGAGCACGATGACGGACAGGCCGTTGTCGACGCAGGAGGAGGCGGCGGCGCAGCCGGCGTTGCCGGCGCCGATGACGATGACGTCGGCCTCCTCGGTGCTGGCGCAGTCGGCCTCGGTGAGGGGCGCGGGAGCGGTGAAGAACGACGGGTCCTGCTTCTTGTAGGCGGGACCGGCGGTGTTGACGCCGCCCTGCTCGGTCGGCGTCGCGAACTTCATGTCCTCGTCGGTGCCCGTGCCGGCGGCGAGGGCCGTGCCCGCGGCGCCCGCCATGGCGGCGACGCTGGCGACGCCGGCCGCGCCGGTGAGGAAGCTGCGACGAGAGATGTTGAACGACATACCCATACCCCTTTCGTTGGGACGGTTGCGATGCGGCGGCAGACCGTCAGGCCGTGCCGCCCAAAGGAGAACGGTACCTTTTTGCAAGCCCGTCCGCCATCAACCGAACGGCCCGAAGGCGTTCACATGGGGTAAACCCTTCGGCCCATTGCCGAAAGACATCCTGGTAGACTGCGGAAACGGCACCCGGTCTCCTTGTCCGTCACGCCTCGTCGGCAAGCCATGTCTCGGTGATGTCCTCGATGGCGAACAGCGGTCGGCGCAACCGCTCGTCCTCCGCGTCGGGGTCGGGCTCTCCGCTGACGAAGTCCCAGAGCGGAGCGCCTTCGGGCAGCAGGGACACGCGCTGGCCGACTTTGTCGAACACCCCTTCGCCCGGCACGACGGTGTAGCCGTTGTAGTCGAACATGGCGTCGAAACGGTCCGCCACGGCGTCCTCGAAGCCGTCGACCCGCACGATGCGGTAGGCGCGCTCGGCGGCGATGCCGTCCTCGAAGGTCGCCTCGACGGTGAGGACGGTCTGCTCGAACACATCAGCCCCACAGCCCAGCGAAAGCAGGTAGCACTCCTTCATCCACGCAATGAACTCATCGGCAGACGAAGAGCGCAGCTCGCCGATGGCACCCGAGACATCTCCTCCGGCATCCCGATAGGCCGCCCTCAGCGCACGCCCTTCGGGGTCGAGCACCGCATGGTCGGATATCGGCTCGCCATGCTCGTCGCACCAGGCGAAATAATCCACTCGCGCCCCGTCGTAGCGTCCAAGCAAGGCGAGGATCTCGTCTCCCGAACCATAGAGCTCCTCGGAGGGGGCGCGCAGCTCCAGCAGGTACGGGTTGCCCCGCTCCGAAACGCCGTCATTGCCGGCGGCGTGCTGCTCGGCGGTCACTGAAAACTCATTCTGCGGCATGACGAGGCTTCCGTCCTCGGCGGGAGCGGGAAGATAGGACACGATGCCGCCGTCGTAGTCAATGACGAGCTCGTTGTCGGACAGCGGAGCCTCATCCCCCCATCTCAGCTCCGCGGGCGTCAGATTCTCGCGCCAGGCAGCAGCCTCCTCCGCAGAGGCAAACGAGGGGGTCTCCTCCCGAACAAACGGCGCGACGACGCGTTTCGCCTCCTGAAACTGAACGCCCGCAACGTCCGCCTGCCCACCAAAGGCGAACCGTTCCTCAAAGACAGGCGTTTCGGCAATTTGGAAGACCAGGGAGGCGATCCCGTCGCCCCGCACCGAGAAGTTCAGCCGTACGTATGCATACGTCCCCGCCACGCTGATGGGCACCAGGCCCTCGGCCGTCGGTTCGAGCTCGAACACCGTACCGGACGAACCGTCGTCGGCGTAGGCGACCTGCAGGCCGAAATCGCGCGGCCCTCGGCCGCCGCCCACCGCACGGGACGCCGCGTCGCCGTCCCCCTCCCCCAGCATCCGCGGCAGCACAAAGCCCAGCAGCCCGGCGCCGGCGAGGGCGGTCGCACCGACGCCGACGAGCGCGCGCCGCGAGATGCGGGCCGGCGCCGGACGGGAACGCATGCCCGTAGCCGCCCCCATGCGCACGGGAGCAGTCTCGGCGCGCAGCCCCTCGATGCGTTCGAGAACGCGGTCGTCGAGCCCCGCCGGAGGCTCAACGGGCCTGCATGCCGACGCGAATCGGGTCCCGTCCATCTTCGCCACGCTCTCCCTCGCCATGCTCTCCTTCGTCACGCTCTCCTTCGCCATCGAAACGACCTCCCATCGTCAATCGCAGCTGGTTGCGGGCGCGGTGCAGGCGGGTCCTCACCGTGGCCGGCCGCACTCCGACCAGCCTGGCGATTTCGTCGCAGCCGAGCTCCAGGGCATAGTGCAGGTACACCGCCTCGCGCAGCTTGGGGGCCAAGCCCGCCACGGCGTCCACCAGCTCGCGCGCCTCGACCGACAGCGACGGGTCCGCTGCGGGGTCCGCCGCCTCCGCCACCTCGTCGAGCGCGACCGTGCGGCGGCGCCACGCCGAACGCTCGAGGTCTCGGCAGCGGTTCAGCGCGACGCGCAGCAACCAGGCCTTGAGGTGCTCCTCCTCGGCGAAATCGGTGTCGTCCATTGCCAGCCGTATGAAGACGTCCTGGTAGACGTCCTGCGCATCGGCCGCAGAGCACGTCCTCGCCAGGGCGAGGCCCCAGACTGCGGGACCCCACCGCTCCATGGCATCGCGCATGAACCCGTTCGAGCGCACGATGCGCCTGCCTACTGTCCCCCTCATCGCCATGCCACCTCCTCCCTTCACCTATAACACGGCACAGCCTGTGGAAACGTTCCCCGTGTTTTTCTCCGGCAGGGGTCCCGTTGCCCCTATAATCACGAGGGGGGGCGGGCCGGGGGCCCGAGACACACCGTTCGATTCGCGACGCGCGCAGGGGAGGCACGGCATGAGTCCTCGCATAGAGCGCCTGACCGGGCTGCAGAAGATGCTGCCCCTCGTGGGGCTGAGCTTTTGGCAGGCGTGGTGGATGTGCACGAGCACGACCGACGTGGCGAGCGGCCCCCATCAGTACGGCATCGGCGCCGTCAGCCTGCTGCTCGTCACGACGCTCGTGGGGTACGCGCTGCTCTCCCTGGGGGCGCCCCGCTTCGCGCCGTACAGCTGCACGAGGTCATTCGCGCTCACGGGGGCGGGCGGCTTCGCGGGGACGCTGCTCGTGAGCGTCGCCACGCACGTCTTCCTGCCGCAGGCGGCGGGGGTCGCGATCATGTTCGCGGGCTCGGTGGTCATCGCGCTCGCCAACGCGCTGCTGCTGCTCATGTGGGGGGAGCGCTGGGGCACCCTGGCCGCCGGCGACGTCGGCCGCCAGCTCTGCATATCGTTCGCCTCCGCCTTCGCCCTCTACTTCCTCGTCGCATGGCTCCCGACCGCGGTGGGCATCGCCGTCAACGCCTGCTTCCCGCCGCTCTCGGCGGTCGCGCTCGCGGTGAGCCAGGCCGAGCCGTGCCGCACCGAGCCGGTCGCGCCCGTCGCGCTCAAGATGCGCCCCGTCGCGCTCGCCCTGACGAGCATCTTCACGTTCTCGGTGGCCTACGGCTGCATCCAGCATGTCGCGGGCGGCGGCATCGACCGGGGCGGGCACGGCATCCTGAGCGCCATGGCGATCGCCGGCCTGCTCACGGTCTGCCTCGCCCTCTACATGGTCGTGCGCGGCAGGGCGGGCAACCCGTTCTCGTTCTACCGGCCCATCGTGCCCACCGTCGCCTGCGGGATGATCGTCTGCGCCATGGTCCCGCCGGACCTCTCCTACCTTGGCAACGGCCTGCTCATCTTCGGCATCTACTGCCTCGACATGTTCATCATGTTCTCGACGACCGACCTCGCCTACCGCGCCCGGCTGCCCATCGCGGCGATCTTCGGGGCGACCGTCGTCGTC
This sequence comes from Coriobacteriales bacterium, assembly GCA_048173955.1. Classification (GTDB taxonomy): domain Bacteria; phylum Actinomycetota; class Coriobacteriia; order Coriobacteriales; family UMGS124; genus CAZUFB01. The sequence continues at coordinate 9,041 of DBEYOB010000156.1, forward strand.
GCCCGGGCGGGGACCTGGCTCGGAACGCTCGCGGGGACGGGAATCGCCCGCTCCGTCGTGCCCGACCATCCCGGGGCGGCGACGGCGACGATGCTCGCGCTCGCCTGCGTCGCCGTCGTGGCGGGGACCGTGTTCTTCAACGAGAGCGACCTGCGCTCCATCTACCAGCCCGAGGCCAAGCCGCACGTCCCCGACCTCGACGAGCGCTGCGACCAGATCGGGGCCTCGGCGGGGCTCTCCGCCCGCGAGCTCGACGTGATGCGCCTGCTCGCCCGCGGCCGCAGCGTCGCGGTCATCAGCGAGGCGCTGGGGATCGCGCCGGGCACGGTCAAGCACCACGCGAGCAACACCTACCGCAAGCTCGGCGTCTACGACCGGCAGGGGCTCATCGACGTCGTGGCGGGCGATCCGGGAGAAGGGTCGGCCCCCGCAGCGGGGACCGACCGCGCGTAGCCTACTGCTTGGAGGCCGCCGTGCGGCGGTCGGGCCCCCAGAACACGCACGACATCATGCCGGGGCCCACGTGGCAGCCGATGGTCGGCCCGATGCTCGTCTCGACGAACCGCAGCCCGGGGCACACCTCCCCCAGCATGCCCTCGAGGGCGCGCATGTCGTCGGGGCAGTCGGCGTTGCCGAGCGCCACGACGTCCTCGTTGTCGCCGCGATCGTGCGTCGCCGCGAACACCTCGACGAACTTGCGGATGCCCTTCTTGCGACCCCGCGCCATGCCGACCAGCGAGAGCTTGCCGTCGAGGTCGAACCCGAGCAGGGGCTTGACCCCCAGCAGCGACCCGACCGTCGCCACGCCGGCGGGGATGCGGCCGCCGCGGCGCAGCGCGTGCAGGTCGTCGACCATGAAGATGAGGTTGACGCTCCAGCGGGCCTCCTCGGCCCAGCGGGCGAGCTCCTCGCCGGTGTAGCCCATCTCGCGCCGGCGGATTGCCTCGACGACGAGCAGGGTCTCGGCGGTCGAGCCGAGGCGCGAGTCGACGATGTAGAGGGGGATGTCGGCCCCCATCTCCTCCCTGAGGCGCTCGCGCACCGCGCAGGCCCCCTCGTAGCAGCCCGAGATGCCGCTCGACAGGCTGATGTAGACCGTGGGCAGCCCCGTCGCGAGCGCGTCGCGGAACACCCGCTCGAACTCGCCCGGCGAGGGCTGCGAGGTCATGGGCTCGGCGCCGTTGCGGATCGCCTCGTAGAACTCGTGGGCGGTGCGGCTCTCGAACAGGTCGTCGACGCCGGAAAGCCCGCCGTCGGGCTTCGCCGCCTCGGTGTAGGAGAAATGCAGCACCCCCACGCCGTGCTCCTCGAGATAGGCCTTGGTCAGGTCGCAGCACGAATCGGTCAAAAGGTTGCAGGCAACAGTCATGATGGCCCTCGTCGTCTTCGTCGTAAAAGCCCGCCCGTCCGGACGGGGTCGATTGGAGCGGCGCAATTATACATAGTCGGGCGCTGTGCAGCATAGGAGACAAATATCAATCAGCGCGCGCCCGCCGCGCGAGATGGACGACGACCGCGGCCCCGAGCGCGGCGAGCACCGCCGTCGAGACAGCGAACGCGACCTTGATGCCCGCAAGCTCCCCTCCGGTCGCCGCGACGACGCCCATCAACGCGAAGAGCAGCGCGTTTATGAACGCTCCCCCGACCTGGCGCATCGTGTTGACGATCGCCGTGCCGTGCGTCACGAGCTCGCCGGGCAGCCCGTTGACCGCCCAGGTCTGCAGGTTCTGCATCACGCAGGCGTTGCCCGCGCAGCGCAGGGCGAACGCCGCGACCGAATACCGCAGCGGGGAGGAGGCCTCGACGAGCGCCGCCATGGCGCCCGCCGCCGTCAGGAGGCAGAAGCCCGTCGCCGCAAGGGCAAGCGGCCCCCTCCTGTCGAGCACGCGGCCGGTGAAGGGGGCGCCGGCGGCGGAGACGAGCGACCCCGGCAGCAGGCACATGGCCGCGGCGACGGCCATCTGCCCCTGGTCGTTCTGGATGTAGATGCTCATGAACACCTCGACGTTGATGAGGGTCCCGAACACTGCCATCACCGCGAGCGCCCCCACGAGGAAGTCGGCGTTGCGCAGGGGCCGAAGGTCGAGCAGGGGGCGGGCCGAGCGGAACTGGCGACGCCCGAACAGCAGCAGGCACGCGACCCCCGCGGCGCAGGGAGCGGCGACGCCCGCGACGGCGTCCGCCGAGCCCAGGTTCGACGCCCCCACGATCAGGCCCGCGAACCCCGCCGCAGCGAGCAGCGCCGAGACGGCGTCGAACGGGTCGCGCGACGTGTCGTCCCTCAGGGGCGCCACGACGGGATAGGACGCAAGCGAGAGCGCCGTGAGGACGGACACGCACACGAACACCGACCGCCAGCCCCACACGTCGGTGCACACGCCCGCCACGATGGGCCCGAGCACGGGACCCGCCGCGAGCGCGACCGCCGCGATCCCCATGGCAAACCCGCGCTCCCCCGGTCCGAACAGGCGGAACGCGACGATCTGCATCAGGGGGATGAACAGCCCCGCGGCGCACCCCTGGACGCAGCGGACGACCACCAGGGTGGCGAAATCGGGGGCGAACGCCCCGGCGAGACCCAAGAGGAACACGACGTTGCCCACCGCGAACAGGTGGCGGCTCTGGAAGCGCGACGCGAGGTAGCCGGTGCAGGGGACCATCGCGCCGAGCGCGAGCATGTACGCCGTGGTGAGCCACTGGCTGCGGGAGGCGTCGATGCCGAACTCGTCGATGATGGCGGGCAGGCACGTCGTCATGGTGAGCTGGCTCATGATCGAGATGGCGCCCGCCGCCACGAAGCACACCAGCATCGCCCATCGGCGCGCCCGCGCGATCTCGGGGTGCAGCGCGCCCGGCTCGACCCGCCCTCGTTCCATGGAACCTCCCCGCCCTTTCGTGCCACTCGCCGGAAACCCGTGTCCGCATACAGAATAACCTTGCAAGGAATGATGCGTGAACCAAAACGCACAGTCGTTTTCAGCTCTGTGCTCTTATCGTGAATACATAGCGATATTGATCGTTTTGCACTCCCGAGACGTGGGGGTTCTTCCTGCGTCCGACGCGCCGGAGGCCCGACTGTGCGTTGTGTTAGACGCGCGTCATGGGCCGCCCGCTATGCTCCCTGCCCCATTTGTCGAGAGAAGGGAGAGGACATGGCAGCAACCATGGCGCCACCGTCCCGGCGCGGCGTCCTAAAACCGCGGTGGGGCGGGGCGATCGCCTGCGCGCTCGTCTGGGCGCTGGTCGCGGCGGCGCTGCTCGCATGCGCGCTCGCAGCGTCGCGACCCGCCCAGGCGCAGGCCACCGTTCCGGGGCAGGACCAGGTGGAGCTCGCCTGGGACTCCAACAACCGCGTGTGGTACGGCCAGTACAACACGCCCATCTTCACCACGTCGGACGGGGCGGGGCGGGTCAGCTTCGCCTACTGCGTCGACCCCACGACGATGGTGCCCGACGCAGGCTCCTACGCGACCATACCGGTCGAGGAGTTCAACCCCGAATGGGCCGCCCAGACCCGCGCGGCCATGTGGTTCGGCTACGGCGGCCCGGGGTTCGACCCCTCCATGTGGCCCGAGCAGTGGGAGGACGGCACCCCCATGGACGAGGAGGGCTACTACGCCGCCACCCACCTCATCCTGTCGTACACGACGCTGCGCATGCCCAACTACGTCTACTACCGGGCGGGATCGGCGTTCGTCGACTACGCCTCGTCCACCTTCCTGGGCATCGACGCGAGCGGCGACACGGTGAACCCGGACGCGACGCTCTTCCAGATCATCGCGCGCGCCGACGAGGTCCCGGACGACTACACGTGCTACTACCTCAACTGCGGCGAGTGGGACTGGTACCAATACGTCATCGCCCAGGACTACTACGCTCCCGACGGGACGCTCGAGCTCGTCAAGAGGAGCTCCTCCCCCGAGGTCACCGACGGCAACCCGCTCTACTCGCTGGCGGGCGCCGAGTACGGCGTCTACTCCGGACCCGAATGCACGGCCGAGCAGTGGGTGGCGACCCTGGTGACCGACGAGGGCGGCCGTGCGAGCAACGCGTGGATCGCGCCGGGGACCTACTACGTGCGCGAGGGGACCGCCAGCCCCGGCTACGCGCTCGACGGCACGGTCTACACCGTCGAGGTCAGGCGCGGGGAGACCTCGACGCTCGAGGTGCTCGAGGAGCCGTCGTCGAACCCGCCCAAAATCCTCGTGCAGAAGGTCGACGCCGACACGAAGGGCCCCGCCCAGGGCACGGCCACGCTCGCCGGCGCCCAGTTCGAGATCTCCTACTACGCCGGCTCCTACGGGGATGCGGGCGAGCTGCCCGACGAGCCTGCGCGCCGCTGGGTCTTCGAGACGGACGAGCAGGGGGTCGCCCTCCTCGACGACGGATACCTGGCCGAAGGCGACGAGCTGTTCCGCGACGCGGCGGGCCGGCCGACGATGCCGCTGGGCACGGTCGCGGTGCGCGAGGTCCGGGCCCCGGCGGGCTACCGGCTGACCGACGGCTCTGTGCACCTGGTCGCCGTCGGCGCGGGCGGCTCGGCCACGACGGGCGGCTACGTCGCCCCCATCGTGGCCGACGAGGTCGAGCGCGGCGGGCTCTCGATACAGAAGACCGACGTCGAGACCGGCGCGGCCGAACCCCAGGGGTCCGCCTCCATGGCGGGGGCCGAGTTCGCCGTCACCTCGCTCAACGACGGCCCCGTCGTCGTCGACGGCACGACGTACGGCCGCGGTGACCGCGTGGCGACGCTCGTGACCGACGAGAACGGCTACGCCGCGACCGAGCCCGACGCCCTGCCCTGCGGGCTCTACCGCATCGAGGAGACGAAGGCACCCGCGGGCTACCTGGTGGCCGACGGCCACTGGGACGTCGAGGTGTCGCCGGGCTCCGTCGCCCCCGCCGGGACGGACGGCGCCGCGGCGGACGTCCCGGAGCAGTCACAGGAGCGGGCGGCATCCCCCGTCGCCGCGCTTGCAAGCCTGTTCGCGCCGGGCACGGCCCTGGCGGAGGAGCCCGGCGAGGAGCCCCGGCCGGTCGTGGCCGAGCAGGTCATCCGCGGCGGCGTCCGCGTCTACAAGGTCGACGCCGACACCGGCGCGGGCGAGGCCCAGGGAGACGCCTCGCTCGAGGGCACCGAGTTCTCGATCATATCGCTCAACGACGGGCCCGTGCTGGTCGACGGCTCGTCCTATGGCTACGGCGAGGTGGTGAAGAAGATCTACACCGACGAAGCGGGCGTCGCCCAGACCGGCGAGCGCGACCTGCCGTTCGGCACCTACTCGGTCGAGGAGACCGGGGCTCCGCCCGGCTACCTGCGCAAAGCGCAGTTCGTCGTCATCGAGCAGGACGGCGTGGTCGTCGAGGCCGGCGAGCCCTTCGAGAACGACGTCATGCGCGGCGGCATCAGAATCCGCAAGGTCGACGCCGAGAGCGCGGACGGGTCGCCCCAGGGCGGCGCGACCCTGGCGGGTGCGCAGTTCGCCATCGCCAACGCGTCCGAGCAGGCGGTCGTCGTCGGGGAGACCTCCTTCGCGCCCGGCGAGGTCGTCATGACCGTGGAGACGGGCGAGGACGGCGTCGCCCAGACCGGTGAGCGCGACCTGCCGTTCGGCACCTACACCGTGACCGAGGTCGCCGCACCCGAAGGCTACCTCCCCGATCCGGAGGCCCAGACCGTCGAAATCTCCGAAGACGGCACGGTCTACGAGCTCGAGCGCCCCTTCGCCGACCAGGTCGCCCGGGGAGGCTTCGGGCTGCGCAAGTTCGACGCCGAGACCGGCCTGGCGTCCCCGCAGGGTGGCGCGTCGCTCGCGGGCGCGCGCTTCGAGGTCGTCAACGCGAACGATCGTCCCGTCGTCGTGGGCGGTTCGACCTACGAGAGCGGGGCCGTCGTCATGGTCATCGAGACGGACGAGAGCGGCTGGGCGCAGACGGCAGACGGGGCGCTGCCGTTCGGCACCTACACCGTGACCGAGGTCGCCGCACCCGAGGGCTACCATGCGGGCACGTTCGACGAAGAAACCGGGACCGTCGGGCAGCCGTGCTCGATCACGGCCGTCGTCGACGGGAACGCCTCGTGGCACTCCTACGAAAGCGAGGTGTACGACCAGGTCGTGCGCGGCGGGATCAGCGTGTGCAAGGTCGACGCGGAGACCGGCCCGCAGGGAGGAGCGCAGGGCTCGGCGAGCCTTGCAGGAGCGCGCTTCACCGTGACCAACGCCAACGAGCATGCCGTGCTAGTCGGCGGCGAGAGCTTCGAGCCCGGCGAGGTCGTCCTCACCCTGACGACCGACGAGGAGGGGCGCGCCTCGACCGGCGCGCGCGACCTGCCCTTCGGCACCTACACCGTGGCAGAGGAGTCGGCACCCGAGGGCTACCTGGCCGACGCCGAGCCGCAGAGCGTCGCCGTGCACGAGGAGGGGACCGTCGTGGCCGTCGCGAACCCCTTCGCCGACCATGTCGCGCGGGGCGGCGTCTTCGTCCAGAAGGCCGACGCCGAGATCGGCTTCGACGGCCCCCAGGGGTCCGCAAGCTACCAGGGCGCTGTCTTCGAGGTCGTCAACGCGAACCCCAACCCCGTCGTGGTCGGCGGGACGTCCTACCAGCCCGGCGAGGTCGTCGCGACCTTGACGACCGACGAAGGGGGCTACGCCGCAACCGGCGGACGCGACCTGCCGTTCGGCATCTACCGCGTCGCGGAGACCCAGGCGCCGCGCGGCTACCTCCCCAACGAGACGGTGTGGGAGGTGTCCGTCGAGCGGGATGGGGAGACCGTCGGTGTGGGAGAGCCGCCGGGGAACCCGGACGCAGACAAGGCCATGCCGCGCGGGTCGGACCAAAACCCGCCCACCCTGTTCGACACCATGGCGTCGGCGTTTGCGCCCGCGGTCGCCCTGGCGGACGAGGGGCAAGGCGCCGAAGAGGGGCGGGAGGCGACCGCCGCACAGGCGACCGTGCCCGAGCAGGTGGTCAGAGGGGGCGTGTCGATCCAGAAGGTCGACGGGGAGACCGGCCTGCCCTCCCCCCAGGGAGGGGCGACCCTCGCCGGGACCGAGTTCTCGATCGTGTCGCTCAACAAGCGCCCCGTCGTGGTCGGCGGAACGTCGTACGGAGAGGGGGAGACCGTCATGACCATCGTTTCCGGGGAGGACGGCGTGGCGTCGAGCGGGCCCGACGACCTGCCGTTCGGGACCTACCTCGTGAGAGAGACCGCCGCCCCCGAGGGCTACCGGGAGGCAGACGGGTTCGAGCAGACGTTCACCGTCTCGAAAGACGGCGAGGTCGTCGCGCTCGGTCGGCCGTTCTCCGACGAGCCGGTCCGGGGAGGGCTGTCCGTCCGCAAGGTCGACGCCGACACCGGGGCCTCGGAGCCCCTCGCCGACGGGACGCTGCTGGGCACGCGCTTCGCGGTGGTCAACGCCAACGAGCATCCCGTGGTGGTCGGAAGCGAGAGCTTTGAGCCGGGCGAGGTCGTCCTCACCCTGACGACCGACGAGACCGGCTACGCCGCGACCGGCGAGCGCGACCTTCCCTTCGGCATCTACACGGTGGCGGAGGCCCTGCCGCCCGAGGGGTACACCCCGGGTGACGGGAGCATCTGGACGGCCCGGATCGAAGAGGACGGGGTCGTCGTCCCCTGCGACGCGGCCTTCGCCGACCGCATCGCGCGCGGCGACCTCGCCGGCACCAAGGTGGAGGACGCATCGGGCAGCGCGATGCCGGGCGTGGCATTCCTCGTCACGAGCCTCACCACCGGCGAGCGGCACATCCTGGTCGCGGACGGCGACGGCAGGTTTGCGACGTCCGCCTCCCAGGCGCCCCACACGCAGGGCACCAACGCCAACGACGCTGCGCTCGATGCCGAGGGGAACGTCGTCGACGAGTCCGTCCTCTCAAGCGCAAACGGCATCTGGTTCTCGGGGTCGGCCGACGAGGAAACCGAGCCGGACGACGCCCTCGGCGCGCTGCCCTTCGACGTCTACCGTCTCGACGAGCTCGCGACGTCGGCGAGCTACGGGCACGAGCCCGTCTCGTTCGAGGTGGCAGTGCGCGAAGACGGGTCCGTGGTCGAGCTCGGCGAGGTCGACAACCGCCTCATCTCCCTGCATACGCAGGCCAGCCTGGCGCAGACGGGAACCCGGGAAGGGCCGGCGGCGCCCGATGCCGAGATTGTCGACGTCGTGGCCTACAGCGGGCTGACGCCCGGCGTCACCTACGAGCTGCGCACCGAGCTGGTCGACCGCGATACGGGCCTTCCCGTCACCGAGGATGCGGGGCAGGCGGTCCCGTTCACCCCCGACCGGGCGGACGGCGAGATCGAGGTCTCCGTCGGCCTGGACGCCTCCCAGCTCGCCGGCACGCGCGTCGTCGTGTTCGAGAGGCTCTTCCTCGACGGGGTCGAGATCGCCTCCCACGCCGACATCGCCGACGACGCCCAGACAGTGTCCTTCGTCGAGATCGGCACGACCGCGCTCGGCGCCGCCAGCTGCACCCACGAGGAGCAGGCCGCCCGGACGACGTCGGTCGTCGACACGGTCGCCTACCGCGGGCTCACCCCCGGGGAGGAATACGTCGTGGAGGGGACCCTCATGGACCGCTCGACGGGCGAGCCACTGATCGACGCGCAGGGGACGGAGGTCGTCGCCCGGACAGCCTTCACGCCCGACACGCCCGACGGGACCGTCGAGGTCGCGTTCGCCTTCGACGGCACGGGACTCGCCGGAACGACCGCGGTGGCCTTCGAGCGACTCCTCCGCGACGGCGTCGAGGTCGCCGTCCACGCCGACCTGGAGGACGACGCACAGGCCGTGTCCCTCGTCGCGATCGAGACGGCCGCCTACGACAAGGCGAGCGGCTCGCACCGCGCGCAGGTCTCGCCCGAAACCGTCGTCGTCGACACGGTCGCATACCGCGGGCTCACCCCCGGGGAGGAGTACGTGCTCGAGGGCGTCGTCGTGGCACAGAGGGACGGCGTCGCCCTGACCGACGCGACGGGCGCGGCCGTGACCTCGTCGGTCTCCTTCGTCCCCGAGGCCCCCGACGGGTCTGTCGAGGTCGAGTTCGCCTTCGACTCCACGAACCTGCAGGGCACCTCCGCCGTGGTCTGCGAGAACCTGCTCCGCGGCGGGACCGTCGTCGCCTCGCACGCCGACCTCGACGACGCCGCCCAGACGGTGAGCTGGCCGGAGCCGCGCATTCCCACGACCGGCGACGGCGCCCGCCTGAGGGGAGCCGCCCTCGCGGGGGCCGGCGTCGCGGTCGTCGCCGCGGGAGCCGCGGTCATCGTCGCCGTCAACCGAAATGAGAGGAGAACCCGATGAAAGCGCAAGCGTCTATGGAAAGCCCCGCACGGAGGAGGACCGCGCGGCGTCCGGTCGAGGGCGAGGCGGGAGCCCCGGCCGCCATGCGCCCCCTGCTCGCCGCGTTCGTGGCGACGGCGGCGCTCGGCCTGTGCACCCTCGTCCCATGCTGCCCGGCGCCCGCCCCCGCCCTCGAATCCGAGGTTGCGGCGGCGGGAGGGGGACCGGGCGTGACGGTCACGCCACCCACCGCCGCCGGTGTGTCCGACGCCGCGCCCGACCCGGACGCGGCGGCCGCGGGCACCGACCAGGTCCGGGACGGAAACGCCTCGCCGGAACCGTCATCCCCCGAAAGCGCGGCCCCGGAGGGGGAACCCTCCCCCGACCGGCCGCCGGCAGAGGCTGCGGAAGAGGCGGCCGGGCAGCCGTCCGACGGCGAGGTCGGCCCGGACGTGCCCGAAGACGAGGGGTCGGCGGATGCCAGCAACGACCCACTCCCGGCGGGGGCGCGCGGCGACGCGGAGGGCGCCGCCCTCGCGCCGCGCGCCGCAGGCGACAAGAGCACCGGCTGCCCCGCCGGGGTCTCGTCGAGCCCCATGGACGTCCTGCTCGAGGCCGTCGAGCGGCAGCGATTGGCCGGGGCCGACGTCGAAGTCGCGTCGGCCGACCCGACGACCGGCCGCGTCGTGTACGCATAGGGCCGAGCCGTCCCGGCGAGGCGTCCGGGACACCGGGACGGTGCGGGCGGCGCCCCGCCGGCGCCGTGCGACCTGCGGGCGATGCGCGGCGCATGGCGAACCGGTGCAGATGAACCTTGACAATACGAATTCGGATTGAAATTCGGTATAATACGAATTCGGATTATACGACCGCTTTCCAGGGAGCGCACCATGGGCAAGGACATGCGCGGCGCCATTCGAGACACGATGATCTGCGTCAACGTCATCGAAGGCATCTACAGCCGCATGGCCAAGGCGCTCGGCGTCAAGGAGAACACGCTCGTCTTCTTCTACGCGCTCGACGACGGCCGCGCGCATTCGCAGAAGCAGATCTGCGACGAGTGGTTCATACCGCGCAGCACCCTCAACACCATCGTCAAGGAGTGCGTCGCGAAGGGGCAGGTCGTCCTGCTCCCCGGAGACGGTGCGCGCGAGAAGTCGATCAAGCTCACCGAGGCGGGGCGCCGCTTCGCGCATGCCCTCCTCGAACGCGTCTACCAGGCAGAGGACGAGGCGGCCGCCCGTGCGGGCGACGCCTTCTCCCCCGCGACCGTCGCCGCTCTGCAGCGCTTCACCGCCGACCTGCACGCCAGCGCCGGCCGCCTCGTCGCGCCGCCGCCCGACGAGGCGGCCGACCCGAACCACCGCCAACCGATAGGAGGACCCATGGAGACCGCAACCGCCCGCGCAACCGTTCGCCCCTTCGAGGCGGGCGACTTCGACCAGCTCGTCGAGCTGTACCCGCCCGAATGGCTCTTCGACGGCACGACCCCCGCGGAGCGGGAGGCGCAGGCGCGCATGGACTGCGCGGGCATGGTCTCCGGCTGCAACGAGCGCCTGGTCGCCGTCGTGGCCGACGACGGGGGGTCGGAGCACGTCGCGGGCCTGCTCTTCGCCCGCATCGAGGGCCTTCCCGCACCGGACGACGCCCAGACCTGGGAGGCCGTCGCCCGCGAGGCCCGAGGCGCGCTCGCGCAGGGCGGCCCCGACGCCCGGCGCGCGCTCGCCTACATCGAGCAGCTCGGCGAGCGCGGCGACCTGCTCGCCGAAGCCGCCGGTGAGAGCCGCGGCCCCGACAACGAGCTCGAGCTGTTCGTCGTCGGCCCCAGGGCGCGCGGCAAGGGGGCGGGCGGGGCGCTCATGGCGGCGTTCGAGGGGCACCTCGCCGAGCAGGGGGCGCGCAGCTACTGGCTGCAGACCGACACCTCGTGCACCTGGCAGTGGTACGAACGCCACGGCTACGTCCGCGTGGCCGACGTCGCGCTCGACCGGGCGTTTTCGATGCCCGCCGCGCTGTGCCCGGCGCCCGGCGAGGCGGCGGGGCAGGAGCAGGACCGCGAACCCGCCGCCCACGTCTTCATGTACCGCAAAGACTTGGAATAGGGGGCCCGCGCGCGGCGGGTCGGCGCCGCCTTCCCGCCGCGCGGTTCGACAGCAGCCTACCGTTCCCCGATTTGTGCCTGTGCAAATTATTTCCGGCCCCAACGAGGTCTTGCACTCGCTGAAAACCCCGTACAATACGGTTGGTTTTTTTGGACGGCTATCGCCCCGAAGCGGTAGTCGTCTCGTTGTGTCTGGGCGCAGGCGGCCTCGCGGCCGAACCCCGAGAGGAGTGGGAATTGGAAGTTCCATTGATCGACCTGGTAGGCATCAGCAAGCACTTCGACGACACCGTTGTTCTGAACGACTTTAACCTGTCGATCAAGGAAAACGAGTTCGTAACCCTCCTGGGTCCCAGCGGCTGCGGCAAGACGACCACCCTGCGCATCATCGGTGGGTTCGAGCAGGCCGACTCGGGCAAGGTCCTCTTCGAGGGACAGGACATCTCGGGGCTTCCCGCCCACAAGCGCCAGCTCAACACCGTGTTCCAGCGCTACGGCCTCTTCACGCACATGACCGTCGAAGAGAACATCGCCTTCGGCCTGAAAATCAAGCACAAGAGCAAGCAGTACATCCGCGACAAAATAAACTACGCCCTCGACCTGGTCGACCTCAAAGACTACGGCAGGCGCATGCCCGACCAGCTCTCGGGCGGCCAGCAGCAGCGCGTCGCCATCGCCCGCGCCATCGTCAACGAGCCCAAGGCGCTTTTGCTCGACGAGCCCCTGAGCGCGCTCGACCTCAAGCTGCGCCAGGACATGCAGTACGAGCTCATCCGGCTCAAGAACGAGCTCGGCATCTCCTTCATCTTCGTGACGCACGACCAGGAAGAGGCCCTCACGATGTCCGACACCGTGGTGGTCATGAACCAGGGGCGCATCCAGCAGATCGGCACCCCGCAGCAGGTCTACAACGAGCCGGTCAACGCGTTCGTCGCCGGCTTCATCGGGGACTCCAACATCATCGACGCCGTCATGGTGCAGGACAGGCTCGTCGAGCTGTGTGGCGTGCGCTTCGAATGCGTCGACACCGGGTTCGGGCAGATGCGCCCGGTCGACGTGGTCATCCGCCCGGAGGACGTCGAGTTCGTCAAGCCCTCCGAGGCCATCCTCTCGGGCGTCGTGAGCCATGTCATATTCAAGGGGCTGCTCTGGGAGATGGAGGTGGAAGCAGGCGGCTTTACCTGGCTCGTCCAGAGCACCTCGATGGAACCGGTGGGAACCGAGGTAGGCATCTACGTCAAGCCCTTCAACATCCAAGTGATGAACAAGCCCGTCTCCGACGACGAGGAGGCGCTGGTCAATGAGTAGCGCACGCCTGCGCGCCCTCGGTCGCGAGCTGCTCGCCGGCCCGTTCGTCATCTGGATGGTGCTCTTCACCGTCATCCCGCTCGCCATGATGTTCGCCCGCGGCCTGACCGACGAGGACGGCGTCTTCACGCTCGCCAACATCGCCGCCACGGGCGAACCCATCTACCTCAACGCGCTGCTGCTCTCGCTCGAGCTGTCGGTGGTCAGCACGGTGATCTGCCTGCTCATCGCCTACCCGCTCGCGCTCGCCCTGCGCACCATGAAGCACGGCTCGACCGGGGCCGTGATCTTCATCTTCGTCCTGCCGATGTGGATGAACTTCCTGCTGCGCACCATCGCCTGGCAGTCGCTGCTCGAGCACGAGGGCGTCATCAACGGCATCCTCGGCGCCATCGGCCTGCCCGACATCAACATCATCAACACCCCGGCCGCCATCGTGCTCGGCATGGTCTACAACTACCTGCCCTTCATGGTGCTGCCCCTCTACAACGCGCTTGCGAAGATCGACGACGACCTCATCAACGCCGCCCATGACCTGGGGGCCAACTACTGGCAGACGCTGGCGCGCGTCATCATCCCCCAGAGCGTCCCGGGCATCGTGAGCGGCATCACGATGGTGTTCGTGCCCTCGCTCACCACGTTTGCGGTCTCCGACATCCTGGGCGGCGGGCGCGTCATGCTCATCGGCAACCTCATCGAGCAGCAGTTCACGGTCAGCTACGACTGGAACGCGGGCGCCGGCCTGTCGATCGTGCTCATGGTCTTCGTGCTCGCCAGCATGGCGCTCATGAACGCCTTCGACAAGAACGGCGAAGGGCGGGTGATCTAGGTGCGCTTCCTCAAAAAGTTCTACCTGGCGCTCGTCCTGCTGTTCCTCTATGCGCCCATCCTCACGCTCATCGTGCTCAGCTTCAACGCGTCGCGCTCGCGCGCGGTGTGGGGCGGGTTCACGCTCGAGTGGTACGCCGAGATGTTCCAGAGCGACCGCATCATGAGCGCGCTGGGCAACTCGCTGTCGATCGCCCTGATCGCCTCGGTCGTCTCGACGGTCATCGGCGTCATGGCGTGCGTCGGCATCAGCGCGATGTCGCGCAAGGCGCGCACCGTCTGCCTCACGGCCAACAACATACCCATGCTCAACGCCGAGATCGTCACCGGCCTGTCGCTCATAATCTGCTTCGGGGCCTTCGGCATCTCGCTCGGCTACGGCACCATCCTGCTGTCGCACATCGCGTTCTGCATCCCTTACGTCATCCTGAGCGTCATGCCCCGCATGAAGCAGGCCAACGCCGGCACCTACGAGGCCGCGCTCGACCTGGGCGCCTCGCCGGTGCAGGCGTTCTTCAAGGTCGTGCTGCCCGATCTGATGCCCGGCATCGTGGCGGGGTTCCTCCTGTCGTTCACGATGAGCCTCGACGACTTCGTCATCAGCTACTTCGTGCGCGGCCGCGGCATCGACACGCTCTCGACGCTCATCTACTCCCAGGTACGGCGCGGCATCGTGCCGAGCATGTACGCCCTTTCCACCGTCATCTTCCTCGTGGTCCTCGTCGTGCTCCTTGCCCAGAACTTCCTGCCCCCGATGCTGGACAGGTGGCGCAAGCGCGCGAGGAACGCGGAAGAGGGGGCCGTGCAGAGGTCGTGACCCGACGCACCCTGCAGGCTCCGCACGGCACTGCGGCACGGCGGGGCCCGGCCCTCGCGGGCGGGCCCCGGACACCATTCGACCCTCGACACAACAGGGGAGGCGCACACACCATGACGCACACGAACGACACGGCAGAAAAGGCAACGAGCACCCGAGGCCTCAGCCGACGAGAGGCTATCGCCCTGGGCGCGGCCGCACTGGGAGGGGCGGCGACGCTCGGGCTCAGCGGCTGCGGCGGAGGCGGCGGCGAGTCCGGGGACGGCGGCAAGAAGGTCGTCTACGTCTACAACTGGGGAGAGTACATCGACGAGTCGGTCATCGAGCAGTTCACCGAGGAGACCGGCATCGAGGTGGTCTACGACACGTTCGAGACCAACGAGGTCATGTATCCCATCATCGAGCAGGGCCAGACCGTGTACGACGCGGTGTGCCCCTCCGACTACATGATCCAGAAGATGATCGCCAACAACCTGCTCGCCGAAATCAACTTCGACAACATCCCCAACATCGAGTACATCGGCCAGGAGTACATCGACGCCACCGAGGGCTACGACCCCGGCCACAGCCACTCGGTCCCCTACACCTGGGGCACCATGGGCATCCTCTACAACACCACGATGGTGAGCGAACCCCCCACAAGCTGGGGCGTGCTGTGGGACGAGCAGTACAAGGACAGCATCCTCATGCAGAAGTCGGTGCGCGACCTGCTCGCCGTAGGCCTGAAGTACCTGGGCTACTCGCTCAACACCACCGAGACCTCCGAGATCGAGGAGGCCCGCGACATCCTCATCGAGCAGAAGCCGCTCGTGCAGGCCTACGTCATCGACCAGGTTCGCGACAAGATGATCGGCGGCGAGGCCGCGCTGGGCGTCATCTACTCGGGCGAATACCTGTTCTGCAAGGACCAGAACCCCGACCTCGCCTACGTGGTGCCCGACGAGGGCTCCAACATCTGGTTCGACAGCTGGGTGATCCCCGCCAACGCGGAGAACAAGGAGAACGCCGAGGCGTGGATCAACTTCCTGTGCCGCCCCGACATCGCGCTCAAGAACTTCGAGTACATCACCTACGCGACGCCCAACACCGGCGCCATGGAGGATATCGACGAGGAGATCCTCAACGACCCGGGCGCCTTCGCCGACGAGGAGACCATGGACCGCTGCGAGGTCTTCACCTGGCTGGGCGACGAGGTCGAAGAGGTCTACAACGACGCCTTCAACGAGATTCTCGCCGCACAGGCGTAGCAGCCGGCCCGGACGCCCTCCGCGGCGGCCGAACGGCGAAAACCCATAACCGTCAAGCCCCGCCGCCCGAGCGCAACGCCTCCGGGCGGCGGGCCCTTTCCGGGGCAGGGCGGGACGGGTTTCCTGAAACGGGCCGGCCCCTCGTGGTTTTATTCCGTCTCCGGGAAAACGTATGCGCCCGACGCGCGCCGACCGGATACCATCAGCGTAAAAAGCAAAGGTATCCGAAGGGAATCGCCCGATGGCCTCTGATTTCAAAGAGAAGTTCAACTCGTTCATGGCGCGCCGCAACGGCCCCGACCAGCTGGCGCGCGACGCGCTCATCCTCGCCATCGTGCTGCTCGTCGTCAGCGCGTTCACGGCGGACTTCGCGCGCACGCTGTTCCTCGTGCTCGGCGTCGCCGCGATGGCCTACTCCTACTGGCGCATGTTCTCGACCGACTCCTCCAGGCGCGGCAGCGAGAACGCCGCCTACCTGACGAAGCGCAACGCGGTCCTCGGCAAGGTAAAGGCTCCCTTCCAGAAGGCGGCCAAGCAGGGTCAGAAGGCCGCCAGCCAGGCCAAGGCGCAGGCGAAGGACAAGGAGCACCGCTACTTCGCCTGCCCCAAGTGCGGCCAGACGGTGCGCGTCCCCAAGGGGGCGGGCAAGATTCGCGTGACCTGCCCCAAGTGCGGCGAGAAGTTCGAGAAGAAGGCCTAGAGAAACCGACCATGCGCTCCCCGTTCATCCACCTTTCGACCCTGCGCACCTACCTGGGCTACGTCCTCCCCTCCATGCTCGCCCTCACGCTCTCGAGCGTCTTCGTCATCCTCGACGGCGTGTTCGTGGGGCATGCCGTCGGCGATGCCGGCCTGGCGGGCATCAACGTCGCCTACCCCCTCATCACCTGCGTGAACGCCATCGCCACCGGCGTCGGCATGGGAGGCGCGGTCATCTCCTCCATCGAGCGGGGCAAGGGCGACGAGCGCGCCGCCCTGCGGGCGACCGGCAACGTCTACCTCGTGCTCGGCATCGCGGGCATCCCGCTGGCGCTTCTGCTCGCCGCCGTCGCCGAACCCGCCTGCGCCCTGCTCGGCGGGTCGGGCGACACCCTCGTCCAGGCGACCCACTTCGTCCAGGCCATGGCGATCGGCATCCCGTTCCAGGTGCTCTCGCTGGCGAGCATCGCCCTGGTGCGCAACCGCGGCGACGTCCGCTACGCCATGTTCGTCCAGCTCATCGCAACCTGCATCAACATCGTCCTCGACTTCCTCTTCGTCTTCGAGATGGACCTGGGCATCCGCGGCGCGGGATACGCCACCATCGCGGGGCAGATCTTCTCGTGCTGCGCCTACGTCTTCTACTTCTCGCGCAGGAGGAACCGCCTGCCGCGCGAGGCGTTCCGCCCCGACCGCCCCATCCTCTCCCACATCGCCAAGCTCGGTCTCGCCCCCTTCGGCCTGTACCTGCTGCCCGACGTGACGACCGTCGTCATGAACGTGAACGGCAACATCGCCGGCGGCGAGACCGCCGTCGCGGCCTACGCCGCCCTCGCCTACGTCGCCTACATCGCCCTCATGCTCATGCAGGGCATCGCCGACGGCAGCCAGCCGCTCATCAGCCTGTGCCACGGCAAGGGCGAGCACGACGAGGTCAGGCGCCTGCGCAACACCAACTTCCTGGTCGCGTGCGGGCTCGGCCTGCTCGGGCTCGCCGCGATGGTGGTCTTCGCCGAGCGCGTGCCCGCCCTGTTCGGCACCTCCGCCGACACCGCCTCGATGGTGGTCGCCGCCATCCCCGTCTACGCGCTCGCGTTCGTGTTCTACGGGTTCACCCACGCGAGCATGTCGTACTTCTACGCGACGGACAACGGGCGCGCCTCGAGCTTTCTGGTCTACGGCGAGGCCGTGCTCGTCGCCCTCGTCGTCACCGGCATGACGTGGGCCTTCGGTCTCGGCGGCATGTGGGCGAGCATCGCGGTCGCCCAGATCCTCCTGAGCGTCGTCGCCATCGTGGAGCTGCGCATCGTGGGCGCCCCGCGCCGCAGGGCGACCGGGGAGGCGGCGTCGGAGAAGGCGCGGTAGCCACGGGCAGCGCGGCGGCGCAACGGCGCCCCCGCAGGCCGCGGGGAACCACCTGGACGCCCCTCCCGCCCGGACCTCCGGATGCACGTCCCGCCGTCTCGGAACCAGTTTGTGCAACGCGCCGAAGTGCGATGGCCACGGCGGGCCAACGTGGACTATAGTAGTGCGGATACGATCACGCTACGGCACCGAGGCGGATAGGAGCGTTGCGATGGACGAGACCAACCTTCCGGACGGCGGCGCGGAGCAGAACGTCACCGGGACCGAGGCGGCGCCCGCACCGGCGGCCGAACATCCGCACCCGCACGTCAAGCCCGCCCACCTCAGGGCGCTCGAGCGCGCCTCTTTGCGCGAGCTGCGGGCAAACGAACGGGAGCGCTACCGTGCGGAGGACGCCCAGGACCGCGCCGAGCGCGAACGCATGCGCAAGGAGCGCAACGCCGCCGCCGACGCCCGCTCGGCCGAGGCGCGCGCGATTGCCGCGGGCCGCGCCGTCGCCGAGGCCG
>DBEYOB010000157.1:0-17617 GCA_048173955.1 Coriobacteriales bacterium
GCCGGGGCCACCGCCAGGGCCGCCCTCACCGCCGGGCGCTCCGCCCTCGCCGCCTTCGGGCGCCCCGCCCTCTGCCGGCGCGCCACCTTCCGCGGGGGGCTCCTCCGCCAGCGCGGTCCTGGCGAACGCCAGGGCCAGCGCCGAGGTCCCGGCCACGAAGGCGCGGCGGCTCATCGCGTTGTCGCTCATGCGTGTCTCCTTCCAGATGCGTCTTCGACAAAGGCGGGCTGTGCCCGCGCGCACCGTCCGTATACAATGCGCTCTCCCTCAAACTCTACGGTTTGGCGGCTGCCAAAAAGGGTTATCCTTAGCTATATGGCGCATATGCCGGGCTATCCCCGTCATCCGTTTTTGGCGAATGCGGCGGGAAGGCCCGAATGAGAAAGGGTGTTGCAGCTATGGACGAACGCGTACCGCTCACTTCTGCCCATGAGGACTACATCGAGGCCATCGTCGAGCTCGAGGGGGAGCAGAACCGTCCCGAGGTCCGCTCGGTCGACATCGCGGCGCGCCGCAACGTCTCCAAGGCGAGCGTGAACAAGGCGCTGCAGACGCTGCGCGACGCCGGCTATATCGAGCAGGAGCGCTACGGCCGCATCACCCTGACCGAGGCGGGCCGCGAATACGGCGAGGAGATCTGGTCGCGCCACCAGGCGCTGCGCAGCTTCCTCGTCGACGATCTGGGGGTCGACCCCGAGGTGGCGAACCACGAGGCGTGCGAGATGGAGCACACGGTGAGCCGCGACACGATGAACCGTTGGATGGACTGGCTCGACCGGCTCCACGGGGAGCGGGGCGGCAAGACTGCCGACAAGGACGGCGAGTAGGCGGCGGATGCCGGAGGCGGCCCCGCGGGCGCATGTGCTTGCGGGGCATTTGCGGCGTTCAGCACAGATGCGGCCGGCATGCATGCCGGGGCGTCGACGCCTCTGTGGAAACCTGGGAAATCGAAAGCCCTATAAAAAAGGCGAGGCCCGGTTGGGGGACCGGGCCTCTCACAAGGAGGGATGCGACGCATCGTGTAAAGGGATGATGCGCCAGGGCAGGTAAGGGGATCCTGCCGGCGGTCTTGAGGAAGGGGAGCCTCAAGTGCTGTCTGCTATTATCCTCACAATCCCTCTTATGTTGTGGGCACTCTGTGGATACACAGCAGTTTCAAACTATGCCGTTGACCTGCGGTTGAGCAAATAGCCTTTGACAGATATTCAACGTGGCAAGTTCTGAAAGGCGAACGGTTTGATTGCATCGCCGAGCGGTTGCCGCAAGACGTTTTTGCCACGGGTTCGCCATGCCGGTCGCCGGAGACGCCCCGGGGGAGCCGCGGAAGCGTGTCGCCGACTGTGCGGCCGCGGCCGCGGTGCCCTTCTCGCCGCCTCGACGCCCTGCGCCGCCGTTCGCCGATTGCGACATTCGCTGATGCCATGTCGACCCAGCTCGGCTGTGAACGGATGGCAAATCTGCAGATGCGCCGCGTTTCCCTCCGCCTCACTTGCTATAGTGTCTCTGTCGGAAATGAATCGCTGTATGTTGTGTCTTTGTATGAAAAAGCACACATTATATGGTGTTTTCAAGTGAAGACACTGGTCAGACGTCGGCGCTTTGCGTGCAGTTCGATGCAGGGCGCCGAACTATACGTTGCGCACCGAGAGGGGTCCTTGCATGTCGGTAGAGCATGCGGCCATGCCGCAGTCCATCATCAAGCGCGACGGCTCGATCGTCGACTTCGAGCGCTCCAAGATCGCCGCCGCCATCGAGAAGGCCGGCGCCGCCACGGGCGAGTTCGGCCCCGACGAGGCGGCCATCCTCTCGGGCCAGGCGTGCAAGGTCATCGCGCACCGCTTCGACGGGGCGAGCCCCACGATCGAAGAGGTGCAGGACATCGTGGAGCAGACGCTCATCGCGGCCAACCACTTCAAGACGGCGCGCGCCTACATCGTCTACCGCGAGCAGCGCCAGCGCGCCCGGCGCGACCGCGACACCTACATCGACGTGACCTCCTCGGTCAACGAGTACCTCTCGCGCGAGGACTGGCGCGTCAACGCCAACGCCAACCAGGGTTACTCCCTGGGCGGCCTCATCCTCAACGTGTCGGGCAAGGTCGTGGCCAACTACTGGCTGTCGCACGTCTACCCGCCCGAGGTGGGCGCGGCGCACCGCAACGGCGACTACCACATCCACGACCTCGACATGCTGTCGGGCTACTGCGCCGGCTGGAGCCTGCGCACCCTGCTCAACGAGGGCTTCAACGGCGTGCCCAACAAGGTCGAGTCGGCGCCGCCCAAGCACCTCTCCACGGCGCTCGGCCAGATGGTGAACTTCCTCGGCACGCTGCAGAACGAGTGGGCGGGCGCCCAGGCGTTCTCGTCGTTCGACACCTACCTCGCCCCGTTCGTGCGCATAGACGGCCTTTCGTACGACGAGGTTAAGCAGGAGATCCAGGGCTTCGTGTACAACATGAACGTCCCGAGCCGCTGGGGCACGCAGACGCCCTTCTCCAACCTCACGTTCGACTGGACCTGCCCCGACGACCTCAAGGGACAGGTCCCGCTCATCGGCGGCGTCGAGCAGGACTTCACCTACGGCGACCTGCAGGCCGAGATGGACATGATCAACCGCGCCTACATCGAGGTCATGACCGAGGGCGACGCCAAGGGCAGCGTGTTCACGTTCCCCATCCCCACCTACAACATCACCCCCGACTTTCCCTGGGAGTCCGAGAACGCCAACCGCCTGTTCGCGATGACGGCAAAGTACGGCCTGCCCTACTTCCAGAACTTCGTGAACTCCGACCTGCAGCCCAACATGGTGCGCTCGATGTGCTGCCGCCTGCAGCTCGACCTGCGCGAGCTGCTCAAGCGCGGCAACGGCCTGTTCGGCTCGGCCGAGCAGACCGGCTCGATCGGCGTGGTCACCGTCAACATGGCGCGTCTGGGCTATCTGCACAAGGGCGACGAGGAGGGGCTCGTCGCCGCGCTCGACCGCCTGCTCGAGCTCGCCCGCACCTCGCTCGAGCTCAAGCGCAAGGAGATCCAACGCCACATCGACGGGGGGCTCTTCCCCTTCACCAAGCGCTACCTGGGCACGCTGCGCAACCACTTTTCGACCATCGGCGTCAACGGCATGAACGAGATGGTGCGCAACTTCACCGACGACGAGCACGACATCACCGACGCGTTCGGCCACCAGATGGCGCTGCGCATCCTCGACCACGTGCGCGAGCGGATGGTCGAGTTCCAGGAGGAGACCGGGCACATGTACAACCTCGAGGCCACGCCGGCCGAGGGGACCACGTACCGCTTCGCCCGCGAGGACCGGAAGCGCTTCCCCGACATCATCCAGGCGGGCACGCCCGAGGAGCCCTACTACACCAACTCCTCGCAGCTTCCGGTCGACTACACCACCGACCCGTTCCAGGCCCTCGCCGAGCAGGAGGACCTGCAGAAGAAGTACACCGGCGGCACGGTGCTGCACCTGTACATGGGCGAGAAGATCTCGTCCCCCGAGGCGTGCAAGCAGCTGGTGAAGCGTTCTCTCGAGAACTTCCGCCTGCCGTACATCACGGTGACGCCCACGTTCTCGATCTGCCCCAAACACGGCTACATTGCCGGCGAGCACGAGTTTTGCCCGCTGTGCGATGAAGAACTTGCGGCGGCGAAGATCGCCGCCGGCGTTGCGGGATAGCGCGGCGTTCGGGTGGATATAATCAGATTTATCCGCTAGGATTACCGGCCGCCCACGGTTCGGGCGCGGGGGTGCGGTACGGTTTGTGAGGAAAGGGGCCAACCATGGTCAATCGCGACGAACTGACGAGCGAGGGCACCGTCGTCAACGGCGTGCACCTTTCGAACGACGAGCGCCAGCCTTGCGAGGTCTGGACGCGCGTGATGGGCTACCACCGTCCGGTGAGCTCGTTCAACACCGGCAAGAAGGGCGAGTTCCACGAGCGCGTCGAGTTCGTGGAGCCGGCGGGGCTCTGCCGCTGTGGGAAGTAGGGGCTCTGGCTGCGCGCTTTGATGCGTGTGCGGTCGATATGATTTCTCAAATGAGCGCGGTGCCTCCGGAAACGGTGGGCATCGCGCTTCTTCTTGCGCTCTTCTCGCGTGGAGTGTGCCACCGGTCGGGTTCTGCGGGCCGACCTCCTCCGGCGGAAGGGGTCGCGTGACAAGTAACGCGATGTCAATACATCTTTTTTACCGTTGTGCGAGACCATTTCGCCTGTGAAGCCCGACATGTCTGCCTTCTGACCGTTGCGGCGCGCGGCCTTGGTCTGCCTTGGCGGCAAAAGGTCAGGTCGCCTTTGACCAGAAGAGTGTACGGGCAGCCCGAAACGGTATATCAATTTTCTCAATTATTGCACAACGGTAAAAAGGGCAACCGCGAACGCCGTTTTCTGGCATGCGAGTTTCTCGAAAGGCCGCCTGCCTCGTTTCCTCTTCGCCCCTAGTCTGTCTTTGTCCCATTTCCGCCTTACTCGGTTTGCCCTTTGGGTCATGCCGCTTCCGCAGGTTGGCGCGATGCCCATCGTGCCGGAGGGGGAAGTCTTTGCGACTTGCGGCCGCGATTCTCTCCGCGTTTCATGCATGCTGCGTATCGGCGGCGTCATGCCGTTCTTCGCGGTCGACTGGCCGGGTAAAAGCGACGTCAAGGGCGCGGCGCCCCTGAATGAAGCGGGGGGTGTCGCGCGCCTTTTGTTGTGCACTATCCCCGCAGTTCGCGCGCGGCATACTCCCGCATGGTCTCCCAAAACGCCTTGCCGAGGGGCGAGGGCGCGACGTCGCGCCGACGGATGGCGTAGCTGCCGAACTTGTCGGCGTCCTCCATGTCGAGGGGGATGAGCTTTGCGGCGGCGCAGGTGCCGCCGGGTCCCGGGGTGCAGGCAAACGTTAGCGCCGAGGCGCGTTGGCGTGTCTGCTCGAACATGCCCATGTCCGAGGTGCTTGCGACGATCTGCGGGTTCACGCCGGCTTTTTCGCACTGCTCCATGAAGAAGCGGTGTAGGTGGTTGCGCTCGCCGAGCGTCACAAACGGCTCGCCGTCGAGCTGCTCGAGCTCGATGCGGTCGCAGGAGGCCATGGGATTGTCCTGCGGCACGAACACGGCATAGCCGGGGTGCATGAGCTCGAGCGTCTCGAACCCGTCGAGGTATTTGGGGTGCGTGCACAGGATGCCGATCTCGGCGTCGCCCGCCTCGACCATGCGCAGGGTACCGACCGAGTGGATTTCCTCGATGCGGACGTCGGCCTCCGGATGCCGTTTGGCAAACTGTTCGACGAAGTCGTCGGGGAACGGGTAGATGGTGCCCTTGCCCAGGGCGATCTCGAGCACGCTGCGCTTGCCGGGAGTGCGGTAGCGCGCCTCGATTTGGGCATAGGAGGCGAGCAGGGGCTCGATTTCCTCGAGGAACGCGGCCCCCTCGGAGGTGAGGCGCACGCCGCGGTGGTCGGCCTCGAGCAGGTCGCGACCCGTCTCGGTCTCGAGGCGGGCGACGGCCTTGCTGAGCGCCTGTCTTGTGATGAAGAGGTTTTCGGCTGCCCTGTTGAAGCTGCCCACGCGGGCGACCTCGGCAAACCACTGCATCTGGCGAATGTCCATGGCTGGCACCCCTTGCGAACCTCTGCCGAGCTCTCGGCGAGCTGCGCCGACCCTGGTGCAACCGCTTGTAACCCGCGGTTGCACCCCTGTGCAAGGATAGCACTTCCCGGATGGTTCTCCGCCTCGCTATACTGAGGGTCAAGGAGCTCGGCCGAGCCCAATGCACACCGCCGCCGCACGGCAACGCCGCTGCGGCCTCCCAGTGATGTGGAAGGGGATCGCCATGGAGCTCAACCGTCGTACCTTTTTGAAGTCCGTTCTCGCCGGTGGCGCGGCCGCCGCGTTGACCTCTGGTTTTGCCGGCGTCGCTCTCGCCGACGAGGCGCCTGCCGGGCTCGATCCGCTGCCCGCCGCCGAGACCGACCCCGACACCGAGCAGGGTACCGACGTCAACGTCAACATGGCGACCATCGACCAGTACCTCGGACGCCCCGACGTCGCCTACCGCGACGTGCGCCACCTCTACACCACCGACGAGTCGGGGACGACCGTGGTGGACCTCGCCTCGACCATCGAGGGCTTCAAGATCGTCCCCTACATCAAGATCGCCCCGATGGGTGCCGACTCCGCGACCGGCGAGGAGCTGTTCACCCTCGAGTGGGACGCCGACGGCAAAATCGTCTCGGCCACGCCCAACTACGCCGAGTCGGAGCTCGTCGTGCGCGACCTGTTCCCCCAGGACAAAGCCATCTTCATCATGTGCACCTCGGGCGGGCGCGCCTCGATGACCAAGGACCTGCTTCTGTTCCTGGGCTGGGACCCGGCGCTGCTCTACAACATCGGCGGCGAAAAGGACTATGCGGGCTCGCACAAACTCGAAATCGTGTCCTACCCCGTGCGTCGCGGAGACAAGGACATCTATGCCGTGTGGCGCGCCGACTACGCGGACATCAACCCGGCGTTTCTGAACCCGGTCGTCTAGCGTTCCGCATTCCCAAACCACCGGCGTCGCGCTGGCGCTCCGGTATCGTGCCGGCTCCCCCATCAGACATCTAGCAAGGAGGACACGACCATGGCTCGCACGCTTTTGCACGGACAGGGTATCGACCGCCGCCAGGTTTTCGCGCTCGGGGCCGCCGCGGCCGGCGCGCTCGCGCTGGGAGGCATAGCCCGCGCCAAGGCCGAGGAGGCCGCAGGGGAGGGGGCCGAGGGCTCTGCCGAGGCGCCCGACGAGGAACCTGCCGAGGAGCAGACGCCGGCCGGCGGGTCGGGCGAGACGGTCGTCGTGGGCGATATCAAGCTCTACCCCTACGAGCACTTCCGCACCGGGGGTTCCGACGGGCAGACCTATGCCGTCATCATCTTCGAAAACGCCAATTCCACGTTCACCAAGTACCAGGTCGCCATCACGTCGTGCACGTGCCGCGACGCCGCGCTCAACTACCGTTCGGTCATGTACGCGGAGCTCGACAACACGGCGGCGAGTCCCGAAAGCGCCATCGTGCGCTGGCTGACCTTCGGCGTGGACGGAGACTACACCGTGGGCATGTGGGGCGACAGCAGCCCCATCCCCACCAACCCCGACTACACCTCGGCCTATATGGACGAGCACCTCGTTCAGCCCCTCGTGGGTATGACCAAGGCGGACATCGACGCCTGGGGCGGCTACGGCACCCTGCCCGGCGGGCTTGACGTC
The DNA here is from genome assembly GCA_048173955.1 of Coriobacteriales bacterium. Lineage (GTDB taxonomy): Bacteria > Actinomycetota > Coriobacteriia > Coriobacteriales > UMGS124 > CAZUFB01. The sequence continues at coordinate 7,229 of DBEYOB010000157.1, forward strand.
GACGCGGTGGCCGGCGCCACGGTCACCAGCAGCAACGTGGTCTCGGCGGTGCAGGCGCTCTTTGCCTACCACGCCGCGACGTACTACGGGGCATAGGGGATGTAGAGGCCGGCTTGTGGGGGTGCCACGGCGGTGCCCGGGCGCGGCGCTGGGGCTGCGCGATCCATTGCAAGATTCGGGGGCCCGGGGCAAACGGCCCATGGGGCAACCGGCGGGGGGCGGGCGCAATCGGTTTCGCGCCCGTCCCCTGGCCTCTTTCCCGCAGAGGTCGGAGGGGCAAATATCCAGGGAACGGAGAATCATCATCCTGCTCCCCCCAACCTATTTTCAGCCCGTATACACGCCGCGAATATACTTGCGTTGATTTGCGGGTCAATCGAAACGCTTCCCAGGCCCACGAGGCATGAACACGAGACGAAGTGCCGCGATGGATGGGTTGGGAACTGCGGTTACGCCGTCCGGGGAGGTAGCGTAGAATGCGCCGGGCGAGTTGTTATCGGGCGGGGCGAGATGCGGGGTGTTGGCATGGGCATGCGGGCGGCGAATCCATGGTTTGCCATCGGTTCGCTCATCGGGCGGCATATGGTGGTGGTCGCGCCGCTGTGCGTGGTGCTCGGCGTGGCGCTGCCGGGGGCGTTCTCGTGGATCTCGCCGGGCGTGGAGGCCATGTTCGCGTTCATGACGTTCCAAAACGCCATGGCCACGACCTCGCGCGAGCTGCTCGGCGTGGTGCGCCGCCCGGTTCCGCTGCTCAGCGCGCTCGGCATTCTGCTTGTTGCGATGCCGCTGGTGGCGTTTGCGCTGGGCAACCTGCTGTTTCCCGGCAACCGCGACATCGTCGTCGGCATGGTGCTCGAATGCTGCGTCCCGATGGGCGTCAACGGGCTCATGTGGACCGACATCTTTAACGGCAACCGGTCGTTCGCGTTGGCCATGGTGGTCGTTTCGACCGTGCTGGCGCCTTTTGCGCTACCGCTTACCATGCAGCTGCTCATGGGGACGTCGGTGCAGGTCGATGTGGCGGGCATGATGCTCGACCTGGTACTCATGATCGCCCTGCCGGCGGTGGCGGGCATGCTGTGCAACGACCTGTCGCACGGCAGGGCCAACGCGAAGGTGGCGCCGTGGCTGTCCCCCGCCGCCAAGATCATGCTCGTGGGCATCCTGCTGTCAAACGCCACGCGCATCAGCGACACCGTGCGCCACCTGACGCCGCAGCTGGTTGAGGTCGCGCTGGTCATGGCGTGCCTGAGCGCGCTGGGGTACGTGCTGGGGTACACCGCAGCGCGCCTGCTCCACCGCGGCGTGGGCGACTGCATCACGATGGGCGTCACGACGGGCGTGCGCAACCTCACCTCGGGCGCCGTCGTCGCGGCTGCCTACTTCCCTGCGGGAGCGATGTTCCCGGTGATCATCGGGACGCTGTTTCAGCATATCGTGGCCAGCCTGTTCGGTTGGGCGGTGCGCCGACTCGACGCGCGTTGCAAGCCGCGGGAGGTCGAGGAGATCGAGCGCGCGCATCGGGACCACACGGGGGACTAGGCGCGGAGAGCTGGGCGCCCGCCGCGTCATCGGGGCGCCATCGCATGCTGCTAAGATGGAACCCCAACCCAGACGGGAGGTTTCGCCATGCCGCTCGATTTCGATCCCTATAGCCTGCGTATCGGCGGCATCACGCCGTTTTCCACGGTCGACTGGCCGGGCAAGATCGCAGCCGTGTGCTTTTTGGCCGGCTGCCCCTACCGCTGCGCGTACTGCCAGAACTCCGGCCTTTGGGAGATGCCCGCCTCGGGTGCGGCGGCCGCCGCGGCTGGTGGCTCCGCCTCCGACCACGGCAGCCCCGCCGCGGACACCTTCGACGACCTGCTGCGCCTGCTCGACACCCGCCGCGGCCTGCTCGACGGCGTGGTGTTCTCGGGCGGCGAGCCGCTCGCCCAGCCGGCCGTCGTGGCGGCGGCGCGCGCGGTGCGCGAGCAGGGGTTCCTCGTGGGCCTGCACACCTCGGGCGCCTATCCCGAGCGCCTCGCGGCGATGGCGGGCGACCTCGCGTGGGTCGGCCTCGACATGAAGGCGCCCTGGGAGGGGTGGGACCGCATAACGCGCGGGTGCGGTTCGGGCGAGAAGGCCCGCGAGAGCCTGCGCATCGTCCAGGAGGCGGGCATCGACTACGAGTGCCGCACCACCTGGCACCCCGACCTGCTCACGCCCCAGGACCTCGTGGCGATCGCCCGCCAGCTTGCCGAGGCGGGCGTCGAGCGCTGGGCGGTGCAGGCATACCGAAGCCTGGGCGTCTCGCCCGACGCGGGCCTGCGCGACCTCATGCCGACCCCCGACGACGTGCCTCCCGAGGCGTGCGCCGCCGTGGCGCACTACGAGTTTCGCGAAGGATAGGGGCGTCGCCGGCCCTGTCCGACGTGCCGGGGATAGGAGACGAAGGCGCCCGCCGCGAGGTTCGTCTCGCAGCGGGCGCCCCGCATTGTCTCTGACGCGGTCTGCGCGGCTCGTCTGCCTGCCTCAGCGAAAGCCAAAGCGGGGCGGAAGAGCCCGCCGCTCCCTTACAGCTTCGCCAGGTCGAGGCCGAGCAGGTAGCTCAGCGTGCCGCACACGGCGCCGAGGTTCTGGCCGGGCATCACGAAGTTGTACGTGTTGGCGTAAAAGTCGCCGGTCATGATGCCGGTGTTGTACAGGCCCTCGATGGGGTTGTCGTCCTTGTCGCAGACCTGCATCTTGTCGTTGGTGCGCAGGCCGCCGCACACCGTGAGGAACGTGGCGCCCACGCTCTTGGTGGCATAGAACGGCGGCGTCTCGATCGGGAAGAGGTACTCGGGGTTGACGTGGTACTCTTCGTCGAGGCCGTTCTTGGCGTACTCGTTGTAGCGCTTGATCGACTCGAGCGCGGCCTCCTGGTCGATGCCGTCCATCTGGGCGACGAGGTCCTCGAGCGTGTCGGCCTTCCAGTACAGCGTGGTGGCGGCGATGCTGTCGGCGGAGCTGTTGGCCGCGGACTCGTCCCAGCTGGCGATGATCTCCTCGGGCGTGGAGGGCATGATGCCGTTCTCCAGGCCGACGCAGCAGCCGAACTGCTCCCACTGCTCCTCGGTGTACGCGTAGTTGATGTCCCACACGGCGAAGGCCGTCTGCTGGGGCAGCATCATCTTGGCGATGGCGCCGTAGGCGAAGTTGGTGATCTCGTTCATGTAGCGCTCGCCGTGGATGTCGAGGTTGATGCCCCAGAAGTTGGAGATGACGCCGTGGGCGGGGCCGGAGGAGCCGCCGTTGATCATCGGGGCGACCGGGTCGATCTTCTGCCAGGCGGCGCCGATCCACAGACCCATCTTCTGGCCGTCGCCGGGCATCAGGCCGTCATAGGCGAGCTCGGTGTCGTAGTTGATGTTGTCCCAGTTAATGCTGTCCTTGTAGGCGTTGTAGGCGAACGGGCAGTAGCGGGCCATGAGGTCGCGGTCCTTGGAGAAGTCGCCCGTCGCCAGGACGACGGCCTTGTTGGCGACGTACTTCACGTACTCGCCGTCGGCGTTCTGGGCGACGACGGCCGAGACGCGGCCGGTGTTGTCGTCGTCGCGGATGAGGTAGAGCGCCTTGGTGTTGTAGTGGATCTCGCCGCCGAAGTCGTCGGTGAAGGTGTCGGCCATGGCCTGGGCCTGCAGCGGAGCGCCGAACAGGGCGCCGAAGGGCTGCTCGTCGTTGTAGAAGTTGTGCGACGCCGGCGGGATGTCGATGACGCCGTCGGGATCCGGGAAGCCGGGCTCGAGCGAGGTCTTCAGGCCCTTGGCCTCCATCTTCTCGATGGTCCAGTCGATCGATTCGGCGGAGTGGTTGACCCAGCGCATCCACTTCTTCTTGTCCATGAAGTAGGTGCCCGAGGTCTGCTCGGTCTTGATAATCTTGCGGGCGAGCTCGGGGTTGTACTCGATACCCTTCTCGATCTGATACTTGGAGCCGATGGCGTGGTTGGAGCCGCCGCGGCTGATCGGCTTGGACGAGGCCGAGAACACGATGACGTCCGCGCCCTGCTCGGCGGCGGCGGTCGCGGTGGTCAGGCCGCCCAGGCCGGCGCCCACCACGACGATGTCGTGCGTGAAGGTCTCGACGATCTGGTCTTCGGGAATGGGGTCGAGGGCAACCTCGAACGCCCACTTGACCTCGGCGGCCTTGTCGGCCGTCATGAGGTCGCCTGCCGGTGCCGCCTCCTCGGCGGGCGCGGCCTCCTCGGCCGCCTCTTCGGCCAGGGCGGTTCCGGCCAGCGCGCCCATCGCCGCCACGCCTGCGGCGCCTGCAAGGAATTGCCTACGGTTGAGCTCCATGAACGTCCCCTTTCGTCGTGGATTGATCCGTACGCGATCGGTGGGCGCCGCTGGGGGTGCCGGTTTGTCGTGCGTGTCCCGGCCGCCGCGACGCCCCTCCAGGTTTCAGCTTAGCAAATGGGGGCGACCGCCGTCTTCCCCCGGACGCCCTCGTGGATTTAATCTTTTGGTTTAGGCGGTTCACCTGCGGTGACGCCAGTGCGTCGGAGCCGCGGGGGATAGGTGCGGCCCACCGCTTGGAGGTGGCGATTGTGCGCCGCGCGCCGGCACGGCGCCCCGGGGCCGGCTTTGCCGCTATAGTAGGCGCACGATGCAACGAGGCGGGGCGGGGCGACCCGCCGGGCCGCTGTTCCGTTCGGCGCGACGGCGCCCGATCAGAAGGAGGGTGCGCATGGCAGACATCGAGCTCCGCCTGGGGAGCGACGTCCTGGTGGTCCAAGGCGCCATGGGGACCATGTTCGAGGCGGCGGGCTTCGGCGGACCCGGCGAGACCTGCTACCCGTTTCTCAACCTCACCGAGCCCGAGACGGTCGAGGAGCTGCACCGCCGCTACCTCGCGGCGGGGGCCGACTGCGCCGTCACCAACACGTTTCTGGCCACGAGCTCCCGGCTCGCCCCCTACGGCCTGCTCGCCTATGCCGAGCAGATCAACCGGGAGGGGGTCCGCCTGGCGCGCGGGGTCGGCTTCCAGCACGTTTTGGCGGCGGTCGGCCCCTGCGGCGTCGAAGTCGAGCCGGGAAGCGGCCTGGCGGCGCTCGCCGCGTCCGAGGCGCCCGACGGGGCCGCCTACCCTCCCGAGGCCTGCGCGCCGGGTTACGGCGCGGCGGTCGAGCAGTATGCCGAGCAGATTGCCGCCCTGGCTTGCGAAGGGCCCGACGCCGTGCTGCTCGAGACGTTCACCGACCTCGACGACGCCCTCGCGGCGGTGGACGCCGCCCGCCGCGTGTGCGACCTGCCGGTGATGGCATGCCTGTCGTTCGTGCGCGGCCCCGAGGGCGGGGCCTTGAGCCCCGATCCCGCCGAGGCCGCGCGGGCGCTCGTCCGCGCGGGCGCGGCCGCCGTGGGATGCAACTGCACGGACGTCGACGACGCGGTCGCGGCGGTCGAGGTCATGCGGTCCGCGGTCGACGCCGCGATCGTCGCCCGTCCCAGCGCGGGGCAGCCCGTTCGCCAGCCCGACGGGTCGCCGACCTGGCCGGTCGGCCCCGACGAGTTCGCCGACGCCGCCGTCCGGCTCGTGCGTGCCGGCGCCCGCGTGGTGGGCTCGTGCTGCGGTTCCACGCCCGCGTGCACGGGGGCGATCTACGCCGCGGTCGGAGGCCTGCAGGGATCCGAGGGCTGATGGTTGTTTTGTGAGACGGGGTTCGACTCCGTTTGCCTGCACCGGCCATCCACATCTCGACGGTTCAATACGAGTAGTCCATCTATAAGTACCATTCAAGGCGTCCCCGCCTTCGGGCGGGCGGCGTCTTGTTTTCTGAAAAGCCTGCGGGCAGGACAAAGGAGCTGATGTGCATGGCAGCAGCCGAAAAGCTCGCCAAGGGGGCGGCCGACACGTCGTTGCCCCCCACGGGCAACCCGTTGGGGGACGCCCCCATCCCCAAACTCCTTCTGGAGTACGCCCCGCCCGCCATCCTCTCGATGATGGTGACGGCGCTCTACAACATCATCGACACGTTCTTCGTCGGCCACGGCGTCGGCGAGAACGGCATCGCCGCGACGACGGTCGCGTTCCCGCTCATGATGCTGATGGGCGCCTTTGCCGCGTGGTTCGGCGTCGGCGGCAACGCCCTGGCGGCCCTGCGCCTGGGCGAGGGCAAGCATCACGAGGCCGAGCGGGCTCTGGGCAACACGCTGCTCATGCTCGTCGTCATCCCGCTGCTCATCTCGATCGTGGCGCTCGTCTTCCTCGACCCGATGCTCGACCTGCTCGGTGCGACCGACGCCAACCGCGAGCTGTCGCGCGAGTTCTGCCACATCATCATGATCGGCTTCGTGGTGCAGGCGGTCGGCATGGGTCTGTCGAACTTCGTGCGCACCGACGGTTCCCCCGCCTATGCGCTCGTCATCATGGCGGCGGGCGCCGTGGTGTCGTGCATCGCCAACTGGCTGCTCGTCATGGTCATGGGGCTGGGTATGACCGGTTCCGCCCTGGCGACCGTCATCGGCCAGGCCGTCTCGGCGGTCATGGTGCTGCAGTACTTCGTGTCGAAGCGCTGCAAGCTGCGTCTGCGCCGCGACGCCATCGCGCCCAACTTCCGGCTCATCGGCACGATCGCTGCGCTCGGGCTCTCGACGTTCGCGGTGAACGTCGCCGCGTCGCTCACGTCGAGCCTGCTCAACATTCAGATCACCAACCTCGGCCCCACCGACCCAATCGGTGCCGACGGCGGCCTGGCGGTTATCGGTACGGTCAACAAGGTCGTCCAGCTGCTGTTCTTCGTGATTATGGGCTTCTCCGTTGCCGCCCAGCCCATCCTGGGCTACAACTACGGCGCCCAGCGCTACCGTCGCGTGCGCAGCGCGCTGTGGATCACCATCGCGGCGGCCATCATCACCAACCTCGTGCTGTGGATTCTCTGCCGCATCTTCAGCGACCAGATCATGACCTTCTTCGGCCTGACCTCCAACCTGCACGACTTCGCCGCCCAGACCCTCATGCTCATCACGTTCATGTTCCCTGTGGTGCCCTTCCAGGTGGTCGGCTCCAACTACTTCCAGGCGACCGGGCAGCCTGTCAAGGCGACGTTCCTGACGCTGACCCGCCAGCTCATCTTCTACCTGCCCTGCCTGTTTATCGTCCCTGCCGTCATGCCCTCCATGACGGGAATGACGCCGCTGGCGTGCCTGCCCGCGGCCCCCGCCGTCGCCGACGCCCTCGCGATCATCATCACGGCGTTCTTCGTGATCAGGGAGATGGGTCGCCTCAGCGCGCTGCAATCCCAGCACGACAGCCGCGTCGCCGCGCACGAGGAGTCGTGGGCGCGCGTCGCGCAGAACGTCGAGGACGCCACGAGCCACCATCTCGCCATGGCCGGGTCGAAGGCGATGGCAGCCGATGCGGGCTCGAAGGCCGTGGGGGAGGGTGCCGAAGATGCGGATGCTCCCGCTGCCGCAGAGCGCCCCGAGGCGCCCAAGAGTGCGGTGTCCCGCGCGGTCGAGTCCGCCCGCGGCGAAGGCGCGCCGGCATTCGTCCGCGCCGAGAACGAGGACGACGACGGCTACGACCCCTACTCGGACCGCCCGAGCGACCCCGAGCCCCAGTTCGAGGAGGATCCCTGGAAGTAGACTGGTCGCAACCGGCCGTGCGTCTCCGATGCTTCCACCCGCGCGTTTTGGAGCGGGCGTGTCCGGCTGCAGGGCCGGCCGCGCCCGCTCTTTGTGCAAACGGGGAGGATTAAGGCCCCTTAAGCCCGACGGGGTTTCTATGCCGACCCCGCCGACGGGTCGCCGCGGGCCCGTTTGTGCGCTAGAGTATGCATGCTAGGGCGTGTGCTGGGCGCACGGTTCTCCCGTCGTACAAACGGAGGTTGCAAGCATGAAAGCCATTATCCCCGCCGCAGGTCTCGGTACGCGCTTCTTGCCCGTCACCAAGTCGGTTCCCAAGGAGATGCTCCCCGTTTTGGACCGGCCCGTCATCCAACACGTCGTCGAGGAGGCCCTCGCTGCCCCCGCGTGCGACGGGTGCGTCGTGGTGACCTCCCAGGACAAACCCCTCATCCAGTCGTACTTCACCCCCAACCCGGACTATTCCCAGATGCTGCGCGGCCGCGGCAAGAAGGCGTACGCCGACGCCTGCGACCATGCCGGGTCGCTCCCCGTCGAGTACATCTTCCAGGACGAGCCGCGCGGCCTCGGCCACGCCATCCTGTGCGCCGACCCCGCCACGGGCGGCGAGGCGTTCTACGTGCTTCTGGGCGACGTCGTGGTGCCGGGCGCGACCATCCTGCCCAAGCTGTGCGAGGTCTCGCGGGCGCATGGCGGGGCCAGCGTCATCGCCGTCGTCGCCGTTCCCGACGACGAGGTCTCGCGCTTCGGCATCGTGGGCGGAACCTGCATCGGCTCGGTCGACGGGGCTCCTTGCGCCGAAGGGGAGCCCGGCGCCGTATGGAAGATCGACCGCATGGTCGAGAAGCCCGCACTCGAGGACGCGCCGAGCAACCTCGCCATCTTCGGCCGCTATCTTCTCTCGCCTCGCGTTATGGAGCTTCTGGCCACCCAGGAGCCCGGCAAGGGCGACGAGATCCAGCTGACCGACGCCCTGGTGCGCGCCCTGGCCGAAGAGGAGATGTACGCCTACGTGATCGATCCTTCCGAGGGCTACGACACGGGCACCATCCCCAACCTCATCGCCGCCAACGTCCACATGGCCTTGGCCGACGAGCGCTACGCGTCCGCGCTGCGCGAGGCGTTGGCGGACGTCCTCGGGTAGCCCATGGAGGCCATACGGTTCGGCACCGACGGATGGCGGGCGCGCTACGGGGAGGGCTTCGACGAGCTGAACGTGGCGCGGGTCGCCGACGCGGCCGCGCGCATGTTCGCGCGCGCCAATCCGGAGGGGACACTCTATATAGGGTATGACACGAGGCTCGAAGGCGTCCGCTATGCGGAGGTCGCCGCCGAGGCGGCCGCGGGGCACGGGCTGGATGTCGTGCTGTCCGACGTCTGCTGCCCCACGCCGGCGCTTGGGTGGACGGTTGCCCGCGACCCGAACGCCGTGGGCGGCCTGATGCTTACGGCGAGCCACAACGCCGCCGACTACAACGGCATCAAGGTGCGCATGGCCGACGGCGGCGCGAGCCCCAAGGACTTCACCGACGCCCTCGAGCTTTCCCTCGAGCCCGAGCCGTCCGGGGCGGCGGGTTCCTATCGCCGCGGCGACGTCATGGGCCCCTATATCGACGACCTCAAGCGGTCGGTCGACGGGGAGGCCATCGAGGGCGCGCGGCTCAAGATCGTCGTCGACCCGCTCTTTGGGTCGGCACGGGGATATCTGGCGCGCGTGCTGCGGGAGTTCGGCGTTGAAGTCGCCGAGATGCACAACGCCGACGACCCGGGTTTCGACGGGATGAACCCCGAGCCCGTGGAGCCGTGGACCGCCCCGTGCCGCGATCTGGTCGTGCGGAGCGAGGCACATGCCGGGATCGTCGTCGACGGAGACGGCGACCGCATCGGCGCCATCGACGAGAGCGGGCGGCTCCTCTCAGCCCACACGGTCATCGCGCTGGTGCTGGGAGCCCTGGCCCGCGCGGGCAAGACCGGCAGGGTCGTCGTGACGACGTCGGGGTCGGTGCTCGTCCGTCGGCAGGCGGCGCGCCTGGGGTGCCCGGTGACCGAGACGCCCATCGGGTTCAAATGGGTGTATGGCGAGATGCTCAAAGGTGGCGTCCTGCTGGGAGGCGAGGAGTCGGGCGGCATCGGCATCCCCGACCACCTCATGGAGCGGGACGGCCTCTACGTCGCGCTTCTGCTGTGCGAGCTCATGGCCAAGACGGGCAAGACACTCGGCAGGCTGGCCGAGGACCTGGCCGACCAGGTCGGCCATATGGAGTACGGCAGGCGGGACCTGCGCCTGGACGGGGCGTCGCTCCAGATGTTCCTGAACATGCTGCCGGGGCTGAACCCGCAGCGCGTGGCGGGGATGCGCCCGGTCGAGGTGAGCCACAAGGATGGGCTGCGCCTGCGGTTCGCCGACGACTCGTGGCTTCTGGTGAGGCCTTCGGGGACCGAGCCGCTGATACGCGTCTATGCGGAGGCGCCCACGGTCGCCGCGCGCGACGCGCTGCTCGACGCGGGCTGCGCGATGGCGATGGGTGAGCCGCTGGATATCGAAGGGTGACGTGGGGCGCCGGACGGCCCTGCTGCAAGGTCCGCCTGGCTGGTCGGTGGTGCGCGCCGGGTCGAATTCTGGTACTCCCGACACTTCCGATTTGTGCCCGTCCTGTGAACCCCCGAAACCCCCTTGCCTCGGGCGCGGGCCGGGCGTATAGTACTCCCTCGCGCCGCGCCCCCGGGTGCGGCGGAGGACCTTGAGAGCCGGATACTGCGGAGAGACGCAGGGGAGTTA
>DBEYOB010000158.1:0-19984 GCA_048173955.1 Coriobacteriales bacterium
GAACAGGCAGCAGAGAAACGGGAGTCCTCGAAAGTAGAAGCTCACCACGTCTTAGTCGGACTGAAAAACCACCGCATACGCATTTCAAACACTGGCGGAACCACGGTGACTAACGTTACTTGCGAATGTGACGAAGACAACGCGCCTTATGCGTTCATGCAGAACAGGGAGCCCTTTGAAAGACTGGAACCAGGAGAGAGCTTCGACGAAGTAGTGTTCTTTGCCAGCGGTTCGCCAAGCAAGTTTGTTATTACGACTCACTGGCTAGGAGCTGATGGCGAGGAGCACAGCAGGGACAATATCATCACTTGGTAGCTAGAAATCATAGGGTTCCAACCCACTAAAAACTGAATTTGTGACGCAGTCAGACACTGCCTCCCAGGGGACGAAAGTCGAGACCTTGGGAGGCAGTTCTTTATGGAGCCAATCGTCGTCGCGTGCATAACGGGGGTGGTCACCCTCGTCGGCGTGATCCTCTCCAACTCGAAGAGCAGGGCCGTAACCGAGCTCAAGCTTGACGCCCTCACGGAGAAGGTCGAGAAGCACAACCAGCTCATCGAGCGGACCTACCGCCTGGAAGAAGGGCTTTCGGTCGTGCGGAACGACATCGAGAACCTGCAGAGGAAGGTGGGCTGACATGAACGAGTTCCTGGCAAGCAACGACTGGCAGTGGAGGCTCCTGCGCACGATCGTGCAGGGCGTGTTGGGCGTCGTCATCGCGAATCTTGACCTGATCATGGGCTGGTGCGTGCTGGACCCCAGCATGCGCGGGCTCGTGGTGGCGCTGGTGATGGCGGTGTTGTCTCCCATCATGGCCGCGCTCGGCGGCGACGGCGACAAGCCGGAGATCCCGAGGGGTGAGGCGCGTGGGGCTTAACGGCATCGACATCTCAGGCTGGCAGGAAGACCTGGTCGTCTCGGCCATGGGAAGCTGCGACTTCGTGATCGTAAAGGCTACTGGCGGCGCGGGCTACAAGAACGAGTGCTTCGAGCGTCACGCCAACGACACGCTGGCGGCTGGCAAGCTGCTGGGCTGCTACCACTACGCTCGCGACCGTGGGTACGAGGGCTCTGCCGAGGCGGAAGCCGACTGGTTCATAAACGCATTCAAACCGTATATCGGCAAGGCGATCCCGTTCCTGGACTGGGAGGCGGACGCGCTGAACCCAGGTGTGGCGTGGGCCAAGAAGTGGCTTGACCGCGTCAGGGACAAGACCGGCGTGACGCCCGGCATCTACACGAGCAAGAGCGTGCTCTTCTCCTACGACTGGTCGAGCGTGGCCAAGACTTACCCGCTGTGGGTGGCGCAGTACCCCAACTACGAGGAGACGGGCTTCTTATCCGAGCCATGGACCGACGGCTGGGACTTCGGGGCTTGGAAGGATCCTCTCATCTTCCAGTACACCGGCACGGGTCGCATCCCCGGATACGGCGGACACCTGGACCTCGACCTCTTCTACGGCACCAAGGACGACTGACGGGGGCGCTGCGCGGTTGTCGGCGCCTCCGCTGGCACGAGGGAGGCGGACACCGTGAGCATATCGAGGGCGAACGTGGCGGCGCAGATCATGGAGCACCTCTGCACGTGCTCGGAGCATGGGTACTCGCAGCCAGGACGGCATGGTACCTCTGGGCACTGCAACGTGAAGACCGACGCGGGCACGATCAAGGTGACCAAGGGCGACCGCGATTGCTCCAGTGCGGTGTGCGAGGCCTGGGAGCTGGCGCTGGCCGGCTCGGCATACGACGGCCTCATCACGCGCTACAACTGGACCGGCGGCATGAGAGAGATGTTCGTGGGCTCGGGGCTCTTCTCGTGGAAACCTGTATCGTTCATCGCGTCGCGCGGAGACATCTACCTCGACGAGGAGCACCACACGGCCATGTGCATCCGCAACGACGGGACGGCCGACCTCCTGGGCGAGTTCAGCATCAGCGAGACCGGCGGCATCGATGGCGAGCCGGGCGACCAGACCGGGCGCGAGAGCTGGGTCCACGACTACTACAGCGGTCACTGGGACGGCATGCTCCACTACAACGGCAAGGCCGACACCGGGGGCGCGTCAACCCCTACCGGCTCTGGTGCGCCCTCCGGCGACGTTTCAGAGCTTGCGGCGAGGGTCATCGCCGGAGAGTTCGGAAATGGCGATGCAAGAAGGCAGGCGCTCGGATCGCGCTACGACGAGGTGCAGGCGGAGGTCAACCGGATCCTGCTTGGCGGGTCGTCCGGTGGCTCCTACGACGTGGACGCCATGGCGAGGCGCGTGATCGCCGGCGAGTTCGGCAACGGCGACGAGCGGAAGCGGCGCCTGGGCGACAAGTACTCGGCCGTGCAGCAGCGCGTGAACGAGATCCTTGGGGCCTCGGGCACGAGCTCGACCTCCATGGACGTCGATGCCATGGCCCGCGCGGTGATCCGGGGCGACTACGGCAACGGCGACGAGCGGAAGCGCCGGCTAGGGTCGTACTACTCGATCGTGCAGCGGCGTGTGAACGAGATGCTGTCATGAGGCGGCGGCTGGAATTCTTGGCCGACCAGGTCGGCTGGCTCCTCGGCGACGTGGCGTGCCTGGCGATGATGGCGCTGTTCCTGCCGCTGGTGCCGGTGTTCAAGGCGTTCGAGCGCGGCAAGCGCGCGGGCAAGGGCGAATGACATGCGGGAGGCCGCCTATCTTCGCGATAGACGGCCTCCTTGCTTGCTGTATGGGCTCGGACTACAGCAGCGGCTCGAACTCGCGGTAGAGCGGATCTCCTTCGCCCACAAGCACGTCCCACCACCACTGGGGCGACTCGACGCCGGAGGCGCAGAGCATGTCCAGGAGCCTGGCGCGGGCATCCGGGGGCAGCTGCTCGAAGTCGGCGCGCATCGCGTCCTGGATTGCCTTGCTCGTTTTGAACATGTCGTTGCAAATCTCCTTCTTCTCCTCGAGGCTGTAGCTTTCCGGCGAGTACAGGCAGAGGTCCGCCCGGAAGAACGCCATGTCTTCGGCTTGGGTGAGTTCGGTCATCTTGGTTTCGTTCATCTTTTTATCTCCTTTCATGTTCCCAGGACCGCCGTGGGTGCTCCTGGGGTGCCACAAATTCCGCTACAAATAATCCGGAAAGGAGCGTTTTCTAGTGTAGAAAAGTGGTGCGCCGATTTCTCGAACGCACCACTTCTGACCTGCGGTTTTGTTGTGTTTCGGGGTGGAGTGTGAAATACCGTTTTGTCCCGAATTTTATTCCCACTCAATCGTCGCGGGGGGCTTCGACGTGATGTCGTACGCTACGCGGTTCACGCCGGGGACCTCGGCCACGATGCGGCCGCTGATCTTCGCCAGCACCTCGTAGGGCAGCTTGGCCCAGTCGGCGGTCATGGCGTCGCTCGACTCCACGGCGCGGATGATGACGGGGCGCTGGTAGGTGCGCTCGTCGCCCATCACGCCCACGCTCTTGATGTCGGGCAGCACGGCGAAGTACTGCCAGCAGCTGTGCTCGGAGTTGCGCTCGCCGGTCTCCTCGAACAGGCGGGCATTGTAGGCGTCGAGCTCCTCGCGCACGATGGCGTCGGCGTTCTTGAGGATCTCGAGCTTCTCGGGGCTCACGGCGCCGATGATGCGGATGGCCAGGCCCGGACCCGGGAACGGCTGGCGGTAGACGATGTTGTCGGGCAGGCCGAGCGCCGTGCCGAGCGCACGCACCTCATCCTTGAAGAAGTGGTCAAGCGGCTCGATGAGGTCGAAGTGCACGCCCTCGGGGAACGGGATGAGGTTGTGGTGGCTCTTGATGGTCGACGCCTTGCCGCCCGTCTTACGCGCGCCGCTCTCGATGATGTCGGGGTAGATGGTGCCCTGCGCCAGGTACTTGACGGGACGCCCGTCCTCGGCGAGCTTCTGGGCCTCCTCGAAGAAGACCTTCCAGAACTCGGTGCCGATGATGCGGCGCTTCTCCTCGGGGTCGGTCACGCCGTCGAGCAGTCGGGCGTAGCGCTCCTCGGCGTGCACGTGCACGAAGTCGACGTCGAACTGCTTGGTGAAGACCTCCTCGACCTGCTCGGGCTCGCCCTTGCGCAGCAGGCCGTGGTTCACGAACACGCACGTCATCTGGCGGCCGATGGCGCGCGCGCCGAGCGCCGCCACAACGCTCGAGTCGACGCCGCCCGACAGGGCCAGGATCACGCGGTCCTCCCCCACCTGGTCGCGGATCTCGGCGACCTTCTGCTCCACGATGCTGTCCATGGTCCAGCTGGGCTCGAGGCCGCAGACGCCGAACAGGAAGTTCTTGAGCATGTCGTTGCCGTGCGGGGTGTGGCGCACCTCGGGGTGGAACTGGGTCGCGTAGAGGTTGCGCTCGGGGCACTCCATGGCGGCGACGGGGCACACGTCGGTCGTGGCGGTCACGGTGAAGCCGGCGGGGACCTCCTTCACCGCGTCGCGGTGGCTCATCCACACGCTCTGCTCGTCGGGCGTGCCGTCGAGCAGGCGCGAGGCGCCCTGGCGGTGCAGGTTCGCATGGCCGTACTCGCCCACCTCGGTGTGGCCCACCGAACCGCCGAGCTTCACCGCCATGATCTGCTGGCCGTAGCAGAAGCCGAGCACCGGCACGCCGAGCTCGAACACCTTGGGGTCGATGTCGGGGGCGTCCTCCGCGTAGACGCTCGCCGGGCCGCCGGACAGGATGATGGCGCTCGGGTGCCTGGCGGCAATCTCCTCGGCCGGCGCGTCGCACGGCATGATCTCGGAATAGACGTGCAGGTCGCGCACGCGGCGGGCGATGAGCTGCCCGTACTGGGCGCCAAAGTCGAGCACGACGACAAGCTGGTCGGTGTTGGGCATAGCGGTCGAAGCTCCTTCGGGTTCTCGGCGATCCCCGGCCGCGCGAGACGCGCGTCGCGACCGGTCGAGCGTTTTTCTCTAACCGCTTATCATAAAGCCCCGCCACCTCGGATGTGCCGAGGCGACGGGGCTTTTTGGCGGGTTCAGAAAGATTAGAGATACCGCACGGCAGAAGATGCGGCCAGATCCGCGGCGCGCTCAAGTTGGAGCGACAGCCGCGCCCACCAGCATACCCTAGCCGAAGACCTTGCCGGCCCTGAAGCCGAGGACGACCAGGATCACGCCGTAAATCAGCGCGAACGCCGCGAGGTAGTACACGGGGAGCACCGGGTAGGCAAACATGAGGATGCCCAGCACCACCGTGAGGATACCGCCGAGCAGGATGAACATCCACGACGGACTGCCCGCCTTGCGCAGCCTCCAGCACGAGACAAGCTGCGCGATGCCGCCCACGAGCACGAGCGCCGCGACGAGCTGCACGAGCTCGAAGGACGACGCGACGGGATGCACCAGGAACAGGATGCCGAGCAGCACGTTGACGATGCCGCCCGCAAGCGTCCAACCGGGGAAGAGCGAAAACGCGCCCCACGTCGCAAACCCCGCTATCGATGCGATGCCCGAGATCAGAAACCCGATGCCCACCATCGTCGCAACGGTGACCAGGGCGATTCCCGGCCATGCCAGGCAGATGATGCCCAGGATGAGCAGGATTGCCCCCTGCCCGATGAGCGACCATTTGACCTTTCTGAGATAACCGTTTTTGCGGTCGTCGTCGATTATCTCGACATGCACGTTGTTGCCGCCGAACGCTGCCATACGGAGCCTCCTAGCGAGACTTTGAAGTCGAAAGACCCAGGTTGATAGAGACGCGGCCTCACCCTTCGGCCGCGGAATCGTGTTCCGATAGAATCAACCGCGCGCCATTGCTTGCGCTATTGCTTACTTTCCCGCAATGCCCGCCGGGCATACCGCCCGCGCGCCCTTGACCTCGTCTCTATAGTTCCAATGGCCGAACGCATAGTACAGAAACATCGACGCCACCATGAACAGCCAGGCGACCGGGTAGCTCATGTAGACCGCCTCGGGGCTCGGCGCGATCGCCTGGACGGCGAACACCCAGACGATGCGCAGCGCGCACATGAACGTCAGCGCGAACAGCATCGGCGCCATCGTGGAGCCGACGCCGTAGTACAGGCCGCCCATTGACATGTATATGGCGTAGACGAAGTACAGGGGGACGATGGTCGCCATCGCCCGCACCCCCTCCTCGACGACGGCGGGGTCGGGCGAAAACATCCCCAGGACCGGGTAGCGCAGAAGCCACATCGCCAGGCACAGCACGACGGTCACAGCAACGTTGAGCACAAGCCCGAGCCAGACCCCGCGCCGGGCGCGGAGAAAGTCGTGCGCGCCGATGTTCTGGCCGACGAAGGTCACCACGGCGTTCTGGATCGCGCCGATGGGCATGTAGAGCCAGCCGTCGATCTTCGAGTAGGCGCCGAACCCGTCCATCGTCTCGAGGCCGTACAGGTTGATCTGCGACGAGATGATGACGCCCGACAGGCAGATGACCGTCATCTGGACGCCGTTGGGAACGCCGATGCCCAGCATGCGCCTGAGCAGCGCGCGGTCGACGGTCGGGGCGACACGGTCGATGTGGAGCGTCGAGCGGCGCACCCACGCCCTCACGACCATGGCGGCCGCCGAGAGGGTCTGGGCGATGACGGTGCCGAGCGCGGCGCCGAACACCCCCATGCCCAGCACGGCGACGAACAGCAGCGCGAGGGCGAGGTTGACGATCGACGCGCAGATGAGGATGACCATGGGCGTACGGGAGTCGCCGTGGGCGCGGAAGACCGAGGCCCCCATGTTGTAGACGACCATGGGAAGGGTGCTCACCGCATACACGTGCATGTAGAGCACGGCCTGCTCGAGGACCTCGCCCTCGAGGTTCATGAGCGACAGGCAGGGGCGCGCCACCGCAAAGCACACGACGCTCGCCACGACGCCGCCGACCAGCGAGAGCGCGCCGGCCGTCCAAACGCATCGGCCGAACCGCCGAAAGTCGCGCGAGCCGAACAGCTGGGCAAGCACCACGCCCGCCCCGACCG
This sequence comes from Coriobacteriales bacterium, assembly GCA_048173955.1. Classification (GTDB taxonomy): domain Bacteria; phylum Actinomycetota; class Coriobacteriia; order Coriobacteriales; family UMGS124; genus CAZUFB01. The sequence continues at coordinate 6,926 of DBEYOB010000158.1, forward strand.
CCAGCCCGTTGAAGAAGCAGATGACCGTCGATGTGAGGAAGGCACACGTGCTCACCGCCGCAAGCGCGACGTTGCCCGACCACTGCCCCAGGATCATGGAGTCGACGGTCACGTAGAACTGCTGGAAGAAGTTCGTGAGCAGGATGGGCAGGGCGAACAGCACGATCGACAGGAGGATGGGCCCGCGGGTCATGTCCCCGTGGCCGCGCGGTGCGGGAGGGGCGTCTCCCTCCCCGCCGACCCACGCATCGTCCCGAACCGCCGTGCTCCCGCCCGCGACGCCCATCGCTTCCTCCGATGCCTGTCGTTACACGTTGAACCTGAAGTGCATCACGTCGCCGTCCTGCACGACGTAGTCCTTGCCCTCCATGCGCAGCTTGCCGGCTGCCTTGGCCCCCGCCTCGCCGCCGAGCGCCACATAGTCGTCGAACGAGATGGTCTCGGCCTTGATAAAGCCGCGCTCGAAGTCGCCGTGGATGACGCCGGCCGCCTTGGGCGCCGTGGCCCCCACGGGGATGGTCCAGGCCTTGACCTCCATTTCGCCCGCGGTGAAATAGGACTGCAGGCCGAGCAGCCGGTACGCCGCGCGCGCGAGCACCGCCAGACCGCTCTCCTCGAGGCCGAGGCTCTCGAGGTACTCCTTGGCCTCCTCGTCGTCGAGCTCGGCGAGCTCGGCCTCGACCTGGGCGCAGATGGCGATCGGCTTGACGCCGTCGATCTCCGGGAGGTCGTCGTGCAGGCCGTCCTCGTCGACGTTGGCGACGTAGAGAATCGGCTTCATCGTGAGGAGGAACAGGTCGCGGATGCTCTCGCGCTCCTCGTCGCTCATCTCCATCGTGCGGGCGCGGTGGCCCTCGTTCATCCACTCTTGGAGGCGCTTCATCGTGGCGAGCTTGGTGACGCTGCGCTTGTCGCCGCGGTGGGCCTCCTTCTCGGCCTTGGGCATCGCCCGCTCGATCGTGCCCAGGTCGGCGAGGATGAGCTCGGTGTGGATGGTGTCGACGTCGCCCAGCGGGTCGACCTTGCCGGTGGGGTTGCTCTCGTCGGAGACGTGCACGACGTCGGGGTCCTTGAAGAAGCGGACGACCTCGCAGATGGCGTCGGTCTCGCGGATGTTGGCGAGGAACTGGTTGCCCAGGCCCTCGCCCACGCTCGCGCCCTTCACAAGGCCGGCGATGTCGACGAACTCGACCGTCGCGGGCACGATGCGCCCCGGGTGCACGATGTCGGCGAGCGCCTGCAGGCGGGAGTCGGGCACGTCGACGATACCAACGTTGGGGTCGATGGTGGCGAAGGGGTAGTTCGCGGCGAGGCCGCCCTGCTTGGTGAGGGCGGTGAACAGCGTCGACTTTCCGACGTTGGGCAGGCCGACGATACCGATCGAAAGGGACATGGCACTCCTTGGTCCGTAAGTTACCGTCGTGGGACGGAAGGTTCGCGAATACTCGTGTCGATGGAATTATGCACCAGCGGGCGCACGACAGGTACCGTTGCGCCGAAAGTCGGCCGACGAGCGGCGATACCGCACAAAAAAGGAGCCGCCCCGAAGGGCGGCTCCCGGCAGATCCTCTTGCGCGCGTGCGCGTTGCTCGACTACGCGCCCGCCTGGGTCAGGCAGTCGTTCACCGCGTCGAAGATGGCGTTGGAGGTGATGGTGGCGCCGGAGACGCCGTCCACACCCGCGGTGCCGTTGGCGGCGACGATGGCGCTCGGCAGCTGCTCGATGGCGTTGGTGCCGATGCCCTGGGTCTCGGCGTTGTCGCCGACGGTCACGTCGGTGATGACGCCGCCCTCGACGGTCACGGTCACGGGCACGTCGCCGCCGATGCCCTTGCCGGCGGCCTCGTAGGTGCCGTCGGTGTAGGTGGCGTCGGAGGCGGGAGCGGCGGCCTCGTCGGCCGTCTCGTCCGCGGCGGCCTCGTCCTCGGCAGCGGCCTCGTCGGTCGCGGTGTCCTCGGTGGAGGCGGCGAGCGCGGTCACGTCCATGGCGCCCTCGGGCAGCGACCAGCCCTCGGGCACGTTGCCCTCGAAGGTGTTCAGGTGGCACTGGGCGCACTTGATGACCTGGGTGTCGTGGCAGTCGGCGCAGGTGATCGTGCCGCCGTCAGCGCCGGCGGTCTCGTGCATCGGCGAGAACTGGACGTAGGCGTCGCCCGCGTGCGGGTCGAACACGCCGTACATCTCGGCCGTGGCGGCCTTGGCCTCGTTCACCGAGAGGGTCCAGCCCTCGGGGGTGTTCTCCTCGGTGAAGACGTCCTCGTGGCACTCGGCGCACTTGATCGTGTTGGCGTCGTGGCAGTCGGCGCAGGTGATCACGCCGCCGTCAGCGCCGGCGGTCTCGTGCATCGTGGAGAACTGGACGTAGGCGTCGCCCGCGTGCGGGTCGTAGACGCCGTAGGTCTCGGCCGTGGCGGCCTTGGCCTCGCTCTCGGGAGCGAGCGACCAGCCCTCGGGCAGGTTCTCCTCGGTGAAGACGTCGTTGTGGCACTCGGCGCACACAATGGTGTTCGTGTCGTGGCAGTCGGAGCAGGTGATGGCGCCGCCGTCGGAGCCGGCGGTCGCGTGCATGCTCGAGAGGGCCTCGTAGTCACCGTGCGGGTCGTAGTTGGTGGTGGTGCCGTCGCCGTTGTCGACCACGAACATGGTGGCCGTGGCGGCCTGGGCCTCGTTGGTCGGGATGTCCCAGTAGCTGAGCTCGGTCTTGGTCTCCTCGTCGAGGCCGTCCATGAAGTCGGTGTGGCACGAGGCGCACGTCAGCGTCGACTGCTTGTGGACGCTGTGGCAGCTGCCGCAGGTGAAGTCCTGGCCCTCATGCATCGAGACGTCGGTCGGGATGTTGTGCGGGTCGTAGGTCCAGCCCTCGGTCGCCGACTCCTTGGTGGGAGCGGTCTCGCCGTCGTGGCAGGCACCGCAGAACTCGTCGTTCACGAACTGCTTCTGGTCGGGCAGCGGGTTGGTGAACGAGTCGGTCGCGAACATCACGACCTCGTGCACCAGGTCGAGCAGCTTGGCCTGCGACCAGTGGCAGCCCAGGCAGGTGACGCCCGCCTCGGCGTGGTTGGCCGACGACAGGGCCGGGTCCTCGCTGTAGTATCCGTCGACGTTGTAGTCCATCTGCTGGTGGCAGAACGTGCTGCAGAACGACGGCTCCTCATGCCAGTGCAGGAACGCGACCAGCACGGCGATGACGACGACCGCGAGCACAGATAGGACAATGGGCCAGTGCTTCTTCTTCGGAGCGGAATCGGGCACCTGGACCGCTGTCGTCTCTGTGTTCACCTTCTTCTCGTCTGACATTTCGAACTCCTCCTCTTCCTGATGCGAGCACAAAACATGCACACGCACCCCAACATACCACTACAAGATGATAGTAATCATCGCGCCGCGGCACAAGCTCGCAGACCCACATTCCGTCCCGCAAACGGCGCATTCTTGCCACAGACTACACATATCACGCGGTCTCCGCAGGCTTTTTCCCCTTGGGCGACGCCTGCGCCTGACGCTGCTCCTCGTCCTCGAGGTCGCTCTGGCGCTCCAGGAACTCGAGGGCCTTCTTGCCGTACTCCTTGCCCTTCTCGCGGGCCTCCTCGCGCTGGCGCTTCGCCTTCTCCTCCTCCTCGATCTTCTTCTGAGCCTCGGGGTCGTCGACGATGAGGCGCGTCCCGTCGCACTCCTCGAAGTCGATGGCGCCGACCGGGCAGACGTCCATGCACAGGGCGCACGCCACGCAGTGGGTGGAGAGGACCTCGGCATGGCCGTTGAGGATGTCGATGGCCTTGGTGGGGCAGGCGTCGGCGCACTCGCCGCACCCGTCGCACGACTCGTTGGCCACAGGGATGTCGAACAGGATGTTCTCGGCCGTTTCGGGATGGTTGGCCAGGGCGACGAGCAGGAGCTGGCGCGTGTTGGTCAGGACGCGCTTCTTCTCGGCCGTGCTCTTGGCCCCGCACAGGCGGTCGAGCGACTTCTGCAGCTCGGCGATCTGCTTGGAGTGGGCGGAGATCTTCTCGGCGGCGCGGGCGAGCTTGGCGGTGATCGGGTTCACCTTGGACGCGGTCATGCCGAGCGACTTCATCGAGTTGCTGACGAACTGCTTGCGCTCGACCTGATGGTCAACTTCAAGGATAAGGTCGCGCTCGCGCGTCACCAGGTCGACGGTCTCGCCCGACCAGCCCTCCCCCACGCTGATCTGCTCGGTGTAGAAATCCTCGCCGGTCGTGGTGCGGCACTTGTCGCAGATGCCGGTGGGCAGGTAGATGCCGACGTTGCCGTACTCGCACAGGATCGAGTACCACACGTCGGCCGAAAGGGCGCCCACGCAGGGCAGCACGATCTCGGCGGCGTCGGGCACGTGCCCGAGCGCACGCGTGCACGTCACGTAGACCATCTCGTTCGCCTCGGCCGCCTTGCAGATCTTGTCGTAGACCATGCGGGGGCCGTGCATCGAGGAGACCAGGGCGTCGGTGGGGCAGGCCGCCACGCACAGGCCGCACTTGCGGCAGTCGGCCTTGATCTCGAGGGAGCCGTCGTCGTCGATCCAGATGGAGTCGGTCGGGCAGACCTGCATGCACAGGTCGCAGCTCGCGTCGGGATGCTTGCAGCGCACGCACATGGCCGCGTTGCCCTTGGGGACCACCTTGTAGTCGCCGGGGGTCCACACGGGCTCGGCGCTCACCGCGGCGCCACGCAGGTCGGCCGTTTCGCTCGCGATGTCGTCGGTGATGGCCTTGAACTCCTTTTGTATGCCGATCAGGTCGTCGAGAAAGTCGGCCATGGGTGTCCGCTCCCCTCTCTCTCATCCGGCGCACCAGCGCCCGTTCTTCGCCAACGTTGTCGTTCAAGTTGAGGGTTCATGTTGCCCTGCGGGCGGCATGGCACCCGGAAAAGCGCAGAGGACCCGGGCGGCAATGCCGTCCGGGTCCGTCGAGCCGCGCGCTACTCGGCTTCGGGGCGCATGTGGGGGAACAGGAGCACGTCGCGGATCGACGCCTCGTCGGTCAGCAGCATCACGAGGCGGTCGATGCCGATCCCGATGCCGCCCGCCGGGGGCATGCCGTACTCGAGGGCGCGCACGTAGTCGCGGTCGTACCCCATCGCCTCCGCGTCGCCGTGGGCCTTGGCCTCCGCCTGCGCCCTGAAGCGCGCCTCCTGGTCGACCGGGTCGTTGAGCTCGCTGAAGGCATTTGCGTACTCGCATCCGGCGATCACGAGCTCGAAGCGGTCGGTCAGACGGGGGTCGTCCTCCTTCTTCTTCGCCAGCGGGCTCACCTCGACGGGGTAGTCGACCACGAACGTCGGGTCGACAATCGTGGACTCGACCTTCTCGTCGTACAGCTCGAAGATGAGCTTGCCGGCGCCCCAGTCGTCCTGGGGCTCGATGCCGTTGGCGCGGCACAGCTCGCGCAGCTCCTCGACCGGGGTGTCCATCGACACCTCGCGGCCGCACACCTCGCTCACCAGCTCGGCCATCGGACGGCTCGGCCATGCGCCGCCCAGGTTCACCTCGACGCCGCCGTAGACGATGGTGTCCCCTCCGCCGATGGCGTCGTTGCACGCCTGGAACAGGCCGCGGCACAGCTCCTTCATGCCCTCGAGGTCGGTGTAGGCCTGGTAGGCCTCGAGCGTGGTGAACTCGGGGTTGTGCTTGTAGTCCATGCCCTCGTTGCGGAAGGAGCGGTTCATCTCGAACACGCGCTCGAAGCCGCCGACGAGCAGGCGCTTGAGGTGCAGCTCGGGCGCGATGCGCAGGTAGCAGTCGACCCCAAGGGCATTGTAGTGCGTCACGAAGGGCTTGGCGTTGGCGCCCGAGGCGACGGCGTGCAGGATGGGCGTCTCGACCTCGACGAAGTCGAGCCCCTCCATGTAGCGGCGGATGGCGGAGACAATCTTGAAGCGCTTGGCGAACGTGTCCTTCACCTCGGGGTTCACCACGAGGTCGACGTAGCGCTGGCGGTAGCGCGTCTCCTTGTCCGACAGGCCGTGGAACTTCTCGGGCAGCGGGCGGCACGACTTGGTGAGGAGCACGACCTCGGCCGGGGAGACCGACAGCTCGCCGCGGCGGGTGCGCAGCACGGTTCCCCGGGCGCCCACGATATCGCCCACGTCGAGGCGCTTCAGGTCGCCCCACGCCTGCTCGCCCAGCACGTTGACGCGGCAGAAGAGCTGCATGTCGCCCGAGCCGTCGCGCAGGACGACGAAACAGACCTTGCCCTGGTCGCGGATGGCGACGACGCGGCCCGCGACCGACACCTCGTCCTCGGTGACGGCGCCGGGCTCGAGGTCCGCGTAGCGCTCGGCAAGCTCGGCAGCGTGGTGCGTCTGGTCGAATCGGCGCTTGTAGGCCTCCTCGCCCGCGTCGATCATCGCCTGGCGCTTGGCGAGGCGCATCGCGCGCTCGTCGCTGGGGAGCGGCGCGCCGTCCGTGGGATCTGCATGGTTCGTGATGGGTTCCTCGGCCATGTTGTGCCTTTCTCACCGTGGTTCCGAAAGGCGCCCGCCCCGCCATGCGCCGGCGCGGCGGGCGCCGCCCTGCCCCGTCCTAGCGTCCGTCGACCGCGAGCACCGTGTAGCGCAGCGTCTTACCGCTCGGGCTGAGAAACGAGACCTCGTCGCCCTTCTTGTGGTCCATGAGGGCCTTGCCCATCGGGGACTCGTTCGAGATCTTGCCGCCCTTGGGGTCGGCCTCGGCGGTGCCCACGATGGTGAACTCGCGCTGCTTGCCGTTGGCGTCGACGACCGTCACGACGTGGCCGATGCTGATGCGGCCGCCCTTGCGCGGCGTCTCGACGACCACGCAGTTGGCCAGCTGCTGGCGCAGCACGCTGATGCGGTTCTCGTTGGCCGCCTGCTCGTCCTTGGCGTCGTCGTACTCCGAGTTCTCGGACAGGTCGCCGAAATCGCGCGCCACCTTGATGGCCTCGGTGATGCGCTCGCGCTCCTCACCCTCGCGCCACTTGAGCTCGTCCTCGAGCTTCTGCTTGCCTTCGGGCGTAAGTACGGTCTCCTTGGGTGCGTCCATGGTGTTGCGACTCCTCGCTTCCTTGGTCGCGCACGCGGCGGTCCGCCAGGTGCGTGTATAAAAACAACGGGCGCTCGCGCAGTCGCGGGCGCCCGGACGGCGGCTCCGGTCGGGGCGCGCCTACGGGACTGCGGCGCGCATCCCGCTCGGAGATACGCGCCGCAAGGGAAAACCCAACTTGGAACGTGCTATGCGCTACTCGGCATCCTCATCGTCGGCAGCAGCCTTCTTGCGGGCGGCCGTCGTGGTGCGCTTCTTGGCAGGGGCCTTCTTCTTGGGGGCCTCGGCCTCCTCCTCGTCCTCGGCGGGAGCCTCCTCGACGTCGGCATCCTCCTCGTCGACGACCTCGACCTCGTCCTCGATCTTCTTCTTGTCGTCCTTATCGTCCTCGCCCATGCCGGCGCGGATGTTCTTGACGGTCTTGCCGATGGAAGCACCGAGCTTCGGGAGGTTCTTCGGGCCGAAGATGAGAAGCACAACGACCAGGATGATGAGAAGCTCGGGAACGCCGATACCGCCGATGATGCCCATAAGTCCAAACCTTCCATTGTCGTCGGCGGGCACCCTGTTCGTCGGGCTTTGCGCTCGCCTGTTTTCGGGACGGTCGTATAATACCCCGCCACTGCCGTCTCAAACACACGATTTTGCAAACTGGCCGCCGATTTTAGTCGCAAGCCGCCGCAAACCGTGCCAACTGCCAGCACAAACAAAAAATGCGGGCCACCTTTCGGCGGCCCGCACCAATGCTCGCCTGGTCGGGATGACTGGATTTGAACCAGCGGCCTCTGCGTCCCGAACGCAGCGCTCTACCAAGCTGAGCCACATCCCGGCGAGGGCATATATTAGCAAAACCGCCGGCCGATGCAAGCCCGCAACGGTGTCTTCACAAATCTAGGCGACCGTGGACGTGGCGCACGCCCACCATCCGGCGGCGCGGGCCCGTCGGGCGACCCCCTCGGCGGCGCCGGCATCCTCCGCGAACGCCGCGACGCACGAACCGCTGCCGCACAGCAGCGGCCGGCCCGCCAGCCCCTTCTCCCCCTCGAGGAACGCGAACACCCCGTCGAGGGCGGGCGCGACGGAGCGGGCGGCGGACTCCATGTTGTTGCCGCAGCGGAAGGGGACGGACCCCGCGTCCCCCGCGCGCAGGGCGCCGAGCAGGGGGCGCGCGTCGAGCTCGGCGGGGGCGAGCCGGTCGAGCGCCCGGTACGCCTCCGCCGTCGAGACGCCGACGGGCGGCTTGACGAGCGCGACGGGCAGGCGCAGCGGGGAGAGGCGCTCGACGAGCACGTCCCCGCGCCCCGCGTAGTGGCCGGGGCGCTCGTCCAGAAAGAAGGGGACGTCGGCGCCCAGCGATGCGGCGGCGCGCTCGAGACGCGGGTCGCGCGGGTCGACGCCCCACAGGGCCGCCAGGCAGCGCAGCACCGCCCCAGCGTCCGAAGAGCCACCGCCCAGGCCGGCCTGCGACGGTATCCGCTTCGCGATCCGGATGCGCAGGGAGGGCTCGACGCCGAACGCGGCGCAAGCCGCCGCGGCCGCCCGGTAGGCGAGGTTTCCCTCGGCCGGGCGCCCGTCGAGGGGGTCGGGGTCGCACAGAAGCGCTATGCCCGACGCCTCCGACGGCTCGACGGCGACCTCGTCGCACAGCTCGAGGGCGCACAGGACGGTCTCGACGGCGTGGTACCCGTCGGGCGCCGCCCCGGGGCGCACGCTGAGCAGCAGGTTGACCTTGGCATGGGCTTGCGTCTCCGCCATCGATGACCCCCATCGTCGCATACCGCCTGACACCCCAAACAAGGCGGGGCGGAAAGGCGCACGCCCTTCCGCCCCGCCTTCGCACCGACCGCTGCCCGGCAACGCCGCGCTAGTTCTCCTCGGGCTCGTAGAGAAGCGCCCCGCTCGCCGGGTCGCTGAGCTCGACGGCGCCGGTCAGGACGTCGACGTACTGGTACGACTGGCGGGCCTTGCGGCCGCGGCGCTCGTCAACCTCGAGGATGAACAGCGAGCCGTGAGCCTGCAGGAGGGTGCCCTCGCGCTCCACGATGCGCGAGCGCCCCATGTTGGCGCGCACCTTCACGCGCTCGCCCATCATGGACTCGAGCTTCTCGTGAATGACCTCTACCTTGTTTACAGGCTCTTCGTTTTCCATAACGCCGTCCTTCGATACCGCATGGTGTGCGGAATGATACAGTGCAGGTTTGGGATTCTAACAACAAGGTTGGAAGAATTTATGAAGTGAGCCACACCGTCCCAGCGTCAACCCCTCGTTGCCAGCTTGACGCGCAGGATGCGGCGCACGGACGCGTCGATGCGGTCGACGGTCAGCTCGCCCGCCTGGACCGCGCCGAGCAGCCCTTGGTAGGCGTCTTCGAAGTCGTCGGGGTCGAGGACGACGTCGCCGCCCGCGCGCACGAACGAGACCGCCGCCTCTCCCGGCGTGCAGAGCTGCGTGACCGCCCCCATGTTCATCGCGTCCGAGACGACGATCCCCTCGAAGCCGAGCTCGCCGCGCAGCCAGCCGTCGATCGCCGTCGGCGACAGGCTCGCGGGCAGATCGTCCCCCGACGCGTTGGGCGTCGAGATGTGCCCGACCATGACGAGGTGGATCCCGGCGTCGACGGCCGCCTTGAACGGGACGAACTCGCACGCCCGCAGCTCGTCGAGGGTCCTCTCGCTCACCGCGGCGCCGGTGTGGCTGTCCGCCCCCGCGTCGCCGTGCCCGGGGAAGTGCTTCGCCGCGGCGCTCACGCCCCGGTCCTGGAGGCCGGAGGCGGCCTGCACGACCATCGACGCGACGACCTGCGGGTCGTTCGAGAACGCCCGCGCGCCGATGGCGCTGTCGGGGTTGGTGAGCACGTCGGCGACCGGGGCGAAGTCGAGGTTGAGGCCGAGCTCGGCGAGGTAGGCGCCGATGGAGCTCCCCACCTCGTAGGCGGCCGCGGGGTCGTCCGACGCGCCGATTTCCGCCATGTTGGGGAAGGTGGGAACGTCGAACGCGCCGCTGTTGGCGACGCGCGCCACGAGCGGCCCTCCCTCCTCGTCGACGGCGAGGAACAGCGGGACGGGCGCCGGCATCGCGGCGGTGTCGGCTATCAGGGAGCGGAACTGGTCGGCGTCGAGGATGTTCTGGCCGAAGTACACGATGCCGCCGACCGGGCGCTCGGCCAGCGCCGCGCGCGTCGTGTCGCCGGCGGCCGTGACCTGCCCGACGCCGGTCAAGGCCTCGGGGCGGACGCAGAACAGCTGGCAGACCTTCTGCTCGAGCGACATCGCGCCCAGGGTCTCCTCCACGCGGGCCGCGAGCTCGTCGACGGGGTCGGTCGGCGCCTCCGCGACCGGGGCGGCTTGCGCGGCGCTCCCGGATCCCCCGTCCCCGTCGCCCTCGTCCGGCGCGGGGCTTTCGGCCGGGGCGTCTTCCGCCGGGGCGCAGCCGCCGAGCGCCGCCGCCCCGCCGCAGAGCAGCGCGCACAGGCGCACGAACGAGCGTCGCCCGAAAGCGCCCCCGACGACCCCGCGTTCCCGCGCGCCAACGTTGCCGTTGCCATCCATCGCAGCATCCCTCCCGCACCCGGCGGCGCCCCGGAAGGCCCGGGCCGCCGGGCCTCGTCCCCGCCTCCGACAATCCATGCAAGTCTAACGTCCCGGTGCCGGCGCAGACGCGCTATGATGCCTCGGTCAACCAAAATTGCGGCACAGCGCCCCTTGCCCCGCCAAGCGGGACGGGGCGGCCGCGGGAAAGGAGTGCGGCTTATGGCAAGCGAGCAAGCGCGGCGCGACCGCCTCGGGCGCGTCATGGCCAACCTGGCGGATGCGGGGCTCTCGCAGATGCTCGTCTGCGACCCCGTCTCGATCTGCTGGCTCACCGGCTTCTACGTCCAGCCCGGCGAGCGCTTCCTGGGACTCGCCCTGCGCGACGGGCACGATCCGGCGCTGGTGGTGAACGACCTCTTCCCCACGCCCGCGGGCCTGGGCGTCGAGACGGTCGGCTACCGCGACACCGACGACCCCCTCGCATGCGTCGAGGCGCTCTTCGACAAGGGCTCCGAGCTGGGATGCGACAAAACCCTCGCCGCCCGGTTCCTCCTGCCGCTCATGGAGCGCGGGGCGGCGCGCTCGTTCCGGCTTTCGAGCAAGGCGGTCGACGACGCGCGCGCCATCAAGGACGCGGAGGAGCAGGAGCTCATGCGCCGGGCCAGCTCGACCAACGACGCCGCCATGGCGTGGCTCGTCGACCAGGTGCGCGAGGGCGTGACCGAGCGGCAGATTGCCGACGGGCTGCTCGCGGTCTACCGCGGCATGGGGGCTTCGGGCCACTCGTTCCCCCCGATCGTGAGCTTCGGGGCGCACGCGGCCGACCCGCACCACGAGCCCGACGACACCCCGCTCGCCGCCGGCGACGTCGTGCTCTTCGACGTCGGATGCGTCCAGGACGGGTACTGCTCCGACATGACGCGCACGTTCTTCTTCAAGGACGTCACCGAGGAACAGCGGCGCGTATATGAGACGGTGCGCGCCGCCAACGAGGCGGCCGCGGACGCCGTCGCCCCCGGGGTGGCGTTCTGCGACATCGACCGCGTGGCGCGCCGGATCATCGAGGAGGCCGGGTGGGGCCCGCAGTTCACGCACCGCCTGGGGCACCAGATCGGCATGGAGGACCACGAGCCCGGCGACGTCTCGGCAACGCACGACGAGCCCGTCCGCGCCGGCATGTGCTTCTCCGACGAGCCCGGCATCTACCTGCCGGGCAGATTCGGCGTCCGCATCGAGGACCTCATCATCGTGACCGAGGGCGGCCGCGAGGTCATCAACGGCTACCCGCGCGAGCTGACGGTGCTGGGGGCGTAGCGGGCGCCGCGCGCCGGGCTCACCCGCGCCCGGCGCGCCACCGGTAGGTGCCCCGGGCGTCCCGTCCGTGCGCGTCGTAGCCGTCGGGACCCCAGGGCGTCCCCGTGTCGCGGTGCACGCCGCCCGCGTCGAACCCGCGCCTGTCGCATCCGCGCGCGTCGCGCCCCCAGCGGTCGAACCCCGACGGGCCGAAGCGCGTGCCGGTTTCGCGGTGCACGCCGTCGCGGTCGAACCCGCGCGCGTCGTAGCCGTCCCGGTCGCGCCGGTAGCGGTCGAGGCCCCACGCGTCGTAGCCGTCGCGATCGAACCCCTGCGGGTCGCGCCCGGCGCGGTCGTAGCCCTCGGCGTCGAAGCCGGCGCGGTCGTAGCCGTCCGGGCCGAGGCGCGAGCGCGTCGCGCGGTGGAGCCCCTCGGCGTCGAAGCCGCGCACGTCGTAGCCGAACACATCGTAGCCCTGCAGGTCGAAGCGCCCGCCCGTCTCGCGGTGCACGCCGACGCGGTTGAAGCCGCGCTCGTCGTACTCGTCGAGCGCGGCGCTCGCCAGCCAGGCAGCCGAGCCCGCCGCGTCGGCACCGCCCGCCGCCCGCCCAAACCCGCCTGCCTGCCCGAGGGGAAAGGGGAAACCGGCGAACAGCCCGGGGCCGCCCGCGTCAGCGCCCGGTGCGGCCATGGCGCTCGTGCCACCTCTCGATGAGCTCGTCCCAGTAGGCCTGCGCGTCGGCGTTCTCGCCGCGCATCTCGTCGATCGCCTCGAAGAGCTGGTGGTTGGTCGCCAGCACGTCGGCCAGCTCGTCGGCGACCGAGGGGGCGTCCATGCGCTCGGCGACCTTCTCGAGGCGGTCGATCTGCGGGCCGACGCGTTCGACGAAGGCGTCGGCGTGAAACGACAGAAGGCCGAGCACGCGGTCGACCCTGCCCTCGAGCGCCTCGATGCGCAGGAGCGCCTCCTCGAGCCCCGCCTGGTCGATGCGGTCGAGCGCCGACGCGAGGCGCGCGTCCGCCTCCCCCAGCCTGCCGTCGAGCGCCTCGACGCGCGCCGCGACCGCGGCGATCCCCCCTTCGACGGAGCGCACACGCCCAACGGCCTCCTCGGCGACCTCGCGCACCCCCGCGAGGGCCTCGGCGGCGTCGCATGCCCTGCGCACCTCGTCGGCCGCCTCCCGGGCGCGCGCGACCTGCGCGGAAAGGCCCCCGAG
>DBEYOB010000159.1:0-2140 GCA_048173955.1 Coriobacteriales bacterium
GCCGCCGAGAGCTGGGAGGTCAACGAGGACGCCACCGTCTACACCTTCCACCTGCGCCAGGACGCCAAGTTCCACAACGGCCAGCCCGTCACCTCGGCCGACTTCAAGTACTCCTGGGAGCGCATCTGCCGCGCCGACTTCCTGCCGTCGCCCTCTACGCAGGGGTACAAGATCGAGCTTGTCGTCGGCGCCACCGAGATGATGAACGGCGAGGCCACCGAGCTTTCTGGCGTCGAATGTCCCGACGACTACACGCTCGTGGTGAACCTCACCGCTCCGTACGGCGACTTCCTGCTCGATTTGACCGACCTGGCCACCGCCCCCATCCCCAGCGGCATGGGCGGCACCGAGGAAGATTATCAAAGCTTCCGCGTGGCACCCGTGGGCAACGGCCCGTTCATGATGGACGGCGAGTGGGTCGACGGCCAGTACATCCAGCTCAAGCGCTTCGACGACTACTGGGGCGAGAAGCCGCACATCGACGGCGTCGTTTTCCAGATTTACGCCGACAGTCAGACTTCATGGGCCGAATTCCAGGCGGGCAACCTCGACTTCGCCGTGGTGCCCTCGGGCATGTTCGACGCGACCCGCCAGCAGTATGGCGAGGCGGGGCAGGACGGTTATCTGGCCAACCCCGGCCAGCAGTATTTCTGCGGCAGCCAGCTGTCGATTTTCTACCTGCTCATGAACGACCAGGACGAGCTGCTCTCGAACAGGGACCTGCGCATCGCCGTCTCGTGCGCCATCAACCGCCAGGCGATGTGCGAGACGGTCTTCCAGGGCACCCGCACGCCGGCGGACAACGTCATCATGCCCGGGCTGGCGTGCTACGAGCCCGGCGCATGGGATTTCTGCCCGCCCGAGGGCGACAAGGAGCTGGCCGCCGAGTACTTCGACAAGGCCGGCTACCCGCTCGACGAGAACGGCAGCCGCAACCTGTCGCTCAGGCTGGCGACCAACTCGGGGTCGTCCAACGAGATGGTCATGCAGATGATCCAGGCCGACCTTGCCGCCTGCGGCGTCGACGCTACGATCGACCTGCAGGAGTGGGCCGCCTACATCGATTCACTGCAGAGCGGCACGTTCCAGATGGGCCGCTATAGCTGGATCCTGACCGCCCCCAACGCCAACAGCGTCCTCGACGAGCTGTTCTCGAGCGCCTCTCCCAACAACTACGGCCATTACGCGAGCGAGGAGTTCGACGAGGCTGTCAAGGCGGCGAGCCAGATCGCCGATGAGGAGGAGCGCAACCAGGCCTACCGCGACGCCAACGCCATCGTCGCGGCCGATTTCCCATTTGCGCCGCTCATGTTTTACACGCACTACAATGTGACGTCGGCACGCGTGCACAACCTGTTCCTTAATCCCGGCACGATGGCCCGCCTCAACCGCTGCTGGCTCGAGGGATAGCCGGCGGCGGACGGGAGTCGTCGAATCACGTGCGCGATGCGAGGTGCCCGGTCGGCCCCGGATGGGTTGGCTGGGCACCTCTCTGCCGCGGGTGGCGGCGGGTTGTGCTTTAGCCCGATAAAGCATTTGGCCGAGAAATACCGACCGCTCGGGAGGGCGGTATCGGAGACGACGGCAAGAAGAAACATTCCTGAAACGAAGGCCCCGTACCGTAAGGTCACGGTGCGCCGGTGATCGGAGCCGTGCCACACTGCGAGCCATGAGAGCTGGCCGTGCCGTTAGATGGACCAGAGCGATTCGCCGACGACGAGAAGGGACCCATCGAAATGGCAAACCAGCAGCGTTTTACCTCCATGATGAGCAGGCGTTCGTTTATCCGCGGCGCGGTCGCGACGGGAGCGATGCTCGCCCTGGCGGGCAGCGGCAGCCTCGCGCTGGCCGACGAGGACGCGGGCGAGGACATCCCCGAGCCTGACGAGATTAGCTTCGAGGGCGCCGTCAGTGGCGGCAGGCTGAACTTCTACCTCACCAACCCCACCGGCATCGAGCCGTTCGACTCCGAGGAGAACCAGGGCGTCGAGGTTGCGCACAACCTGTTCGACACGCTCGTGACCTGGGACTGGGGCAACCAGACCATCGCGCCCCTGGCCGCCGAGAGCTGGGAGGTCAACGAGGACGCCACCGTCTACACCTTCCACCTGCGCCAGGACGCCAAGTTCCACAACGGCCA
>DBEYOB010000160.1:0-22697 GCA_048173955.1 Coriobacteriales bacterium
CCCGCGGCCCGCGCCGTCGAGGTAGGCGAGCGCGAGCGCGACCGCGTGCTTGCACATGCCGTCGTAGGTGGCGTGGGCCGGGCAGGTGCAGGCGTAGCCGACGACGTCCCCCTCGCCGAGGTCGAGCGTCGCCGCGGCGCGGTGGGGCGCACCGGACGACGAGCGGACCAGGCCCGACAAACGCACGACGCCGTCGATGGCGCTCCGCTCGACGTCGCACGTCAGAACGCCCCCGGTGCGCGCGATGTCGTCTGCGCGCGCGAAGGTCGAGTCGAGGGCGCATTCGTCGCGCAGGCGTCGGACGATGGGCGGGTCGGAGGGCATGGATGCTCCTTGGGGACGGGATGCCGGATGCATGGCGCATCCATTGTAGGCCACGGCCGTGCGGTCGTGCGCGCCGGTACGGGGAAGGCGTCCTTCTCGGGGTTTGGCGGGTGCCGTCTGGCGCCTCGCGGGCGCTTTCAGACGCCTCGCGGGCGCCGCCGGTGCCTTCCCGCGCGGCTCGTGGTTCGCGGGCATCGCCGGCTCTTTCCCGCGCCGGCTCGTGGTCAAGCAAACCCCCAGTGCGTGATTTTGAAAAAACGTCGGTCAAAAGGACGCCGAGTGCGTGCCGTCCCGCGCCCCCGTTGCTCCGACCGCTGTGCGAATGAAAGAAAAATACCAGGTAGAAGACTTATGATAGGCGAAGCGTCACTCCCGAGGCCGTGCAGGGGCATCGTTTCGGCGCGCAAGGGAACGCTCTCGTTGGTTTTTTGACCAACATTTTTTTGAAAACACGCACTCGCCCCCTTTATGACCACTCGCCGCACGGCAACACCCGCCGCCTACCGCCCGCCGCCCGCTGCTGCCCCGCCACCCGCCGCCCGGCAGCGCCTACCGCCTGGGCAATGTCCGCCGCCCATCGCATCCCCCCAACCACCACCACGGGTACCGGCGTCGCCGAGGCGGCACATCATATTGTGTGTCGCTTCGGCCGCCACCCCGCCAGGTTGTGGAGAAGCGGTAGGGGAGTGCCCCGTTTCGGCGACCGTTCGCCGATGCATGCGACGGTCGGGCGCATGCATCGGCGCTCCGCGCGGTTTTCGGCATCGCCGCAGCCCACGGGGCGATTCCGCGAACGGTGGCGGTTTTTTCATCCAAAGTCTTGACGCGCTGACCTGCAGAGACCGCAGGGCCTATATATCTAGTTGACCGTTGTCTCACAACACACAACATCATGTGTCCATCGTTTGACCACCCAATCGCGCGCCAAACCGGTATGATGCTCGGCGCAAAGAAGTCGAGAAGGGGTGCCAGGCACATGAAGATCATCAAGCGCAACGGTTCCGAGGTCACGTTCGACGTCGAGAAGATCGTCGCCGCCATAACCAAGGCCAACAACGTCGTCCCCGCCGACCACCGCCTCACCGCGGAGCAGGTCCGCCGCATTGCGACCAAGGTCGAGGACGCCTGCGCCACGTGCGGCCACACCGTCTCGGTCGAGGAGGTGCAGGACATGGTCGAGGACCAGATCATGGCCGCCTGCGCCTACGAGGTCGCGCGCCACTACATCACCTACCGCTACATCCAGGGCCTCAAGCGCCAGCGCAACACGACCGACGACAAGATCCTGTCGCTGATCGAGTGCAACAACGAAGAGGTCATGCAGGAGAACTCGAACAAGAACCCCACCGTGAACTCGGTGCAGCGCGACTACATGGCCGGCGAGGTCTCCAAGGACCTCACGCGCCGCATGCTGCTGCCCCCCGAGGTGGTGCGCGCCCACGACGAGGGCATCATCCACTTCCACGACGCCGACTACTTCGCCCAGCACATCCACAACTGCGACCTGGTGAACCTCGACGACATGCTGCAGAACGGCACGGTCATCTCGGGGACGCTCATCGAGCGGCCGCACAGCTTCTCCACCGCGTGCAACATCGCCACGCAGATCATCGCGCAGGTCGCCTCGAGCCAGTACGGCGGCCAGTCCATCTCGCTGACGCATCTCGCTCCCTTCGTCGACGTGAGCCGCCAGAAGATCCGCCGCGACGTCATCGCAGAGATGCGCGAGCTCGGCATCGAGCCCGACCTCGCCAAGCTGTCCGACATCGTCGAGAAGCGCCTGCGCGAGGAGATCCGCCGCGGCGTGCAGACCATCCAGTACCAGGTCGTGACCCTCATGACCACCAACGGCCAGGCGCCGTTCGTCACGGTGTTCATGTACCTCAACGAGGCGCGTAACGAGCGCGAGAAGCTCGACCTCGCCCTGATCATCGAGGAGATGCTGCACCAGCGCTACGAGGGCGTGAAGAACGAGGCCGGCGTGTGGATCACCCCCGCCTTCCCCAAGCTCATCTACGTGCTCGAGGAGGACAACATCGTCGAGGGGTCGCGCTTCTTCTACCTCACGCAGCTCGCCGCCAAGTGCACCGCCAAGCGCATGGTGCCCGACTACATCTCCGAGAAGAAGATGCGCGAGCTCAAGCTGTCCAAGGGCGAGCGGCCCGGCGAGGGCGACTGCTACACCTGCATGGGCTGCCGCAGCTTCCTGACGCCCGACCGCAGCGGCAACGGGTTCGACAACGTGGCGGGTGCGCTCAACTACGAGCCCGGCAAGCCCAAGTACTACGGCCGCTTCAACCAGGGCGTGGTGACCATCAACCTCGTCGACGTCGCCCTGTCGTCGGGCGGCGACGAGAAGAAGTTCTGGGAGATCTTCGACGAGCGGCTCGAGCTGTGCCACGAGGCCCTCATGTGCCGGCACAACCGCCTCAAGGGCACGCTGTCCGACGCGGCGCCCATCCTGTGGCAGTACGGCGCCCTGGCCCGCCTCAAGAAGGGCGAGCCCATCGACAAGTTGCTCTACGGCGGTTACTCCACGATCTCGCTCGGCTACGCGGGCCTCTACGAGTGCGTCAAGTACATGAAGGGCGCAAGCCACACCGATCCCGAGGCCACGCCGTTCGCGCTCGCCGTGATGCAGCACATGAACGACAAGTGCGCCGAATGGAAGGCCGCAAGCGACATCGACTTCTCGCTGTACGGCACGCCGCTCGAGTCGACCACCTACAAGTTCGCCAAGTGCCTGCAGCGCCGCTTCGGCGTCGTCGAGGGCATCACCGACAAGGGCTACATCACCAACAGCTACCACGTGCACGTCTCCGAGGAGATCGACGCCTTCACGAAGCTCAAGTTCGAAAGCGAGTTCCAGCGGCTCTCGCCGGGCGGCGCCATCAGCTACGTCGAGGTACCCGACATGCAGGACAACCTCGAGGCCGTCATCCGCGTGCTGCAGTTCATCTACGACAACATCATGTACGCCGAGCTCAACACCAAGAGCGACTACTGCCAGGTGTGCGGCTTCGACGGCGAGATCCAGATCGTCGAGGACGACGGCAAGCTCGTGTGGGAGTGCCCCAAGTGCGGCAACCGCGACCAGAGCAAGCTCAACGTCGCGCGGCGTACCTGCGGCTACATCGGCACGCAGTTCTGGAACCAGGGCCGCACCGAGGAGATCCGCGACCGCGTGATGCATCTGTAGCGCCGCGGGCTGCCCGGTGTTTGCGCGGGCGGGTCGCTGGGTATAGATAAAGCAAAAGTGGCCGCGGCCACAACGTTGCCATGTCGACGAGCCGTCCGGCGGGTTCCGCCGGGCGGGCTCGCCGTTTCGTATAGGGGGGCGTCCGCATCCCGGCGCCCGGAGACAGCCGCATGCGTTTAGGGGGCACCACATGCACGGCGACACGATACTGCTGTTCACGTTCATCCTCGCGCTCGTTGCCGCGTTTGCCGGCGGGCTGGCGGCGAAGGCGCTGCGCCTGCCGCCCATCGTGGGCTATCTGGTCGGCGGGTTGGTGGTGAGCCCGTTCACCCCGGGCTTCGTGGGCGACTCGGACGCCATGAGCCAGCTTGCCGAGATCGGCGTCATGTTCATGATGTTCGGCGTCGGCCTCCACTTCTCGCTCAAGGACCTGATGGAGGTCAAGGGGGTCGCCATCCCCGGCGCCGTCCTGCAGATCGCCCTGGGCACCCTGGCCGGCTACGGGCTTGCCCGGGCGTTCGGCTGGTCGGGCGAGGCGGGCGTGATGCTCGGCTTGTCGGTGAGCATCGCCTCGACCGTCGTTTTGATCAAGAACCTGACCGACGCGGGCCTCTACCAGACGCGCGGCGGCCGCATCGCCACCGGCTGGCTCATCGTCGAGGACCTCGCGACCATCGTGATCCTCGTGATCCTGCCGGTCGTGTTCGGGTCGGGGGAGGTGTCGGGCCCCGAGCTCGCGGCGGAGGTTGGCCTCGCCCTCCTCAAGACGGCCGCCTTCGTGGCGATCATGCTCGTCGTGGGGTCGCGCTTCCTCCCGTGGCTGTTGCAGCGCATCGCGCGCTTCAACTCGCGCGAGCTGTTCCAGCTCGCCGTGGTGGTCATCGCCCTGGGCACGGCCATCGCCGCGTCGGCGCTGTTCGACGTCTCGGTCGCCCTGGGCGCCTTTTTGGCCGGCGTCGTGGTCGGCGGTTCGAAGCTGTCGCACCGCGCCGCCGCCGAGGCCATCCCGTTCCAGGACCTGTTCTCGATCATCTTCTTCGCGTCGGTCGGCATGATGGTGAACCCGGTCACGCTGGCGAGCCACCTCGCGGAGCTCGCCGCCCTCGTCGCCCTGATCATGGTGGGCAAGTGGCTCATCAACATGGTGCTCGGCGTCGTGCTGTCGGCAGGCTCGCGCGCCACCCTCACGGTGGCGGCCGGCCTGAGCCAGATCGGCGAGTTCTCGTTCATCATCGGGCAGACGGGCCTTTCCCTGGGCGTGCTCACGGCCGAGCAGTACAGCCTCATCTTGGGCGGCGCGGTGGTCTCCATCGCCCTCAACTCGTTCGTGTTCAAGACGGTCGACCCGCTCGACCGCCTGATGCACGCCCATCCGCGCGCGCTGCGCCTCTACGAGCGGCACGTGCACCAGATCGAGCCCCCCTCGGACGACCTCGAGGGGCATGTGGTGGTGGTCGGCTACGGGCACGCGGGGCGCTGCGTGACCGACGTGCTCAGCCGCCTCGGGGTCCCGTGCCTCGTGGTCGAGCGCGACCTGGCGAGCGCCGAGGAGGCGGAGGCCGCCGGCCTGCAGGTGCTGCTGGGGGACGCGGCGAACTCGGAGATCATGGCGCACGCCCATCTCGACCGGGCGCGCGTGCTCACGATAACGAGCGCCCAGGAGGCATCGGCCGAGCTCGTCGTGCGCAACGTGCGCGAGAGCTGCCCGTCCCTGCGCGTGGTGACGCGCGCCGACAGCGCCGACGGCGTGGCGAGGATGGTGGAGGCCGGCGCGGAGGACGTGGTGAGCCCCGAGCTCGAGGGCGGCATCGAGCTGATGCGCCACACACTGCTCGACCTGGGCTACCGCCCGCGCCAGATCCAGGCCTACGCGAACGATCTGCGCGAAAGCGGCTACGAGGCGCTCGACGACGACGCGAAGGCGAAGCGCATGGTCGCCCTCGACCGCCTGATGACATCGCTCGGCGAGCTCGACCTGTACTGGGCGGGCGTCCAGGAGGGCAGCGAGGCCGACGGCCTCACCCTCGCCGAGCTCGACCTGCGGGCCCGCACGGGCGCGAGCGCGGTCGTGCTGCGCCACGGGAAGGACCTCTCGCTGGTGGTGAACGCCCGGACCAGGCTGCGGGCGGGCGACGCGGTCGGGCTGATGGGGACGTCCTCCCAGCTCACCGCTGCGGAGGGGCTCTTCACAGCTCCATCGGCCGCCACTGGCGGACAAGGTCGCTCAGATCCTGCTTAGAGTGGATGCCGAGCTTCGCGTAGATGCGCTTGGCGTGCGTGCGCACGGTGTTCTCGGAGATGGCCAGCTTCGCCGCGACGCGGCTCACGGTGTCCCCGCGCACGATGAGCTCCATGACCTCGGTCTCGCGGTCCGACAGCCGGTAGGCGAGCCTGATGGCCTCGCACTGCTTGGTCAGGCGGTCGAGCACGGGGCGCACGGGTATCTCGAGGCTGGGGTCCGCCTGCGCGGCGCGCTCGTAGGCGTGGGTCTCCTCGGGGTGCAGCGGGGTGGGCAGCGACGGGCCGTGCGGCTGCGGCGCGCTGTCTGCGGGGTGCCCCTCCGTCGCGGCCTGCCGCCCGAGCCCGGCGAGCGACACGAACTCGACCGCGTCGGGGCTCCGGGAAGCCCTCGCGTGGCCCGGTACGCGGTTCGGGCTGGTCCAGATGAGGAACAGCACCATCCCGAGCACCCACACGCCCAGAAGCGACGCGAGCGCGAGCTGCATGGGCCCCGCCCCGTCGGCCAGGCCGGTCCCCCACCCGCAGAGGAAGCCCAGGAAGTGCAGGGCGTGCATGATGCCGCTGCAGAACGCGTAGGTTATGACGGGGCAGATGCCGCGGTCGCGCGACGCCTGGGCGCACTGCACGAGCAGCACCATCTGGACGAAGGCGTAGGCGGCGTACACGCAGCCCGCGAAGACGTCGACGTAGGCCATGCTGTTGAAGAACGGCAGGCAGACGATCGCGAGGGTGAGCGGGGGGAACACCCACCGGTACGCCTTGCGCATGCTCAGGTGGAACGAGAGGCGCTGCCACAGCACGAGGATCGCCATGGCCGAGAGCAGCGCGCCGAGCATGCTCGTGAGGTTCACGACGTGACCCGCCGTCACGTCGGCCAGGGCGACGGCGCGCATGATGCCGGCCACGAAGCCGACCGCCCCGGCCGAGACGCTGCTGCGCCAGTAGTCGTGCGCGAAGCGGCGGTAGACCACGGGATGCTCGCGGGGCACGTCGGCGAACATGGGCTGGTCGAGGTCGACGGCGCGCATGCTCACGGTGAGCGACGCCGCGCACAGCGGCAGGAACACGAGCGGCACCAGGTAGGCCGTGACGGCGATGGGGCACAGGTAGAGGGCGAAGTAGACGAGGGCCGACAGCGCCGTCCCCACGACGAGCAGGACGTCGCCCCGCTCGTCCTCGTACGACGAGAAGGCGCGCTGCCACAGGAGCGCCATGCTCGTGCTCCCGACGCCCAGCAGCACGCCGGCGCAGATGACGAGGGCGATGGCGGCGGAGGAGTGCACGTACATGGCGGCGATGAGCGCGACCGAGCCGAGCACCATGGGAGGGGCGGCGGCGAAGGGCAGGCGGCGGGCGGTGGCGGACGGGTCGAGGTAGGAGCTGGCGGCCGCCACGACGAACATGCAGGTCGCCGCTCCCGCCTGCGCGCCGTAGAACGACAGGGTGACGAGCGTCGTCTGGAACTCCATCGGGAGGAACGGGAAGACGCCGCCCCAGACCGAGGTCGCGTTGACCGCCAGGAAGAGCGCGAAACCCCATCCGGCGATGCCGGGGCGTGCAAAGAGGCGCGGTCTGCTCACGTCGCCATACCCCCTGTCCCCGGCGCGCTCATATCACGCCCGACGTCATGTGGAAGCAGTAGAACGAGAAACGGACGGCGAAGACGCCGAGGTACATGATGGCGCATGCGGCGGCGAGCCACACGATCGCGCGCCGCTCGTCGGCCGAGTTGCCCTCGAACGAGACGCCGGTTTCGCGCTGGGCCTCGCGCAGGCGCCCCAGCGCGCCATGCCCGACGACGAGCGAGCAGAGCGCGCAGACGGCGAAGGCTGCGACGGCCGCGCCGTACGCCGGGACGAGCTCCTGCGCCGTGCCGTACCCGTTGCGCAGCGTCGCCAGGTCGGCGTTCTGCAGCAGCATGCTGGCGCAGGCGCAGACGCAGGCGGCGGCGGACGCGATGCCGAGCGCCCGCGTGAGCTGGCGGCGGCGCGCCTGCCCCGCGCAGGCGAGCACGAGCCAGACGAGCGGGGCGCAGGCGGCGACGCCGCACAGCGGCAGGTTCGCCATCGAGAAGACGGTGTCCCAGGTGATGACGGTGGGCATCGCGTAGGCGCGCGTCGTCCCCCAGACGAACGCGCAGGCGCAGGCGATGCCGAGCGCGAGCCAGGCGACGCGCAGCGCGCGCATCCCCTTGATGTAGATGCAGGCGAGCCAGTACGAGCAGGACACGCCGAGGAACACGACGGCGGTCAGGACCTCGGTCGACAGCGGCGCCCCGCCCACCCGGGCGAAGACGTAGAGGGCGTTGCCGGGGTTGCCCAGATGGGTCGCCGACGAGATGAGCCCGAGCGTCGCGATGGCGAGCGGCAGGATGAGCCAGCTTTCGAGGCAGGAGCGCTCGCGGGGCTCGAGACGTCCGAAGAGCGACGTGGCGGCGAGGACGACGTAGGCGCACGCGGCGGCGGGCGCGAGCGTCGTGAAGACGGCGAGGCCTATGTCGTTGAGCGCGAACGCGAGACCCCTCATCGGCACCGGGACCCTTTCTGCCGCGGACTCCTCTGGGGCGGCGGAAAAACCTGCGACCCTACCAGTGTAGCGGTCTGCGGGGCGCGTGCAACCGCTCGGCGGCCGTTCGGCGAGCGGAACGGGGACGTCGGCACGTTGGTTTTGCCGGACGACGGCGGAAAGCCCGGTCCGCCCGTGATGCCGGGAGGTGCAGCGCGGTGTGTTGACTTGACGTCAATTCAACTGCACTGTACTTACGGTATGTCAATATATAGTGCTCTATGCGGGTTTGCAGATGTCGTGCGATACCGTTTACCAGCACAGATGTCCATGTCCCATAGGGTATGTGACACGGAGGTCCCGCAACGGGGGTAGCGTGGCATCGTCACCTCCGCGCGCAGCGCGTGCGAAGACAAGAGGTCAGGAGAGGAAAGGGAGGAAGTTACCATGGCTCGAGATTGCGCGATTTCCCGCCGCTCGTTCGTGGCGGCAAGCGGTGTGCTGGCAGGCCTGGCAGCCGCAGGCGCGGCGACCAGCCCCGCGTTCTCGATGGCCGACGAGGCGTCGACCACCTATGAGGAAGGCGTCACCGAGGTTTGGGGCCACTGCGCCATCAACTGCCCCGGCCGCTGCGCCCTCAAGTTCCACGTCAAGGACGGCGAGGTGCTCTGGGTCGACACGTACGCGAACGACACGAACGACCTCGACGACCAGCAGCCCCGCGCCTGCCTGCGCGGCCGCAGCTACCGCCGCTGGATGAACAACCCCGACCGCATCAACTACCCGATGAAGCGCGTCGAGGGCACCAAGCGCGGCGACGGCCAGTACGAGCAGATCAGCTGGGACGAGGCCCTTCAGACCATCGCCGACAAGCTCAAGTACACCATCGACACCTACGGCAACGAGGCCGTCTACATCAACTACGCCACCGGCGTGAGCTGCACCACCTCCCGCCCGCTCGGCCGCATGATGAACCTGCTCGGCGGCTACCTCAGCTACTACGGCAGCTACTCGACCGCCGAGATCTCGTGGATCACGCCCTACGTCTACGGCAGCACAAGCGGCTCGACCCTGTCGTGCATGGAGGACTCCGACCTGGTCCTGTGCTTCGGCTCGAGCCCGACCGAGACCCGCCAGGGCGGCGCCGTCTCGCACCATGACTGGGTGCGCGGCCGCGAGAACGCCCCGGGCAAGGTCTACATCATCGACCCGCGTCTGAACGACTCCAACACGGGCCACTCCGAGCAGTGGCTGCCCATCAACCCGGGCACCGACGCCGCACTCGTCTCCGCCATCGCCCACGAGCTCATCGTCAACGAGTGGTGCGACACCGACTTCCTGCACACCTACTGCGTCGGCTTCGACGAGGAGACCATGCCCGAGAGCGCCCAGGGCCAGAACAAGTCCTACAGCGACTACATCATGGGCACCGGCTACGACATGGTCGAGAAGACCCCCGAGTGGGCCGCTCCCATCTGCGGCGTGTCGGCCGACAAGATCCGCAGCCTGACCGAGGAGATCCACAACGCCAAGGCGCTCTTCGTCGTCCAGGGCTGGGGCCCGCAGCGCCGCTCCAACGGCGAGATGACCGCCATGTCCATCATGATGCTGCCGCTGCTCGTCGGCCAGATCGGCCTGCCCGGCACCAACAACGGCACCCGCGAGGGCTCCAACTCCGTGGGCCTGTCGAGCATGCCTGCCGGCGAGAACCCCGTCACCACCAAGATCTCGGTGTTCTCGATGGTCGACGCCATCGACCACGGCACCGAGATGACCGAGGTCGCCGACGGCGTGAAGGGCAAGGAGAAGCTGGACACGAACATCAAGTTCGTCTTCAACTACGCCGGCAACTGCATCACCAACCAGAACTCCGACATCAACCGCGTGCACGACGTCATGAGCGACGACACCAAGTGCGAGTTCGTCGTGGGCTGCGACACGGTGATGTGCGACTCGATGAAGTACTGCGACATCATCCTGCCCGACCTGTTCCGCTTCGAGCAGGTCTCGATGATCGGCACCGGCGGCGACGACGGCTACATGATCGCCGGCCAGCCGTGCGTCGAGCCCCAGTTCGAGCGCCGCACGAACTACGAGTGGGTCTCCGAGCTCGCCGAGCTGATGGGCGTGGGCGAGGAGTTCACCGAGGGCAAGACCGAGGAAGACTGGATCAAGGAGCTCTACGAGACCTCGCGCGAGAACAACCCCGACCTCCCCACCTACGAGGAGGCCATGGAGATGGGCGTCTACACGCGCGTCGGCGAGAAGAAGGTCTCCATGCAGGCCTTCCGCGAGGACCCCGAGGCCAACCCGCTGAGCACGCCCTCCGGCAAGATCGAGATGTACTCCGAGTCGCTCGACCAGTACATCCAGACCCACGAGTTCGCCGATGACGACTTCGTCGCGCCCGTCGCGGTCTATGCCCCCGAGTGGTACGGCATCGAGACCACGACCGACGAGTGCCCGCTGCTGTGCTCCGGCTTCCACTATCGCGGCCGCCTGCACTCCAGCTGGGGCTTCGACGAGCAGCTCAAGGCCGCCAACCCCCAGGAGGTCTGGATCAACCCGGTCGACGCCGAGTCCCGCGGCATCGCGCAGGGCGACACCGTCCAGGTGACCAACGAGTTCGGCACCATCCAGCTGCTCGCCAAGGTGACGAACCGCACCACCCCCGGCGTGGTCTGCATCTCGCAGGGCGCGTGGCACGACGCCGACATGAACGGCGACCGCATCGACAAGGGCGGCAGCATCAACACGCTGACCACCCTGCGTCCGAGCCCGCTCGCCAAGGGCAACCCCCAGCACACCAACATCTGCCAGGTCGTGAAGGCCTAGCGAGTTTGCGCCTGCGGATGGCGCCTTGCCGGGACCGGCGGGGCGGCATCCACCAGAACATCGGAGAGGAGAGAGTTCAAGATGGCCCAGTACGCATTCTTCTTTGACGCGACTCGCTGCACCGGCTGCAAGACCTGCGAGTTCGCCTGCAAGGACTACAAGGACCTGACCACCGAGTTTGCCTTCCGCAAGGTGTACGAGGTCGCCGGCGGCGAGACGACCCGCGACGAGAACGGCTGCATCCAGACCACCTGCTTCAGCTACAGCGTGTCGAGCTCCTGCCAGCACTGCGACAACCCCGCCTGCGTCGCCAATTGCCCCACCGGCGCCATGCACAAGGACGAGGAGACCGGCCTGGTGAGCGTCGACACCGAGGTGTGCATCGGCTGCGGCACCTGCGCGACGAGCTGCCCCTACGGCGCCCCGAAGGTCAACGAGGAGCTCGGCTACAGCACGAAGTGCGACGGTTGCGCCGAGCGTCTCGCCGCCGGCCTCAAGCCGGTGTGCGTGCTCGCCTGCCCGGCCCGCGCGCTCGACTTCGGCCCCGTCGAGGACATCTCGCAGATGGGCGACCGCGTCGCGATCATGCCCTTCGGCGACCCGGCGGAGACCGGCCCGAACCTGTACGTCAAGCCGTGCGCCGACGCCAAGCCCTTCGGTGACACGACCTGCTCGATCGCCAACCCGCTCGAGGTCGCGTAACCGCGTCCGCAGCGAGCGGGCCGCGGGGTGCCGCCGTGCGATACGGTCGGCGCCCCGCGGCATCGGGGGTCTGCCGGTACGGTGGGCTTGCCGATGCGGTGCGCCTGCCGGTATGGTTGACCTGTCGATATGGTTGACCTGTCGATATGGTGAGGTCGACATGGCGGGCCCATCGATGTTGCGAACCCGCCCGACAACCCCTCGGGGTCGTCGGGCGGGTTTTTGCGTTGCGGATCGGAAGGTCTGCGCCCATGCAGGTCTGCGCCTGCGCGAGAGAAACCGCATACGGGGAAGTCGCTGCTTGCAGGGGCGCTTGCAACAGGGACTGCTTGCAGGGGGCGCTTGCGAGGAAAACCGCCTGCGGGGGAGGCTGCTTGCAAGAGAAACTGCCCGATGTCTGAAAAAATAGCCGTTGCGAACGATGTGGTGGGAGCGCACAGGGCCTTCTCGGTCAGAAAGATTAGCTAATAGAAGAATAAACTTCTAATTTAGAAAGCCATTTTTCGATTCAGGGTGTACCGCAGCACCATGAGTCGACCCCAATCGTTCGCAACGCGCATTTCTTCAGACATCGGGCGTCTGCGCCTCGCAGCCCGCGCCTGCGCCTCGCAGCCCCGCCCCGCGCCCTCAGGCGATCTGCACCACGAACATCCACCACGGGATCATGACGGCCAGCGTGAACACCGCGGTGACGGCCATCTTCACCGCGCCGCACTTTGCGAAGTCCTTCAGGGTCACATAGCCCATGCTGTAGAAGATGAGGTACGTGCCGACCTCGTAGGGCAGTACGAGCTGGTCGAGGCCCAGGTAGAACGCATAGGTCGTCGCCATGGGCGACACGCCGAGCGCCAAGGCGACGCCGCTGAGCAAAGGTGCGAGCGACGACATCGCGGCCATGGGCGTGAGCAGGAAGTTGACGGCGACGCCGAAGGCGAACACCGCGGCGAGGAAGCCGTAGGTCCCCGTGTTCGAGAGCAGCGGCACGATGGCGTCGACGATGAACTGGTCGGCCCCGATGCTCGCGGCGACCGTGCCGATGGACAGGCAGGCGACGATGAAGAAGACGACGTTGAAGTTGACCCTGCGGAAGTGGTCGGCCGTCGCCACCCCGATGCCGGGCAGGTAGCACACGATGGGGGCGAGCAGGAAGCCGTAGAGCATGTTCCAGCCGGTCCAGCGGTTGCTCAGCAGGTAGGCGAGCAGGACCAGCAGCACGACGAGCACCTTTTTGTCCTGGCGCGACAGCGGCCCCAGCTCGGCGAGGCGCTGCCTGAAGTGGTCCTTGCCGTCGATGGGCTCCTCGGGCCTCATGAGCTTGGTGATGATGAACGCCATGACGAACGGCAGGGCGACCAGGGGCAGGTCCTGGACGAAGAAGTCGACGAAGTTGGTGTCGAGGCCGCCGGCCGCCACGCCGTCGACGCTCTTCGACATGTCGAGGAACATCTGGATTCCCGAGGGGGAGTAGATGAAACCCGAGGCGATGTGGAAGCCGAAGCACGCCGCCATGAGGATGCCGCCCGAGGCCCGCCCCACGGGCAGGCCGAGCGACTTGACGATCGACAGGGTAATCGCCGCCACGGCCATGCTCGTCCAGGTCCCCGGTACGATGATGATGGCGAGCATCGCGGTGAGGGTGATGCCGAAGACGATGCCGCGGTAGGTGCCCCCCGTCGCGACGATGCACCGGTAGGCGATGCGCTTGAGGATGGACGTGTCGTCGAGGATGTTCACGAGCAGCAGGGTCGCCAGGATGTACCAGGGTATCTCCATGGTCCAGGCCGAGAACACCGTGGACAGGGGTGCCACGCCGGCGATAATGTAGAGCAGCATCATGAGGATGCCCGACACGGCGTTGTCGATCTGCCCGAAGCAGAACAGGCACACGCCGAGCACGGTTATGGCGAAGAACGCGCGGATGTCGGCGGTGAACGCCTCGCCGGTCGGGACGAGCATGATCGCCAACGGCAGGGCGAGCGTGACGACCCAGCTGACGAGGGCCTTGCGGTTGGCCCCGGGGGCGGCGGGCGCGCCGGCGGAGTCTGCCATGGGTGTGAACCTCCTTGCGTCGCAATCGACGTAGGCTTCGCGTTGCGTGTACGATACTATAGTCGAAACAACGCACCGGCCAGCAAACCGGACGGGGCGGCGGGCAGGCGGCTTTGGCGTGCAGGTGGTCAGGCTGCGCCCCGCGGCCGCCGGACGGGCGTCGACGAGGAGGATCCCGTGCCCCATCCTGCCTATCCGCACATCTTCGAGCCCCTCGAAGTGGGCGGGGTCGTCTTCAAGAACCGCGTGTTCTGCGCCCCCTCGATGGCGCACATGGTGCAGAACAACGCGCCCACCTATCCCGAGGAGCCGTTCGTCGCGACCTACCTCGAAAAGGCGAAAGGGGGCGTCGCCCAGGTCAACTGCGGGGGCCAGCAGGTCAACGACCCGGGGCGCAACCCAATCCACTCGAACCTCGACATCGCCGACCCCACCGGGTGGCGCAACTTCATCCACATGACCGACGACATCCACGCCTGCGACGCGCGCTGTTCCTACGAGCTCCTCCACTTCGGTTCGGAGGGCGAGTTCACCGAGGAGGCGCGCCGCGGGACGATCTACGGCTGCTCGGACTTCGTGCGCGTGGACGGCGTGCACTTCCGCGAGATGCCTTACGAGGAGATGGACCGGCTCGCCGACCGCTACGCCGACCTTGCCGAATGCGTCGCCTTCTGCGGTTTCGACACGCTGCTCATCCACGGCGGCCACGGCACGCTGCTGCAGGAGTTCGTCTCGCCGCGCTCCAACCGCCGCACCGACGAGTTCGGCGGCAGCATGGAGAACCGGGCGCGCTTCCCGCTCATGGTGCTCGACCGCATCCGCGCCCGTGTGGGACGCGACCTGCTGATCGAGTACCGCATCTCGGGCTCGGAGTGCGTGCCCGGCGGTCTCGAGGTCGCTGACTGCATCGAGTTCCTCAAGCTGGTCCAGGACCGCATCGACATCGCCCACATCTCCGCCGGCGTCGTGCGCATGCCGCGCCTGCGGGCGGTCACGCACCCGACCGGCTTCCTCCCCGAGGCCGCCAACGCCCATCTGGCAAAGGCGGTCAAGGCGTGCCCCGACATCCGCGTGCCGGTCCTGACGGTGGGGGCGTTCCAGCGGCCCGAGGCGATCGAGCGGGTCCTGGCGGCCGGCGAGGCCGACATCGTCGCGATGGCGCGCGGCACCATCGCCGACCCGGCGACGGTCGCCAAGGCGCGCGAGGGGCGCCCGCAGGACATCGTGCCCTGCATCAAGTGCTTCCGGTGCCTCGACGAGTTCAAGACGACGCACCGCTACAGCTGCTCCGTCAACCCGCTCGCCGGGCGTGAGACGCGCGTCGGCATGCTCGAGCCGCGCTCGTACCGCAGGATGGCCGTCGCGGTGGTGGGCGGCGGACCTGCGGGCATGGAGGCCGCCCTGCGCGCGGCGGCCCGCGGGCACACGGTGACGCTGTTCGAGCGCGAGGCCGAGCTGGGCGGCCGGCTCAACGAGGCGTGCGCGATGCCGTTCAAATACGACCTCGCCCGCTACCGCGACTACCTGGTCGAGCATGTGAAGGCCGACGACGCGATCGCGGTGCACCTGGGCGTGGTGGCCACGCCCGAGCTGGTCGCGTCCTACGGGTTCGACGCGGTGCTCGCGGCCGTCGGGGCCGAGGAGGTCATCCCCGGCATCGAGGGAATCGACCACGCCAACGTGCTCCTCGCGGGCGACGCCCTGCTCACGCCGGGTTGCGTGGGGGAGCACGTTGCGATAATCGGCGGCGGCGAGGTCGGCTGCGAGGTCGCCGTGCACCTCGCCATGGAGGGCCGAAGCGTCACCGTGCTCGAGATGGGCCCCGAGCTTGCCCCCGCCGCCATGCGGACCTACCGCGAGGAGCTGCTCGGTCAGGTCGCCGACCGGTGCGCGACCGTGCTGCGGGCGGAGGTTCAGGGCGTGGGCGAGGAGGGGGTCCGCTACCGCGACGCCGCGGGCGGGGAGCACGTGCTCGAGGCGGACACGGTCGTGCTGGCGTGCGGCATGCGGGCACGCTCCGGCGCCGCCGAGCGCTTCAGGGGCTGCGCCGGCGAGTTCCGCCGCCTCGGCGACTGCGCGCGCGTGGGCCACGTCGGCACGGCTGCGCGCGACGCCTTCGACGCAGCCCTCACGCTGGGACGCCTGCCCGGCGCGTGAGGCCCGGCGCCCGACGTCTTTCGCTCCTTCTCGGCTGCAGTTCGCGCGCGGGCGCGCCGCACCGCGCCTGCGCGCGATAGAATGCGTGCGCCCATGCACGCGGCCGCGAGCCCGACTCGCCGGCAGACATCCGAGGAGCATGCCCCATGAGTTCGAAGACCTTTCCCGCCGACATGTCCGGCCTCGACGGAAGCCTTGAGTTCGTCCGACAGCAGCTCAAGGCGATGGGCGTCGGCAAGAAGGAGGTCGCCTCGGCGATGCTCGCCACCGATGAGTCTCTGATCGGCCTCATCGGGCATGCGGGCGCCGCATCGGGCAGCGGGGCGGGGGCCTCGTCGGCACCCACCGTGTCGGTGTCGGTCTCGAAATGGCTGGGCAACGTCTCCATCAGGCTCTCGGCGCGCGGGGAGCGCTTCGACCTGACCGTCGACACCCTTTCGGCCTGCGGCTCGCCCTCGACGACGCCGGGTTCGACGCCGAGGCCGCCATCCGCAACACGATCCTGCGCTCGTTCGGCGACAAGCTCCAGTACAAATGCCGCGGCGGCGTCAACACGGTGCGCATTCTCGTCAAGAAATCTGAGCGCAAGCAGCTCTACCTGACGCTCGGCGCCCTGCTTCTCGCCATCGTCTTAGGCTTCCTCTTCAAGCTGGTGCTCCCCCTCGACGTCCAGGCGGGGCTGGACGGCTACGTGCTGACGCCCGTCAAGACCATGTTCCTCAACGCCCTCAAGATGGTCGTGGCGCCGGTCGTGTTCTTCTCGATCGTGTCGTGCGTGTCGCAGTTCGGCAACTTCTCCGAGTTCGGCAAGATGGGTGCCAAGACGCTGGGCTTCTACATGACGACCACGTTCATCGCGATCCTGGTGGGCGGCAGCATCTTCGCGCTGCTCCACCCCGGCGACCCCTCGCTCATGGCGTCGGTCCAGGGCGGCGCGGGGGAGTCTGCGGCCGCGGTCGACGGGTCGGGCGCGAGCGTCTCGATCCTCGACACCATCGTGGACATCGTCCCCGCGAACTTCATCCAGCCGCTCCTCGACTCGAACATGATGCAGATCATCTTCATCGCCGTACTGTGCGGCGTCGCGGTGGGGGCGATCGGCAGCTATTCGGAGCCGCTCAGGAACTTCTTCGAGGCGTGCAACACCCTGTTCCTCAAGGTGACCACCATCATCGTCGCCGTCATCCCCCTCGCGGTGTTCTGCTCCATGACCTCGCTGGTCATGACCACGGGCGTCGGGACCCTCACGGCGCTTCTGAGCCTGGTGGGGACGTTCGTGCTCGGCCTCGCCTGCATGATCGCCCTCTACTGCCTCATCCTGACGCTCGTCGGCCGGCTGAACCCCCTCACGTTCCTCAGGAAGTACGCGTCCACGATGCTCACGTGCTTCACGCTGAGCTCGAGCAGCGCGTCGATGCCCTTCAACCTGAGGGCGTGCCAGGACACGCTGGGCGTCTCGCCCAAGGTGTGCTCGTTCTCGATCCCCCTCGGTGCGACGGTCAACATGGACGGCACCTGCATCTACCTTGCCGTCGCGAGCCTCTTTTTGGCCCGCGTGTACGGCATCGAGCTGGGCGGCGCCGACCTGTTCATGATGTTCTTCTCGATCTTCCTGCTCTCGGTGGGCGCTCCCGGCATCCCCGGCTCGGCGCTGGTGTGCCTGTCGGTCCTGCTCGTCCAGGTCGGCATCCCCGTCGAGGCCGTGAGCCTCATCATGGGCATCGACCCGTTCTTCAGCATGCTGCGCGCGATGTCGAACTGCACCGGCGACGTGGTGGCTTCGGTCGTGGTCGCGAAGAGCGAGAAGATGTTCGACGCCGAGGTGTACAACGCGTAGCCGGCGCGGTGCGGCGCGTGTTTTGCTATCATGGTCAGCCGTACGTCCGCGTCGCCGAGGAGGGTTCCCATGACAGGCATCGAGACCGTGCTGCAGTACCTTCAGGCCGTGCCGGCCTGGTATCTGGCCACCAGCGTCGACGGGCAGCCGCATGTCCGGCCGTTCAGCTACGCCGCCCTGCAGGACGGCAAGATATGGTTCGTGACCGCCACCACCAAGGACGTCTGGGAGGAGCTGCTGCAGAACCAGCGCTTCGAGGCGACGTCGTGGTGGCCGGGGCACGGCTGGCTCATCCTGCGCGGCAAGGCGGGCCTCAAGGACGAGGTGAACGACGAGATCCGCCAGGCGGGCTTCGACCATCTGACCGATTTGGGGGAGGACTACGACGGCCCCAACGACCCCACGCTCGTGTTCTTCTCGGTCGAGGAGCCCCAGGCGTGGATCTGCGACCACAAGGAGTGGAAGCCGGTCGAGCTGTAGGCCGCACCGGCATGCCGCCCTCGGGCGGCGCCCGGTCGCTCGCGCCCGACGGAAAAGGGCCCCGCACCCCGTGCGCTCGGCGCCTGGGGGTGCGGGGCCCTTCTGTACCCGTCGGGTCTGCCGCCGCGGAGGCTGGCCCTATTCCTCGCCCGTCCAGCAGTAGGTGCACACCTTGCTGCGGTCGAGGCCGATTGCCTCGAGCAGGCCGTCGATCGACTGGTAGCTGAGCGAGTCGAAGCCCATCTCCTCGCAGATCGACTTCAGCAGGCATCCGCCGCGCTCGGTGGTGCCGTCGGCGTACTCGGCCAGGTGCTGCTGCCCTTCGTCGCCCTCGAGCCGCTGCACGACGCGGCGTGCGAGCAGCTCCATGTCCGACTTGCTGCTCGAGAAGCTCAAGTACTTGCAGCCGAACATGATGGGCGGGCAGGCCGAGCGCATGTGGACCTCGCTGGCGCCCGACTCGTACAGGAAGTCGACCGTCTCGCGCAGCTGCGTGCCGCGCACGATGGAGTCGTCGACGAACAGGAGCTTCTTGCCGTCGATGAGCTCGGGCACGGGCACCTGCTTCATCTTCGCGACGCGGTTGCGCACCTCCTGGTTGCTCGGCATGAACGAGCGGGGCCAGGTCGGGGTGTATTTGATGAACGGGCGCGCGAAGGGGATGCCGCACTCGTTGGCGTAGCCGATGGCGTGGGGCACGCCCGAGTCGGGCACGCCGGCAACGTAGTCGACCTCGGGGAGCCTGCCGCGCGCCGCCTCGTCGCGGGCCATGATGTGGCCGTTGCGGTAGCGCATGACCTCGACGTTGACGCCCTCGTAGTTCGAGTTGGGGTAGCCGTAGTACGTCCATAGAAACGCGCAGATGCGCATCTTGTCGCCCGCCGGGGAGAGCGTCTCGACGCCGTCGGGGGTGATGCGCGCGATCTCGCCGGGGCCGAGCTCGTACTCGTCGCGGTACCCGAGCTTGGAGTAGGCGAACGACTCGAACGACACGCAGCGGCCCGCATCGTCGCGGCCCACGAGCACCGGCAGGCGCCCCAGCGCGTCACGCGCCGCGATGATCGCGCCGTCGCGCGTCATGATGAGCAGCGTGAGCGAGCCGTCGATCTTCTCCTGGGCGTGCTTGATGCCCGACACGAAGTCGTCGCACTGGTTGATGAGGGCGGCCACGAGCTCGGTCATGTTCACCGCCCCCGAGCTCATCGCGGTGAACTGGCTCGCATGGTCGGAGAAGTACTCCTCGACGAGCTGCTCGGCGTTGTTGATCGCGCCGATGGTCGTGATGGCGAACACGCCCAGGTGGGAGCGCATGAGCAGCGGTTGGGGGTCGGCGTCGCTGATGCAGCCGATGGCGCTCGTGCCGTGGAAGTGGTCGAGCTCGTTCTCGAAGCGCGTGCGGAACGGCGCGTTCTCGATGGAGTGGATCTGGCGCTGGAACCCGGCAGCCTGGTCGAGAACGACCATGCCGGCGCGCCTCGTCCCCAAATGGGAGTGGTAGTCGACGCCGAAGAACACGTCGAGCACCACGTCGCGCTGAGATGTCGCACCGAAGAAACCGCCCATAGACCGCGCCTTTCCGCCCGGCGGCCCCATGCGCGCATGGCCGGCCGCAACCGATGTAACCCCTCCAGTATACGCGCTCGGAGGGGTTCGGACGACGTGCGTCGGGAAACGACGTTCCCTCCACGGACGTGCGGCGCGCCGGGTTGCGGCCGCCGCGGGGCGCGTGCGCCGCGGCGGCCGGTCCGAACCTGCCGCTTCGGGCTAGAAGCGGGCGAGCGCGAGCTCGATCACGCGGTCGAGCACCTCGCCGACGTCGTGGCCCGCGGCGCGCATCATGGCGGGGAAGCGGCTGTAGTAGGTCATGCCGGGGAAGGTGTTGACCTCGTTGAACACGAGCTCGCCCTCGGGGGTCAGGAACATGTCGACGCGCGCGAGGCCCTCGCAGCCCAGCGCGGCGTAGATGCGCTTGCCCGTCCGCTGGACGTAGGCGACCGTCTCGGCGGGGAGGTCGGCCGGGCAGACGATGGTCGAGTTCTCCTGGTTCTTGCCGGGGTTCGCCTCCTGGTGGATGCGGAAGAGGCCGTTCTGAACGGTGATTTGGTCGGGAAGCCCGACGACGAGCGCGTCGGGGTCGCCCGCCGGTCCCATGACCGCGCAGCCGACCTCGGTGCCCGAGATCGCCTCCTCGAAGCAGACCTTGGCGTCGTAGCTGCGGGCGAGCGCGACCGCCTCGGCGAGCTGGCCGGCGTCCTCCGCCTTGCTCACGCCGAAGGACGAACCGCCGTTGGCGGGCTTCACGAACAGCGGGTAGCCCAGCTCTTCGGCGATGGCCGCCACGTCCTCGTCGCGGATCGTGCCGACGAGGGTGCGGCAGCGCGGGCAGCGCACGCCCGCGTCGGTCACGATGCCGTAGGTCGCCGCCTTGTCCATGCCGAGCGCCGAGGCGAGGATGCCGCACCCGACGTAGGGGATGCCGGCGAGCTCGAACAGCCCCTGGACGGAGCCGTCCTCGCCGCCGCGCCCGTGCAGAACGGGGATGCAGACGTCGACGCGCGTCGAGGTCCAGGTGCCGTCGCCCGCGAGCTCGACGATGCCGTGGACGCCGCGGTCGGGGGAGACGGCCGCCGGCACGCAGTCGCCCTCCTCCCACGTGCCGTCGAAGATGCAGCCGGTCTCGCCGCGGAAGCGCAGCCAGCGGCCGTCCTTGGTGATGCCCAGGGCGACGACGTCGTAGCGGTCGGGGTCGAGCGCCTTGAGCACGGTGTCGGCGGACTTTTGCGAGACGTCGTGCTCGCTCGAGACGCCGCCGAACAGGACGCATACGGTGAGCCGCCCGGTCGGGCTGCCCTGGGGTGCGGGAGTGCTGCCAGCCATGTGTTCCTCCTCGATGAAAATGCGCCGCGGACGGCGCGCTTCGTGGCGTTGTGGGCGCCGGGCGTGCCCGGCGGATGGGTGCGGCGGCCATCGTATACCGTGCGGGGGTTCCCGTTCCTTACGGGCGCCTTACGGTTCGGTCAAACGGGCGCGCCTCCCTGCGCGCGGCCCGCCGGCCTCCGCGCCTCATTCGTATCTTCGCACGTTTCAAGAGGTCATCGGTCGAAAGACTGGGGTATCATACCCGCGTTGACCATGAGACCCCCGCCCGCCCGTCTCGCGCGGGCGGGGATGAGCGTTTTGCGGGGTGATGTGCACGATGAGCGATGTTCAGTCACAGGGCGCCGCCGCGGCGCCCCAGGTGCGCCTCGGCGACGTCTGCCGTCTGGCGGGGGACGCCCAGGTGTCCATGACGGCGGGGGACCGCCTGCTGCGCAAGGGTCCTTATCCGCTGTACGCGGAAAACTGCGCGACGTCGGGCATCGACGATTACGCCATCGAGGCGGGCGGCACCGTCATGGTGAGCGCGTTCGGGCAGGTCGTGGACAACTTCGGCCATCTGATCGCCTACTATGAGCCGGGCCGCTGCTCGGCGACCGAGCACGTTCATGCCTTCGTTCCCCACGACCCCGCCGACGGCCGCTACCTGTGGCGCGTGCTCACCACCACGCCCAAGGCGGCGCGCCTGGTGACCGGGACGAGCCAGCTGCGCCAGGTCGCCGGGACGTCGCTGCTCGCCCTGTCGATCCCGTGGCCGCGCCGCTCCGTGCGCGACGCCTACGTCGACGCGCTCGACGAGATGGACCGCCGCGCGCGCGAGCTCGCCGACGCGGTCCCGCAGCTCCTCGCCGAGGGCGACGAGGCGTTCGCCCGCATGGTCGCCCCCTCGGGGGGAGAAGCCGTCCCCGCCGGCTCGCTGGCGTCCTGGAGCGCGGGCACCAACGTCCCCGCCGCCGACCGCGGGCCCGACAAGCCCGTGCGCGTCGAGGGCCCGCAGGGCCGCCTCGGCCGCTGCGACGAGGCGCTGACGGCCGGTCCCGCCCTGATGGTGGGGCCCTCGGGCCGCCGGCTGCTGCTGCACTACGTCGACGAGCCCGCCCATCCGATCGGCGAGATGCGCTACGTCGAGCAGGGCGCTTGCCAGGTCGGCCTGCCCGTCCTGTTCTTCGCGCTGCGCGCCGCCGGGCTCTTCGACCGCCTGCGCCTGAACGGCAAGCAGCTCGACGCGCCGCGCCTGTCGGTCGACGACCTCGCCGGGGTCGAGGTCAACGTGGGGACGCCCGAGGCCCGGGCGTCGTTCGAGGCGGTCGGCGCCGACGTCCTCGCGCGCGTCGTCCAGGCACAGCGCGACGCCGACCTTCTGGCCGCCGACCGCCGCAGGCTGATCGACGCCTTCATCGCGACCTCGACGGTTGGCGGCGAGGGCGGCAGCGACGGATGCCCGCCGGCCAAGGGCGACTTGCCCGAGCCGCGCGGCGAGTCGTGCACGCC
>DBEYOB010000161.1:0-3341 GCA_048173955.1 Coriobacteriales bacterium
GCCTCGGCGGGCGTAGGCTCTGCGACGTCGTCGCCGCCCTCCCCGGCCGCGGGCTCCTCCACGGGGACGGACTTGATGCCACCCGCCTTGACGAGCATGCCGATGAGCGTGTGGGGCGTCTGCATGGTGAGGTCCATGGAGGTCGCGCCAAGCAGCTCCTCCTCGACCTCGCGGTACGGTCGGGCGTCTTCGGGCGCGACGTCGCAGGCGCGCAGACAGTCGAGGAGCGCCAGCGTGTTCGCGTGGTTCGCGTTCAGGCACTTGAGGATTGCGGGCAGCGCGTCGACAGGCTCCTCCGCAGGCGCCGCCGTCCCCTCGACGGCCTCGTCGAGGGCCGTCTCTTCAGTCTCGGTCATGGATGAGTCCCTTCGCCAGCTCTCTTCCATTTCATGCATCTCATGCCGCGCACCCGGCAACCTGGCAGGGTCTCTTCCGGCGCGCGGCACATTCGAGAGTGTACGAAAGGCCTCCGCATGCGAAAACGACCAGAGTTCGCGAAATGTCGCCGCGCCGCAGGAATAGTTGGTGAGAACGCGGCGTCAGGAACCTCATCCATAGTTGGCGAGATTGCATTTACAGAGAGTCAATATAGGGCGTTCATCAGGGAAAACGCACTGCACGAGAATTTGATTCGCACATGGCTGTCGGCGCAGGTCCCAGCGGCCCCGACAGCAGGCAGCGTCGAAGGCCTCGCCAGCGCGCCGCGTCCAGGCGCGTCCGGCGTTGTGCCCCCGCAGACTCATGCTCGGGCGCAAATGAATAGGAACGGTTGTCTGATGAATCAGAAAAACGGCTCCCGCATGCGGCGCTGCCAGCATTCAAGACTTACTCGTCTCAAACCGCGCCTATTCAGTGACACCTGCGCGGCTCAAAGCCGTCCGAAGGGCTTTCGGGCGGATGGGGAGGAAACCCCACCTGGGCAAACGCCGGACCTCGCCTATCCAAAATGCCTGACCCGCCCCACGGACCACTGAATAGGCGCGATTTCGGACAAGATAGGCGCGAAAACTGGCAGCAGGCGGCCCGACCTCAGCAAGACGCGCGGAGGGCGCGGCGTGCCGCCTACCTGCGCGCGGTGCGCCCCCGCCGGCGCGCCACGCCGCGCGCGACCCACACCGCGGCGGCGCCGCCCGCAAACGCGACGGCGGCCATCACGAAGGGCGCGAGTGGGCTTGCCTCGTAGATGAAGCCCGCCACGAGCGCCCCCACCATCGCGCCGAGCGACTTGAACGACTGGAACAGCCCCGACACCATGCCGTGGCCCGTGGGGTCCCCCTCGATGGCCAGCGCCTGCATGAGCGGCAGATACATCGAGTTGAAGATGTAGAACACGATGTTGAGGCCCAGATAGACGGGCATGGTCGTGGCCAGCAGCGTCGCGGCGAGCACCGCCGCCGCGCACAGCAGCACGACGCCCACCGAGCGCTCGACGTCGCGCGAGCGCTGCAGGCGCAGGCCGATGAGCAGGTTCGCCGCCAGGCCCAGCGCGCCCACCACCGCGTAGATGACGCCGTTGTAGGTGGTGGGGAACCCGAACTGGTCGCGCAGGTAGTAGTTGAACGAGTTGTCGAACGCCGACGAGGCGAGGCAGGCGCAGACCGTCGACACGAGGAACGCCACCATCCAGGGCGACATGATGACGCGCGTGCCCGCGAACGCCGCCAGGGGGTTGGCACTCGCCAGCGTCAGGCGCTTCTCGGACCGCGCGAACTGCGGGCCCTCGCGCAGCAGGACGAACGCACCCAGCGAGACGGCCGCCAGGATGAAGAACTGCAGCACGAACGAGCGGCCCGGGTCGCCCTCCCCCACCACGCCGCCCACCAGGTAGCCGAAGGCGGTGGCGACGTTCTGCACGGCGGCGAACACCGTCATGCGCCGCCCGCACGTGCCCGCGTCGGACACGTCCGCCACGTAGGCCATGGCCGCCACGCCGACGCCCGCACAGAAGGCGCCCGCCGCAAAGCGTGCAAGCAGGATGGTCGTCACCGTGGTGCTCACCAAAAACGCGAGCTGCGAGAGGCCGTAGGTCAGCAGGGTGATGGCAAGCGTGGGCACGCGGCCGATGCGGTCGGACACCAGGCCCCAGAACGGCGCGAACGAGAACAGGCCGAACGCCATGGCCGCATAGGCTGCACCGAAAATCCAGTCGGGCAGGCCGAGCGCGATGTAGAACGCCGGTTCGACCGGGTGCACCACGTTCGCGGCGACCGACTCGAGCCCGAACAGCACGCACAGGATGGGGAACGAGACCCGGCGCAGGCGCCCGAGCGAGACTCCCGACAGCGGGCTAGACATGGGCGGCCCCCTCTCCCTCGGATGCGGGCGCAGCGTCCCCCGCGTCAGGCCCGCGCCTGAGCGGGAACATCTCGCTCACCACGATGGCGGCGAAGATGAGCGCGAAACCGAGCGCAAGCTGCGGCGTGACCAGCTCGCCGTAGAGCGCGATCGAGAACACCACACCGAACACCGACTCGAGGCTCAGGAACAGCGAGGCCTGGGCGGGCGGCACATGGGCGAGCGCCACGTTCTGGATGCCGAACGCCACGATCGAGGCGAACGCGACCAGAAACGCCATCTGGCCGAGGATCGACGGCGTGAGCGACTCGACCGGCAGCGGCCCCTCAAACGCCGCGCCCACCGCGAGGCCGCAAAGCCCCTCGGTCACGAACTGGATCGCCGTGAGGACGAGCGGGTCGACGTAGCGCGAGAACTTGGAGACGAACACGATGTGCACGGCGAACATGAAGGCGCCGAGGAGCGTCATGCCCTCGCCCAGACCCAGCGAGAACGCCTCGCCCACGCCGCCGCCCGACACGAGCCAGATGCCCGCCACGGCGAGCACGGCCGCGCCGATGTTGAAGACGGTCGGCCGCCTGTGCGCGATGGCCCACCACAAGAAGGGGACGATGACGCAGTACGTTGCCGTGAGGAAGGCGTTGATGCCCGGCGTGGTGTGCTGCAGGCCGATGGTCTGCGTGAGGAACGCCGAGAAGTCGAACACGCCGAGCAGAAGGCCCATGCCGAGCACCCGCAAGACGCCCGGCCCCAGCCTGAAGGCCCGGGCGATACGGCGGTGCAGGATCGCCGCCAGGATGAGGCCCGCCGCGGTGAAGCGCAGGCCGAGCAGCCATGCGGGCGGCAGAACCGCAACGACGTCCTTCATGACCACGAAGGAGTAGCCCCAGATGGCCGTGGCCACCACGAGCAGGACCTTGTAGACGAGCGGGGGGATGCGGTCGAACGCAGACAGAGACTCGGACATGGGCGCCGCTTTCGGTTCCTTGCAACGGATAGACCCTCTGCGCCCGCGGCCGCCGGGCCTCGCGCGCAAGCGCCCATGG
>DBEYOB010000162.1:0-39908 GCA_048173955.1 Coriobacteriales bacterium
GCCTGGCGCCTGGCCCTACCCGTCCGTCCTCCGTCCTCCGTTCGCCTGCCTCTCGCCCCTCCAACCTCGTGCCCAAATCGCGGAGGAGCCGCCCGCTCCCCATCTCGGCCGACCCGGTGGTCTATCATCAAGGGAAAACCGGCTTTCCGCGCGGTTTCCGCGGGCCGGGTCTGTCCCTCACGGCACCGCCCACCAGGAGGATTCGAGGTCCCATGATCGCGGAACGCATGCTCTCGAGCGTCGTGCAGCTGCTCGGCAACAAGTACTTCAAGCTCGACCCGAGCGACGAGGTGACGCTGCCCGGCCCCAAGCCCGGCCACCAGTACATGCTCTACATGCACGTGCCGTTCTGCGAGGTGCTGTGCCCGTACTGCTCCTTCAACCGCTTCACCTTCAGCAAGGAGCGGGCCGTGCCCTACTTCGAGCACATGCGCGAAGAGATGCGCATGCTCGCCGACCGCGGCTACACGTTCCAGGAAGTCTACGTGGGCGGCGGCACCCCCACCGTCATGATGGACGAGCTCGCCAAGACCATCGGCCTGGCGCGCGAGCTGTTCCCCACGATCAAGGACGTCTCGAGCGAGACCAACCCCAACCACCTCGTGCCCGGCTACCTTGAGGACCTCTCGAGCCTGGTGCAGCGCCTATCGGTGGGCGTGCAGAGCTTCGACAACGGCCTGCTCAAGAAGATGGCCCGCTACGACAAGTACGGCAGCGCCGAGGTCATCATGGAGCGCATCCAGGCGGTGGCCGAGGCCAAGCTCTTCAAGTCGCTCAACGTGGACATGATTTTCAACTTCCCCGGCCAGACGTCCGAGATGATCGAGCACGACATCGCCTGCGTCAAGGCGAGCGGCGCCAACCAGACCACGTTCTACCCGCTCATGGTGTCGCCGGTGAGCCGCGCGAGCATCGAGCGCACGGTGGGCCACGTCGACTACAAGAACGAGGAGCGCTTCTACCACCAGATCTACGACGGTTTCTGCGGCGGCGCCGATCCCGAGTTCCGTCCGAGCAGCTGCTACACGTTCAGCCGCGAAGAGGGCCTCATGATCGACGAGTACGTGGTGAACTACGAGGAATACCCGGCGGTGGGCAGCGGCGGCATCAGCTACCTCGACGGCACGCTCTACATCAACACCTTCAGCCTGCGTGACTACAACCGCCGCATCGACGAGGGCCGCCTGAGCACCATGGCCAAGACCGCGTTCCCCAAGCGAGACGAGATGCGCTACCGCTTCATGATGGACCTCTTTGGCCTGTCGATTGACAAGCGCGCCTGGAAGGAGCGGTTCGGCTGCAGCGTGGCGGCCGGGCTGCCCGTGGAGTACGCGTTCATGAAGGCCAACGGCGCCTTCGACCGCGACGACGACGAGATGATCACACTCACCCCCAAGGGCCGCTACCTCATGGTGGTCATGATGCGCCAGTTCTTCATCGGCGTGAACAGCATCCGCGACCAGGCGCGCGCCGCCCTGCCCGGCGACGAGGCGGCCCTGGTGTTCGCCGGCGGCAAGGGCGACCCGGGCGTGTCGGATGCGGGCGGCGCTTCGACCGGGGGCGGGTGCGCCGGCTGCAGGTAGCAAAGGGCGGGGCCGGGCTTTCCCTGTCAGGCTCAGGCGCCCTTTTTGGCGCCCCCTTTGCCGCGTGCCTGCCAAAAGGCCAAGAACTCGTCGGGAGACACGGCGGGGACGGGCGAGTTCGCGAAATCCTTTCCGTTGCGCGTAGCGATGAGGTCAACATGCGCTGCTTCTGCTGCGGCGGCTACGAGCGCGTCTTCGATGTCGATGAAATCGAGATCGAAGACGTGCAGGACGCTTCGCTCGTCGAGCGTTGCGAGACGAACGCGTCCGATAAGGTTGACGATTGCTTGCCGTGCGGTCTTGGCGTCCTTGTTTCGCTCGACTATGTAGTAAATCGTGCTTATGGCATCTGTCGAGAGAAACAGCTGGATTTCGCCGGCTTCGCCCATGGCGAACAGCAGCAACGCCTTTTGGACAAAAGGCTCGCGCGCGAGGATGATGTCGAGCACGACGTTGGTGTCGAGTAGCACGTTGAGCGGCCGACCTGGCTGCGTCGCAAGGCTGACGGGTGCTGCCTGAGGGCCGAGGGGCGGCGCTTCCCTCAATGCGGGGCGGCTCATCGCGAGCCCTGCTTTTCTATGATGTGGGCTTTAAAATCCTCTTCGTCGAACGGGCCGCTGCCTATGCCCACGAGCTGCTGAAGGCTAGGAGAAATGGGATAGCAGGAAGTTTCCTGGGGTGCCGTTCCGAGGAGCACGAAAAAGTCTTCCACCATTGCCGACAACGACTTTCCCGTTGCCGCGGCAAAGCGTTTGCCCGTTTCGATGGCGTTCTTGTCGAGGCTGTTGCGCCGATTCATGGCGAACATTCCGTTGCCAGGCGTTTGTGCAGATCGAAACGCTCGATCCCTGAAGAAATCATCCGAATGAACGATTTAGAACTCCGATTAGGGCGAGATGCACTGGCGGGAAAGGTTTGCTGTTGCCGAGAGGGGAGATTTACCTGCGGAAATAGCGAATTCAACATGTCCACTGATGGCTGCGGGAATCTTCGAATCGTTCATTCGGCGTCGTTTTTCAGACAACTGGTCATCTGAGATGCAAACGACGGTCTTTGCTGCATCGGTGTGCCGGTTTCAAGTCGGACAACGCGGGCGGTTTTTTAACCAGCGTTTCCTAGCGCAGCATGGTGGCCTTACCGCCCTTCCTGAGCGCCCATTCGGGAAAGGAAACTACAGTTGCCGAGCTGTTGTCTGGAGCAGGGGGAGGGGTTGTTTCTACGAAGATATTGGCAATCATGGTTGTGGGGCCTAGCCGCCGGTCATCGTTCTTCGTGCTCCTCTGGCGTTATGCATGCGCATATCTGCTCGAGGTATGGCTGAGCGGTCTCCCTGAGCGCGTCGAGGCTCTCGTCTGCATTGCCGGCTTGAGGGGCGCCGGTGGGCACGATTGCAAAGACGTTTTTCGCGGGGTCTGCTTCAGAGGGCCCCACATTGTGCCAAACGTAATATTGTCCGATGTTTGCCGGCTCGGTCATGCCTCTGTCGCAGAGGCATACCATGCAGGCAAGATCTTTAGTTTTGGCGTCGAACAGTTTGAGATAGCACGATGTCGACCCTTCGTTTTTGTCGGACGCCCTCA
Organism: Coriobacteriales bacterium; assembly: GCA_048173955.1. Taxonomy (GTDB): domain Bacteria; phylum Actinomycetota; class Coriobacteriia; order Coriobacteriales; family UMGS124; genus CAZUFB01. The sequence goes on from DBEYOB010000162.1 coordinate 3,164, forward strand.
CGGTTTCGGTGCTGTAATGGTAGACGCATCCGTTGGGCCACAGGCTTTCTTCGAGAGCGATGCTATACCAGGGTGTCGAGATTTCCGTTCGCCCATTGTTTCCCGAGACCGACGGTTGCGGTTGATCGGCTCTGACGATTTGCCATTCTCCCGATTGTCCTTGCGCGGCGACGATTTCAGGCGAAACTAAAGTGGCGTATGGGGCAAGTGCTTTACGCGACTGAGAGCCGTCCCTGTCGCTGTTGTAATCGGCTGGTCCGTGGATGACGGTATGGAATTGGTTGTTTGCGGGGACGGGGCCAACGGAAATCGCCACCAGTTCGCCTTGGATGCCGTCCCAGTTCGTCGACGTGACTTGAACGCCAATCGACTCGAAGCCGCCGCTTTGTTCCAACGGGAAGACGGTGAGACCGTGTCCCATCCAGAGCCCCTCGGAATATTCGCCGCCCCAGTCCATCAGGTGTCCCGAATAATCGAAACCCCATTCCCCGGCGAACAGGTCATCGGGAACGAATATCGAGTAGAACGGTGTCGCTATGCGTGTCCCGCCCTCTTCCTCAGAAACCAGCGGTTCGAAATCAGTGTCTTCGATAAGCGGATCGGCAAACGTGCAGCCTGCGGTGGACGCCAATAGATAGTCTCCTCCACCTCGAGGCTCTAGGCGCGTCGCGACGATTGCTTTGCTGAAGGTCACGGAATCTTCGGGGCTGGCAGTCGGTCTTGGCGCAGATGCTTCGTTTCCTCCGGCGCAGCCAGGTAGGGCAAGGCTAAGCGATGCCATTGCTGAGATGCAGATAAATTCCTTGCGTCCAAGAGGCACGGAGTCCGTCAGCTGTTTTGCGTGGAGTTGCCTGTGCGTCCGACGCCTCATGATGGCCCCTTCCCCCGATCCTTCTTTTTTACAACTTTAGAACACCAAAGGTCGCGAGGCAACATGTCTCTGACGTTCTTGTCTGACAGCGCGGTTAAGGTGTTCGGATCGCCCGGCGGCGACTCGTCGTGTCAAGCAAAACCGCTTTCGTTGGCCAAAAAGGGCGAGCATGAGGGCCGATTTTGCCCCCGAAAGCGGTGGTTTGGCGGGAGTGTCTCGCTGCCTGACATCGTGCACCATCGACTACTAGGGCTTTTCGTGGCCTCGATTTTTTCGCGGGCACAGCCAACACCCCGAGAGGCTCACATGCTAGCGGTTTTTGGCCAGCGAGCCGGCTTTTTCGTGACACGAGCCCCCGTCGGCTACTCGCAGCCCCCGTTCGCCGCCAAGCGTTCGCCGCCAAGCCACTCGCCGCGCCTGGCTTCCGTCTCCGACGCCCGCCACATCCGACGCCCGCGCCCCAACGCAAAGGGGCGGGACCGCCTCCAACAGCGCGGTCCCGCCCCGGTCGTTCGCTATGCGTGCCGTACTGTGCGCCGTACGCCGTACGTCGTACGGCTACAGGCCGTCTCGGATCTTACTCCTCGCCCTCCAGGATGTAGGTGCCGTCCTCGTTGGCGCCCACGATGATGTTGCCGTCGGGGTCGATGAGGCTGCCGTCGAGCGCACGCCACCAACCGAGGTTGAAGTCGAGGCCGTAGGCCCAGTCGGGCAGCAGGTACACGCTCTCGCCGTAGGCGTTCTGGAGGATGTACTCACCGGCCTGGTCGCCGTCGGCGAACTTGTCGAGCAGGCCGTCGTGGTCCATGTCGATGCCGTTGACCTTGCCGGCCGGCTGCTCGTGGTCGAGGCCGATCTCCTGCGTGATGTTGACGATCTGCATCACGTCGAAGTACAGGTAGTTGAGCGAGCCCTTGAGCGCGGCGGCCAGGGTCTCGTCGGCGCGGGCGCGCTCGATGTAGGCGGCGCGCTCCTCGTCGGTGGTGAAGGCCAGCGGGTCTCCTTCCTCAGAGCAGCCCCAGAACTGGGCGATGGTCCTGAACTGGTCCTCGCCGGCGTCCTCGCCCCAGCCGGGCACGCCCTTCCACACGCCCTCGACGAGCCAGCTCGTGGTGGTGGGCATGAGGCCGTCGTAGTAGTCCTGCGGGTCCACGGCGCGGCGGATGGCCTTGCGCAGCTTGACCTCGACGTTGATGATGTTGCGGTCGTTCCAGCCGTTCGTGAGGCCGTAGTGGCTCACGAGGGCGCCGTCGATGCACATGGAGCCGCGGCCGTTGCGGATGAAGTTGTTCACCGACTGACCCGGGGCCATGTAGCACACGAGCTGCCAGTCGTCAGAGGGCTCGTACCCCTCGAGCTCGTGGTTGTTGATCTCGAGCTCGGTGTTGGGCGGGATGGCGCCCCAGTAGGAGCCCACGGAGAGGTTGGCGGAGCCGTTGGGGTTGGTGGTGATCCAGATGACCGAGCGGGTGATCGGGTCGGCGTACGGACCACGATAGACGCGGCCGTTCAGGGGCGAGCGCCAGTCGGTGTCGAAGCCGGTGGCCGGGAACAGGGTGTAGTTGCCGTAGTACGGCGTGGCCCTGTTGATGTAGAGGTAGTGCGAGGAGTCGGCGAGGTACTGCAGCGCGGCCTCGAACGCCTCGCCCTCGAGGACCTCCTTGGACGACGTGTCGGTCGCGTGGGTGTAGGTGTCGGGGATGTCGTCGGCCAGGGTCGAGGGGTCGGCCTCCTTGTCTTCCTCGGCGATCTCGACCTCGTCGGCGCTGGCGATGCCCGCCACGCCCAGGCTTGCCGCCACGGCCCCCACCGCGGCGCCCTTGACGAAGTTCCTGCGGGTCGTTTCCATCTTGCTCATAGTGCAACCCCCTTCTTGTTTGTTGTTGCCCTGATGCGCTTGTCGGTGCGGTTGGGCGTACGGTGCCCGTCCCGCCCCTCAAACAGTACGCGCCGAGGCATCCCCTTGGAGTCACCCGCCAGGTGGTATCTTGCTATTTGCGCAGCTCAAAGCTGCAGAATGCTCTTTTGATCACCAACGGGCTGCAGTACAATGGAATAGGGAGATGGGGAGAGGTGGACGATGAAGACGGCCGTGCGCGAGGGTGTGCGGCGGCGGTCGATAGGGGCGGCTCATGGCGGACACGGGCAAAGGCGAGATGCGGGAGAGGGCGTGCGTGCGCGGGGAGGACGCTTCCGCGGTGGATGCGCGCACGGCGAACGTGGGGCTCGCCGTGGCGTGCGGCGTGGCCCTGGCGTTGCGGACATATCAGTCGTGGCTGCTCAACAACGGCCTCTTTCCTACGGTGGGAGCCGTCTTTACACCGGTGTCCGAGGTGCAGACCGCCGCGGGCTTGTGCATCGAGCTGCTCGTGCTTTTGGCCGCCATGCGCGCTCCGCGTCTGCTGCGCCCGCGCCCGCTGCTTGCGGGGTCGTTGGTGTGCTGCGTGCTCGGTGTCGTTGTGCTCTGTCTGTTTGCGTCCGTCTCTCCGATCGGCGCGACCGTGGGGCTCGTGCTGCGCATGGCCGGTTCTCTGCTGGGCGTCTATCTTTTGGGGGTCGCCCTTTCGCGTGTGGGCGATGCGCGCCTTATGGCGGTCAGTGCGTCATGCGCGGTCCTTGCAGCCACGTGTGTCGCGCGGTTTGTCCCCGCACCGGCGTTCCAGGCCTCGGTGGCGATCGACGCGGCGCTCACGCTCGTCTCGTTCGCGCTGACGTGGCGCGCGGCGGAGCTGGCAATTGCCCGCATTGCGGAGGGGCCCGAGGTCGAGGTGTGGGCGCTGGCGAACCCGCGGTCGTTTTTGCCCTCCAACCACCAGGTGTTTGTGCTCATGCTCATTTTCTCGGTGGCCGTGGGCTTTGGTTCCACGCTGCGCATCGCCGACTTTGTGCCGCGTACGAGTGGCCTGAGCATTGTTGCGTTGGCATGCGTGCTCGTGTGGTTCTTGGTGGCGCCGGCTGGGCGCAAGCACGGTCGCGAAGACTCCCTGTTCGTGGCCTCGGCCCTGCTTGTGGCCGCCGGCTTTCTCGCCGCGCCGCTCGAGGGGTTGGGCATGGGCACGGCAAATGCCCTGCTCTACGCCGGGCGGCTTGCCTTTAGCGTCCTTTCGTGGACGGCGCTCGCCGCTTTGTGCGCCCGCAACCCGGCGGGCTCGGTCATGGTGCTCACCTGCGGGGAGCTGGCGAACGGTGTGGGTGTGTTCATAGGGTTCGAGCTGGGGTATCTGTGCAACATGCTGCTCGTCGCGCACCCTGAGGTCGCCGCTGCGGTAACGAGCGCGGCGGTGTTGGCGCTGTTCGCCTACGCGCTCACGGGCCTGCGCGGGTTCTCGTTTGCCGAGACGATCCGCGGCGTGGAACCGGCTGCGCCCTTGCCCTCGCCTGAACCCGCCGTCCCTTCGCGCGAGCAGTCGCTCGACGCATCCTGCGACCGGCTCTCCGCGGAGCGCGGCCTCACCGAGCGTGAGCGCGAGGTCCTCGGCATGCTTGCGCGCGGGCACAACGGCTACCGCATCCGCGACGAGCTCACGCTCTCCTACAATACGGTCAAGACGCACGTCAAGCGCATCTACCGCAAGCTCGACGTGCATTCCCAGCAGGAGCTCATCGACCTCGTGGATCGCGAGGCGGAAGGAGGGTCGGCATGATCGGGGCGCTGGTGTTTGGTGGGATAGGGCTCGTCTCGTTCGTGTGGGGCGTCGTTCTGTGCACGGGGCGCGGCGCCAAGAGCGTCGCGGGCATCAACACGATGGAGCCCGGAGAGCTGGCAAAATACGACGTGCCCAAGATTTGTCGGGCGACGGGGGTTCTCATGCTGGTGTGCGCCGCGGCGTGCGGCGCCATGGCGGTGCCGATGTGCCTGGTGGGCGTCGGGAAGATGGGGGAGGGCGACCTGACCCCCTTTATCGTGGTGTTTGCTGCCGTGGTCGTTGTTGGCTGCGCGGTGCTCGTCTGGTACGCCAACCGGCGTTGCTTCAAGAATCCACAGGATTGAGGATCGAGGTTGCCGCGGAGGGCGTTCCCACGCGGAGGGCAGCTCCCCGTGGCGGCGCGACACTGTCGCGACAAAAATGCGACACGGAACGGTTTTGTCGCATGGGTGGCACATGATTGACAATGCGTCCTCCAGATTTGAATCGCGTTCGGCGGGTTCAGCATTTAGCCTGGTAAAGCAATGCTTCTTGCCAGCTTGTTGCAATGCGTTCACTCGCAGGGCTCTTGTTTTGAGTGCCCTGCCGACAGTTGGGCGCGTATACTAGGCGACACTGTCGCGACAAAAATGCGACACGGAACGGTTTTGTCGCATGGAAGGCGCCGCTGCCGCGACGCACGGCAAGACAGTGGCGAGGAATAGGGCGACGCGCTCGGGGGCGAGGTATGGACTGCACGGAACTTCGAAAGCGCCTGCGTTTGGGCGAAGGCCTGTCTACGGAGTTCAAACGCTGCGGCGGCCAGCCGGGCGACGACGTGTTCGAGACGGTCTGCTCGTTTGCAAACCGGCAGGGTGGCAACATCTTCCTCGGCGTCTCCGACAACGGCGACGTGCTCGGTGTGCCCGACAAGGCGGTTGCGAGTATCCAGCGCAACATCGTCAACGTCGCCAACAACCCCAAATTGTTCAACGCGGCGCCTGTGGTTGAGATGGAAGCCGTCGAATGCGAGGGAAAAACGGTCATCCGCATCTGGGTACCGATGGGGCCGGCGGTTTACAGCTATAAGGGCACGACGTACGACCGCATGGCCGACGCCGATGTCCGCGTTGCCGGCGTCGATCAGATCTCCCTACTGTACCTACGTAAACAGGACATCTATTCCGAACAGCGAGTGTACCCTTATGTCACGTTGGGCGACCTGCGTCCGGACGTCATCGACAAGGCGCGGCGCATGGCCTTGATGCGCAGGCCCGACCACCCGTGGGGCTCTATGAGCGACGAGGAGTTGCTGCGCAGTTCGAAGCTGTATGCAAAGAACCGTGTGACCGGTCAGGAAGGATATACGCTGGCGGCGGTGTTGCTGGTTGGTGACGACGACGTCATCGGCGACGTGTGCCCGGCGTACAAAACGGACGCCATCGTGCGCCGCACCGATACCGACCGCTACGATGACCGCGAGGTTGTCCGGACCAACCTGGTCGAGGCCTATGAGGCGCTGTTCTCGTTTGCCACAAAGCATCTGCCCGACCGTTTTGTCCTCGAAGGCACCCAGCGCGTCAGCGTGCGCGACATCATTGTCAGGGAGCTCGTCTCCAACATGTTGATGCACCGCGAGTACATCAGCCCCTTTCCCGCCAAACTGATTATCGATGCCGCGTCGATACGTACGGAAAATGCAAGTAGGTCGCTCTACGAGGGGCGTCTTGTGCTGTCAGACTTCAATCCCATCACCAAGAACCCCAACATCGCGCGCTTCTTTACCGCTATCGGCCGGGCTGAAGAGCTCGGCAGCGGTTTTAAAAACCTCCATAAATATGCGCCCTTGTACGGTGGGTCCGAGCCGCTGCTCGAGGACGGCGACGTGTTCAGGGCGTACGTCGCCACGACGTCCCCACGCGTCCGTGCAAGCTCGGGGGACATGGCGGCTTTGATTGCGGCCCTGCTTGACCAAGACGGCGTCGTGACGTCGTCGTCGCTTGCCAAGCTTGCCGGAGTGAGCGTGCGGACGGCCCAGCGGCACATCAAAAAGCTTGTGGAATCGGGAATGCTGACATCGGACGAAGAAGACGGCCGTTTGTACCGTCGCGGATAGGAGGCGGGCAGGCCGTACCCCCATGGCACCGCTGCCGCGACGCGCGGCAAACCCCTCCCGCAACCAAAAGCGGGCGTCGCCCCGCATGTAGGGCGACGCCCGCCTGGAGGCACCGCAGGTGGCGGCGGAGAAACGCCTGTCGCTAGAGCCGGTACCCCTTGCTGTCGAACTCGTAGCCGCAGCGCGGGCAGACGTTGTGGGCGTCGTGATCCGTGGGCACCATCATGATGTACCCGCATTTTTGGCAAGCCGTGCTGATGGGAGGGAACTCGATGGGCTCGGGGTCGAACTCGATCTCCCCCGCACCGCCGGCGACCTTGCCGAGGTCCTGGTCGTCCATCGGAGCCTGCTGCGCCTTCTTTTCCTGATCGGTCATCGTTCGCGCCTTTCCTTCGGCAGCCTTTCTACATCGCCGATGATAGGGAAGGGGGCGTGTCGTGCCGCCTCTCGTGAACGAACGGCCAAAATACGGTTCGAAACGCAGCCGCCTGCCGGAAAGGCAGCCATGGGGAAACGCCCCCCCCCGCAGGGGTGCCCTATTCCTCCGGCATCGAGCGTTGCACCTCGCGCTGACGCTCTACGCTGCTCAGGTTCTCGGCCTCGATGAAGATGCGCGTCGCCTGCGGGAAGCGGGCACGCAGGTTCTTCTCGATGCGGTCGACCGCGGCGAGCACGTCGTCGCCCGAGCAGGCGTGCTTGAACGTGGCGTCGACCGTCATGAGCATGTTCTGCGGGCCGAAGTACATCGTGAGCACGCCGCCCGCCTTCTCGACCGCCGGGTCGGCCTCGACGATGCCGCGCGCCTCGACGATCTCGCCGCGCAGTAGGCCCTCGCCCACGAGCAGGCCCTTCGATTCGCGCAGCATGATCACGGCGACGCACATGAGCAGAAGGCCGATGAGCATCGAGGCGATGCCGTCGAGGTAGGGGTTGTGCAGCAGGTGGCCCAGCGACAGGCCGAGCAGGGCGAACACCAGGCCGAGCTCGGCGGCGGAGTCCTCGAGCAGCACGGTGTAGAGGCTCGGGTCCTTGCAGTTCTTGATGTAGGCGAGCGGGCCCGTCTCGCCGCGCGCCGCGTTGAACTGCTTGACGGCGACGGCGAGCGAGGTGCCCTCGATGATCATGGCGGCGATGAGCACGATGTAGCTCATGAGCGGGTCGCCGAGCTCGACCGTGCCGGCCGCCGCCTCGCGCACGGCCTGGATGCCCTTCATGAGCGAGACGCCGCCGCCGAGCGCGAAGACCGACACCGACACGACGAGCGTCCAGAAGTAGAGCTCCTTGCCGAAGCCGAACGGGTGCTCGATGGTGGGCTTCTTCTTGGACTTGCGCAGGCCGAGCAGCACGAGCAGCCCGTTGCCCGAGTCGACGATGGAGTGGATGCCCTCGGAGACCATGGCGGCCGACCCCGAGATGGCCGCGGCGATGAACTTGACGATGCCGACGAGGATGTTCGCCGCGATGGCCGCGATGACCGAGGCGGTGCTGCCGTGCCCGCCGCCGTGGGATTCGGCGGCGGGTGCCGCGTTAGGCGTCGGGACCGGTGCGGTTGACGGGGTGCCGGCGACGCCGGCGGGGTTGTCTGCCATGGTGAGCCTCTCCTTGGTGCGGTACGACGGTCGGCCGCAATCGATGTGCGTGCTTCCAAACCCGACATTCTAACGCCCCGAGTGGCCGGCGGGCTACGGCGGCCCGGTATCACCGCGAGGTTGAGGGGCCGTGCGCATGCCTACGCCCGGCGCGCCGCATGTGCGAGATGCAACAGGTCGGGTGCTTTGGGCGACTGCCGCCCTGCGCGCCGCATGACAAACTGGCTGGCAGGACGGGCCGCCCGGGGCCCAACGCGGGGCCGGGCGCCCGCTGGTTTCCATCGAAGGGGGAGGTTTGCCATGAAGACGACCAGACGCCTGCACGTGGTGTGCGCCGCCTGCGCGGGCATGGTGCTCGCCGGCTCGCTTGCCGTTGCGGGCCTGGGCTTTGCCGACGACGCCGGGGAGGCCGCTGAGGGGGGGCGGGCCCGCCTACCGCCCGCCGCTCTCCCCATCGATCATCTCGGCAAACGTCACGAGGCGCGCATTGGGCATTTCGCGTGCAAGCTGTATGCAGCCGTCGGTAAAGCCGGCGCGGGAGAATAGCCACATCGGGGTCTGCGACGTTCCCCCGACGAGCCGGGCCCGGTTGGAGAGCTTGCGGAGCTGGTCGGCCCCTGTCTGTTCGTTGCGCCATTTGCATTCGCCGATAAGGGCGGTCCTTCCCTCGTCAACCGCGACGATGTCGATTTCAGCCTCGCTGCGCGTGTCTGGGTCGTTGCCCCACCAGCGTCCTACGTCGGTCATCGCGACGTCGAGTTTGCCGGCGGCAAGCTGGCGCCACAGCCAGTCGCGGCAGATATCTTCGAAGACGGGCCCCATATACTCCGGTAGGTTTTCGACGATGCGGGGGGCTACGTTCGAGCCCAGCCCCCGCTCAATGAGCGGTTGGCGCGGGCGTATGAAGCGGTACCAAAAGCGGAAGAGGTTATCCGAGATTGTCCATATCGCCTTACGGTTGCCTCTCCCCGTTATGGGTGCCTCGCGTTTGAGCAGGCCGATGCGCGTCAGCTCTTTTAGGTAGTAGTCCAACGCCCCCGATTCAAGACCCGCCTGCGCTGCGATTACGTTATGCTGCGACGATCCGTTGGCTATGGCGGAGACGACCGCGTTGTACGTCGAGGCCTTGCTGACCTCTTGCTTGAGCAAGTTTGCCGGTTCTTCGTACAGGATCGAACTTGCGTTGAGAAACGTCTCTTCGATGTTTTCCGCAAGTCCCTTTACCCCATCGAACTGCTTGAGATACAGGGGGATGCCCCCCACCATACCAAAGATGTTGGCCGCAGTGACCGCGTCGATACCGGGGAAAAACTCCCGCGACTGAAAGAAGTCGAACGGTTTGAGCTCGATCTGGGCGGTTCTCCTGCCGTAAAGAGGGCTGTTGCGGTCGAGAAGCTGTTCCCTCATGAACGAAAGAGACGACCCACACAGCACGAGAAAAAGCCTCGACTCCTCGTGATGGGCGTCGATGGAGGCTTGGAGGATAGATGAGATGCCCGGTACCGTCTTGGCAAGATAGGGAAACTCATCGACCACAAGTACCGCGCGTTCGGTACGAGCTGCGGCAAACGCCGCTTCAAATGCCGTCCGGAAATCGGGGTAGGTGGGGGCCGTGTCGGGGTCGGAATCTGGGTGGAGGATGGTAAACACGGCCTGGCTAAGTATGCGCAGATTCAAGGCCGCATCATCCTCGACGCAGGGGCACCATCCGGCGCGCAGGCCGTGCGTGAACCTTCCGAGCAAGGCGGTTTTGCCCACGCGGCGTCGGCCATAGACGCCCACAAACTCGAAAGAGCCCGATTCATAGTGCTTTTTGAGCACGGACAGCTCGCGTTGCCTTCCGATGAACATCGTGCCTCCAAAGCAAGGTAAAGACTAAATTCCACTTTGCTAAACTTAACTTAGGCAAAGTTGAGTTTAGCATAAAGACCATCGGTTTGGACTCCAGGTGTCGGTTCGCGGGTTTGGGCCAAGTCGGTCGGGCGGTCACGGGCGTCCTCGCGTCGCGCCCCATGCGCTACACTGTCTCCCATGTGATCCTTTGAGCCCGCGGCACTGCGGGGCCTCGACCTTGGGAGGGGTTGCGCAACATGACCGGTATGGATTCGGACGTCCGCCTCAACCTCGCCGGCGTCGACTGGGGCGCGGCGTGGAAATCGCACGAGGCCCAGCGCAGCAAGCCGGGCAGCGTCGAGCATTGGTCGCGGCGCGCCCCCAGCTATGCGCGCCATTCCGGCAAGAGCGACTACTCCGACGAGTTTTTGCGCCGCGCCGCCATCGAGCCGGGCGAGACGGTGCTCGACTTCGGCTGCGGGACCGGCATCCTGGCTATCCCGCTCGCCCGGCAGGGCTGCCGCGTCGTCGCGTGCGATTTCAGCCCCGGCATGCTGCAGGAGCTGGGGCGCGCGGCCGAGGAGGCCGGCGTGTCCGACCGCATCGAGGCTCACCTGCTGTCCTGGGAGGATGATTGGTCCGCGCAGGGGGTCGGCCCTGAGTGCGCCGACGTCGCCATCGCGTCGCGCTCCATCGCGACGGGCGACCTCGAGGCGGCGCTCGCCAAGCTCGACGCCGCAGCCCGCCGCCGCGCGTGCGTGACGGTGGCCGCCGGGCGCTCCCCGCGCCGCGACGAGCGCGCCTACGAGGCGGTCGGGCGCACGCGGAGTTGGACGGCCGACTACGCGTACTGCATGAACGTCCTGTTCAGCCACGGCATCTTCCCCGAGCTCTCCTACATCGTGTCGAAGAGCCGCCCCGCCTTTGCCGACAAGGCCGAGGCCGCCGCGGAGCTTGCCGACATGATGGGCGGTGGGCTGAGCGCCTCCGAGGCCGCCGCGCTCGACGCGTTCCTCGACGAGCACTACGCCGCCGACCCCGATCCCGCCACCAGGCCCGAGCGCCGCTATGCGAGCGACGCCCTGCGCACGGTGCGCTGGGCGTTCATCTCGTGGGACCGGCAGGACGGCTGACCGAGGGCGCGGGGTGTGCGGCTTGCGATGTTCGGCGCCCCGCCGCCGCGCCCGGGCGGGGGCTGCGGCAAGCGTAGTAAAATCGGCCCGTACCGCCCGGGCGGCGGGACCGCGGTGCGCGCGGCCATCCCGTGCCGGCGCCGCGGACATGCGCCGTCGCCTCATCGACGAAGAAACCAGGAGGAACCACCATGGCAGATTGCACCCCCGACCAGCAGCCCCTCGTCGGCATCATCATGGGCTCGCAGAGCGACATGCCCACCATGGAGGCGTGCACCAAGGAGCTCGACGAGCTCGGCGTCCCCTACGAGCTTGTCGTCGCGAGCGCCCACCGCAAGCCCAACGTCGTGCACGAGTGGGCCGAGACGGCGGCCGACCGCGGCATCAAGGTCATCGTCGCCGCCGCCGGCAAGGCCGCCCACCTCGGCGGCGTCGTGGCCGCGTTCACCCCGCTGCCCGTCATCGCCGTGCCCATGAAGACGAGCGATTTGGGCGGCCTCGACTCGCTGCTCTCCATGGTGCAGATGCCCAGCGGCGTGCCGGTGGCGACGGTCGCCATCAACGGTGCCAAGAATGCCGCCATCCTCGCCTGCCAGATGCTCGGCACGAGCATGCCCGAGTACCGCGCGAAGGTCGTCGAGCTCAAGCGCCAGATGGCCGAGGCGTAACGGGGCGGCGCGCCGGACCCGGCCACGCCCCGACCGGCCGCGTCCCGGCGCATCTTGCCCACGTCGCCCGGACGCTATTCGAGCGCCAGCCGGCCCTCGTCGAGCGTCTGCATCCAGGCGAGGTAGGTGTCGGGGTAGTGCGAGGCGACCAGCTGGCCCACATCGAGGGTGCCGAGCGCCCCGAGCAGTCCCGAGATCCCCTCGACGGTGAACAGCTCGTCGAGGCTCGGCACGCCGCCGGCGATGCGCTCCTCGACGAGGTCGATCGGGTTTTCGTCGGCCTCGGCGAGCGGGCTCTTCACGTCGTAGTAGCCGGTAATCTGGGCGCGGCGGTCCTGCATGGCGCCGTACGCCTCGGCGAACCCGTCGTCGCCCGGGGCCGGCAGCTCCACGGTGACGCCGTAGCGGTGCCAGCCCCATGCCTCCAGGGGCAGGCGGGGCACCAGGTCGGTCGAGTTCACGACGTTGAAGATGTTCGCGTAGGCCTCGTCGCCGGCGTCTTCGGCCTGGGTCGCGTTGGGCGCGGCGAACGTGTAGGCGTAGATGCCCCCGCGCGGGAAGGTGCCCTCGCCCCGGGCGCCCTCGTCTGCCTGCCCGGTCTCGCCCTCCTGCGCCGCCGCGTCGAGCTGGGCCGCGAGCAGGTTGGCCACGGCGCCGCCGCGGCTGTGGCCGGTCACGAGCAGCACGCTTTCGGCGGGGTCGATTCCCAGCTCGTCGCAGTAGGCTGCCAGGCCGGCGCGTATCTCCCGCTCGGCCCGGTCGAACCCGCGATGGTCCGACTGCGCGCTCTCCTTCAGGTTGAAGTTGCTGAGCCATTCGCTGCCGTAGGTGCCGCGGATGCCCACGAACACCAGGTCGCGGCCGTCGGAAAGCCGCTTGTGGGCGAAGACATAGGCGGTGACGTCGGTGCCGCCGGTGAAGATGGCCGCCACCTCGTCGCTCGCGGCGCTGCGCTTGGCGTACGAGTCGGTCCTGACGTCGGTGAAGCCGAGGGCGCCGAGCGCCTCGGCCGCGAAGTCAACCTCGGTCTTCCCCCCGTAGAACGCCGACTCCGCGTTCACCACCGCGCACAGGGCGACGCACGTGCGTGCGAGGTCGTGGTTGTACGCGTCGGAGCCTTGCGCGAACCAGGAGTCGTCGAGCACGACGGGCGTGGTCACGATGCCGATGCCGTCGCCGCCGTTGCTGCCGACGATCTCGCTGATGTAGCTCACCTCGGCGTGCGACACCTCGGCCGCGGTGCCGGCGCCCGCGGGGTCCGGCGCGGGCGCCGGCGTCGGCGAGCCGCTTTCCGTGCCCGCCTCCCATCCCGCCTGCCCCTGCTCCTCCGCCCGGGCCTCGACGGCCTGGAACACCGTCCCGCCGCCCAGGACGTGCTTGTAGAGCGCCAGCACGCCGAAGGCGATCGTGGCCGCGGCCAGCGGGACCAGGACGAGCAGCGCGAGGCTCCGATGGGGGTCGTGCGCGGGCTTGGCAAGAAGCACCGGCCGCGCCTTGGACGCGGCGCCGCCGAGCGCCGTGCGCGACAGCCAGAAGCGCAGGACGCCGACGCCGCCCGCGCGTCCGTTCGAACCGCCCCGTCCCGTGATGCCGCCGTCGGCCATTGCCGCCACTTCCTGCCCGTCTGCCCGGCCTGTGCCGGCGGCGCCCCGATGCGCCCCGGCCCGTCTTCCGCCCATTGTCTCACGACCGCCGGCCGCCGCGGGTGACGCCTGGCTTTCATGTTTGTTCGGTTGACGGACTGTGTATACCCACTGCGCAAACTATCATGATAGACGGCAGGCGCGGTCGTTGCCGCGCCACGGCCTCCGAGCAGGAGAGGAGCGCTTCCATGGTCCAGCGCGCACCCGAGCGCACCGCATTCGATCTCCCCGCGGGCGACCGGCCCGCCGATTCCGCGCCGTCCGCCCCCGCAACGCCGCCCGTCCCCGTGGAGCGCCGGCTCTGCATGGGCAACGAGGCCATCGGCCTCGCGGCCATCGCGGCCGGCGTCAACGTGGCGTGCGGCTATCCCGGCACGCCGTCGACCGAGATCGTCGAGACGATCGCCCGCAACAACCCCGACCGCGCCATCCACGTCGAGTGGTCCACCAACGAGAAGGCCGCGCTCGAGCTCGCCGCAGGCGCCAGTTACGCGGGCGCGCGCGTCATCATGACCTGCAAGCAGGTCGGCATGAACGTCGCGTCCGACCCGTTCATGAGCCTCGCCTATGTGGGCGTCCGTGGGGGCCTCGTGGTGGTGGTCGCCGACGACCCCGGCCCCATCAGCAGCCAGACCGAGCAGGACAGCCGCCAGTTCGCGCAGTTCGCCCACGTGCCGGTCTTCGACCCCGCGACGCCCGAAGAGGCGTACGCTATGACCCTGGCGGCCTTCGAGCTGTCCGAGCGGTACGGCACGCCGGTCATCCTGCGTCCCACCACGCGCGTCGACCACGGCTGCTCGAGCATCGACGTGCCGGCCGACCTGGGCGCCATCCCGCGCCATGCGGTTCCCGGCTTCGAGAAGGACCCGCGCTGGGTGATCTTCCCGCCGCTGTCGCACCGCGCGCACGAGCGCATGACGGCCGACCTGGCGCAGATCGCCCGCGAGTTCTGCGAGAGCCCCTTCAACCACCTCGAAGAGCACGTGCGCGACGACTACGAGCTCTACCTCGGCATCGCCTGCAGCGGCGACTCCCGCGGCTACGTGCGCGAGGCCCTGGCGCGTCTGGAGGACGCGGCGCGGGCGGCCGGGTGCGAGCTGCCGAGCTACCGCCTGCTCGAGGTGGGCACGCCCTACCCGTTCCCCGACGGTCTGGGCCGCGACTTTCTGCTCGGCCTGGCCGACGCCCTGGTGGTCGAGGAGCTCGAGCCGGTCGTCGAGCGCAGTCTGCTCGAGCTGACCGGGCCGGTCGCGGCCGACGCCTACCTGCTCAACTGCCCCACGGTCGTGCACGGCCGCCTCGACGGGACCACGCCGATCGCGGGGGAGTACTCGAGCGACGCGCTGCTGCCCGTCGTCGCCCAGTTCCTCGGCGTTCCCGAGCTCGCCGCCGACGCCCTCGAAGGGTGCGCGCGGGCCGACGGCGCGCCCTCCCCGTGCGCGGCGCCTCCGGCGGAGCTCGTCCCGCCCCGCCCGCCGGTCCTGTGCGCCGGCTGCCCGCACCGCGCCTCGTTCATGGCGGTCAAGGCCGCCGCGCGCGCCGCGCACCTCGACGTCGTCTACGCCGGCGACATCGGGTGCTACACGCTGGGTTGCAACGCGCCGCTCAACGCGACCGACACCTGCCTGTGCATGGGCGCGGGCGTCACGGTGGCGCAGGGCCTCGAGACGGCCGCGCGCCTGGCGGGCGACCCCGACCGGCGGCACGTGGGCTTTGTGGGCGACTCCACGTTCTTCGCGAGCGCGATGACCGGCCTGGCCAACGCCGTCTACAACCGCCACCGCATGGTGCTCTGCGTGCTCGACAACGCCACGACCGCCATGACCGGGTCGCAGCCCCACCCCGGCACGGGCGTCACCCTCATGGGGGGCCGCTCCAAGCCGATCTCCATCCCCGCGGTGTGCGAGGCGCTGGGGTGCGACTCGGTCGAGGTCGTCGACCCGCTCGACTTCGACGCCGCCGTCGCCGCCGCCGGGCGCGCGCTGGCGTGCGAGGGGGTGGCGGTCGTCGTGTTCCAGAGCCCCTGCGTGCAGCTGTTCCGCGCGCTGCCGCCGGTCGAGGTCGACGCCGGGGCCTGCCGCGGCTGCGAGCGCTGCGTGCGCGAGACGGGCTGCCCGGCGCTCAGCATGGCCGCCCCGTCGCAAGGTGCGCGCCGCGGCGTCGCGCAGGTCAACGCGACGCTGTGCTACGGATGCGACCTGTGCGTCCGGTCGTGCGCGTTCGGCGCCATCTCGACCCCGCGCGCCGGCATGGCCCCCGCGGAGCGCGACGCCTTGAGGAGGGGAGCGAAATGAGGGAGGAAGTAACCGTGCGCACCTTCAACTGCCTGGTCGTCGGCGTGGGCGGGCAGGGCGTCGTGCTGGCGAGCCGCCTGGTTGCCGCCGCGTGCATGGCGCGCGGCATGTTCGTGCGTACGGCCGAGACGATCGGCATGTCGCAGCGCGGGGGCAGCGTGGCGAGCCACGTGCGCGCCGCCGAGTCCGACGCCGACCTGCCCACGAGCATGATCCCGCTCCGGGGCGCCGACGTGGTGCTCGCGTTCGAGCCGGGCGAGGCCCTGCGCGCGCTCGACCGGCTTGCGCCGGGCGGCTCCGTGGTGTGCTCGGCGCGCCCGGTGATGCCGAGCGCGGCGCCCGGCGGTTCCTACGACGGCCGCGCCCAGATCGACTGGCTGCGGGGCCATGTCGAGGAAGGGCGCCTCGCGGTCGTCGACCCGGCGGTGCTCGACGACGCCGGCCTGAGCCCCAAGTGCGCTAACGTGCTCCTGCTCGGCGCGGCGGCGGGCCTCGGCGCCCTGCCGTTCGACACCGACGACCTGCGCGCCGCGATCGCGCGGCTCGTGAAGCCGGCGTTCGTGGAGATGAACGGGCGGGCGCTCGAGCTGGGCATGGAGCTGGCGCGGGCGTAGGTCGGCCACGTCACGCCCATCCCGCGAGCCGCCGGGCGGTCTGTTCCGCCGTCGGCGCGGACCCGAGCGCGCCGCGCCGTTCGACGCTCAGGCTAGCGGCGGCGCATGCGCGGCGCGCGCAGGCGAGCAGCCCGTCGCTCCCCATCCTGTCGAGGTCGCGCGCCGTGCGCACGCCGCCCTCGCGCAGCAGCCACGCCAAGGCGGCTCCCCAGAACGCGTCGCCTGCGCCGGCCGTGTCCGCGACCTGCGCGACCGGGTAGGCGGGCGACGACGCCTGGCCGCCGCGCGTCGCGAGGTGCGCGCCCTGCTCGTCGAGCGTCACCGCAACGAGGCGCGGCCCGCGTTCCAGCAGCATACGGGCGCCGACGGCCGCGTCGGACGTGCCGGTCAGCAGCTCCATCTCCGCGCGGCTGACCTTGAGGAGGTCGGTCGGTCCCAGCACCAGCTCGACGGCGGCGAGCATGTCGTCGGGCGATTCCCAGGCGTGCGGGCGCAAGTTGGGGTCGAAGCTCACCAGGCAGCCCGCCCGCCGCGCCTCGTCGATCGCCCGCAGCGTGGCGGTGCGCGCCGGGTCGGCGACGAGCGAGAGCGAGCCGACGTGCAGCACGAGGGCGTGCCGGATGGCGCCCAGGTCGAGTTCGTCTGCGCGCAGCATCAGGTCGGCGCCGGGCCTGCGGGCGAACGAGTACGCAAGGCCGCCCGATTCCGGGTCGACCGACGCGAACGCGAGCGTCGTCGAGTATGCGGGGTCGCGCAGGGTGCCGGAGACGTCGACGCCGGTCGCCGCGAGCCGCTCGAGCGCGTAGCGCCCCAGGGGGTCGTCGCCCACCTTGCCGACGAAGCCCGCGCGGACCCCCTGCGCCGCAAGCGCCGCCGCAACGTTGGCTGGCGCCCCGCCCGCGGCGCGGGCATACAGCGCGCGGCCCTCGGCCTCACCGCCGGCATAGTCGCCGTTGCGGCCGGTGTCGACGACGGCCCCGTCGCCGCCGGGCGCCCCGTCGGTTGCGACCTGGATGAAGTCGACGAGAAGCTCGCCCAGGGCGACGACGTCGGGGGACGCCGATGTGTCGGTTGCCTTCGCTCTGCGTCCCTGGAATTCCATGGGCGGTCCTTTCCGGCTGTTCCGGTCATCTGCCCCTTGCGATGAAGCCGGTCCCGAGCCGGTCCCGGGCCGCTCCCGTTTTGGGGCAATGGCACAATACTAGCCGCGTTCGATGGCCAGACGGGCCGGAATTCTTTGACATGCCGCCCGCGTTGCCTGGCTGGGAGTAGGTTTGGCGGGTGGCCTGCGTGCAACAGCGGTCTGCGCGTGGCGACTTGCGCGCAGGGACGACCGCCGCGGGGCGGTCTGCCGCGGAGCGACCACCGCGGGACGGCCTGCGCGCAGGGGCGGCCTGCACCTGAAAATGCCCCGATGTGTGCAAAACGCTGTCGAGTGCACGGATCGTGCGTTCCATCGAGGGGTATGATATGGATTACTTCTATTAATCTAAAAAGTAAAACTCCCATCATATAAAATTAATTTACACAATCGCCCGTCCGTGCCCAAATATCCGACTTTGTAACCATACACTCGAGACGGAATTGCACGCATCGGCCGATATTCAGGGGATTGATTTTCCCACCCGCCCCGCCACCCCTACCACCTGCATTGTCCCAACCGCTTCGCCGCCCCTGCCGCCTGCGCCCGCACCGCCCCGCCACCCCCGCCGGCCGTTTCCCGCATGTCCCCGCCGCCCGCGCCGCTCGAACGCGGCGCCTCACCGCCTGCCCCTTCGTCCTCCCCTCCGCTCGTTGGAGCGGCGCTGCGAGCAGCGGTCGCATACGCCGAAGCGGTGGCCCCAGCGCAGGGGTCGCCCGCACATCGGGCACCGCCGCGCCTCGTAGCTCTGCTGCGCGAGAAAGGCCGAGATGTCGGTCGACACCGCGTCGCGCAGGAGGGCGACGTCGCCCAGGTCGATGCCGGCCGCGGTCGGATGGTTGTCCCCGGGGCCCATGAGATAGGCGCTCAGGAGGTCGAGCCGGTCGTATACGACCTGCATGGCATCGAGGTCGTCGTCCGGCCAGCCTTTGTCGAAGTCGGGGATTGGCCTTGCCGCCACGTGTGCGTGCAGGATGGCTTCCCACAGGTCGAGCACACGCTCGTCGCCCGTCTTGAAGGGCAGGGTCGCGAACGCGTAGACGGTCGCCTTGTCGTCGGTGGCCCGTTCGGCCCTCTCGGCGAGCATGGCCTCCTCCGAATAGTCGGCGCAGCGGAACGGGGCAGGCGCATGGGCGTTCGACCAGGCGTCGAACAGGACCGACACCGGTGCGTCGACGTCCAGGAGCGCGCGGGGGAACGGCAGCGTCGCATGGCGGACGGGGCGAACCTGCGCCGCCAGGGCGTCCTCGATGAAGGATGCGTCCACGGCCGAAGCCGCCACGCCGGCCTCGGCATATCCGTAGCGCCCTGCGCGCCCGGCTATCTGCTTGACCTCGCCGGGTGTGATCTCGCGCCGTCCCCGGCCGTCGTACTTCTCGTGCCGCAGAAAGACGACGCGCTTGATCGGCAGGTTCAAGCCCATCCCGATGGCGTCGGTCGCCACGACGACCTCGGCGTCGCCCTCGCGGAAGCGGCGCGCCTCGGCCCGGCGCACGGTGTGGGGCAGGGCGCCGTACACCACGCAGCAGGAGCGCCCCGCCTCGTGCAGCTCGGCCGCCGCCGCATGGACGTCGCGCTTCGAGAAGACGACGCATGCGTCGCCCGGGCGCACGTCTTCGGGGAAGCGCACGGGCTTCGGGGCGGCGACCAGCGGGTTGAGGCGCTTGTGTCGCTGCGCGCGGTAGGTGTCGCCGAAACGCTCGCAGCAGCCGTCCAGGATGCGCCGCACGATGTCGAGCCCCTCAGGGGCGCAGCAGACGTGCAGCTCGTCGGCGTCGAGCCCGATGAGCGCGCGGCTCCAGGCGCCGCCGCGGTCCAGATCGCCCACCATCTGGGCTTCGTCGACCACGGCCGTATCCCACGAGGACCGCGGGTCGAACATCTCGACCGTGGACGCCACGTGCGTCGCGCCCTCCACGACGCGGCGTTCTTCGCCGGTGACGAGCGAGCAGGCGAGGCCCCCTTCGTTCGAGGCGTCCGCCACCTCGGCGGCGAGCAGGCGCAGCGGTCCCAGGTAGACGCCACGCTCAGCCCGCCTGAAAGCCTCGAGGGCGTCGTGCGTCTTGCCGGCGTTCGTGGGACCGACATGGATGACGACGGTGCGCGGGCGTGCGCGGTGGGCGGGGTAGGCGAGGTAGGGGTCGGCGTTCGCGCTGGCGGCCGCCTCGGCGTATGCGCGGCGCAGGGTTGCGCGGCGCGCCCGCTCGCTTTCCTCGCGTGCCGTGAGGCTTTCCCCCAGACGGCGCAGCTCGGGGCGCGGGGAGGTGCGCAGGGCGTCGGCGTATGCCCCTGCGTCGAAGCGCGCGGCAAGCTCGGACTCGAGGCGGGGCATGGAGGCGGCGAGCAGCTGGTCGATGACGTAGGAGCGCACATCGTGCGCGATGGGGGACGACCCGAGCTGCCGCAGGGTCTCGTCCGCGTCGAGCAGGTCGAGGTATACGCGCCCGGAAAGGTCGGCCCGTCGGTCCGTGCGCCGCGCCTTCGCGGCGCCTTTGGCCTTTTTCCCACCGGTGCGCTGCAGCGTGCGCACGACGGAGCGCCGCCAGGCCCCCTCGTCGCCCACGACGTGCCTGACGACGTCGGCATCCGTCTCCGATGCGCGGACAAACCCGAGTTTGCCGTGCGCGTTCAGGAGGAGGTCGCCGGCTGCCGCCTTGCGTGCGAGCTCGCCCGCGAGGCGGTCGACATACGCCCGCTCGCCGCCGAGCGGGGCGAGCGCGTCGCATCCGGGTGGGAACTGCACGACGAGTTTCGCGTGCAGCTGGAGCTTCGTGCGGGCCAGCCGGGCGCTGCTCAAGGCGTGCCGGATCTCGGCGTCGAGGCCCGCGAGGCGCTGCTCCATTGCACGGCGGTACTGCTGCAGGAGCGACGGGGGGACGGTGCCGCCGTCGCACGCCCGCCGCCAGGCGGCGAGCTTCTCGTCGACGAGGGCGTCATATGCCCCCGACGCCTTGAGGTCGCGCAGCCAGTGCCGCTGGATGTCGTGCGTGCGCTGGTAGTCCTTTTCCACGGCGGCGCACGCCTGGTTTCGCAGCTCGCCCGTCTCGTCGGATAGCCAGGCGGCGAGCTCGTCGTCTTCGCCGGGGCGGGCGAAACGCGCGGCGAACGCGTCTGCCTCGGCGGCGCGGGACGTGCGCCACGCGCTGCCGGCGAGATCTTCGTACGTGGGCGACGCTTCAAGTGTGGCGAGGAAGCGCGCCTCGAGCTCGAGGTCGGCGCGTTCGCGGGGTGAGAGCCATAGGTCGAGGTCGGCGGGCGGGAGCGCGGCGGCGATTCCCGGTTCGGCGTCTGCTGCGGCCAGGGCGGACTGCGCCCAGACCTCCCCCATAAGCCGGTCGAGCTCGTAGGCGCGCCACAGGTCGCGCGGGTCGAACCGACGGCCTTTCCTGCGTCGGCTTGACGTTCCGGAAACGGGTGCGGTGTCCTGCAAAGCGGTTGGCTCCTCATGGCTTGGGACGGATATGGCGTGGGGTGCGTGCAAGTGGGACAGGGTTCCGTTGCGGGCGTGGTCCCGCGCCGCAGCGCCGCCGGGTTGCCAGGCGATTGTACCAGCATCGCGCGGTGCGGTGGCCGTCGGGTCCGATGGGGGCGGTGACCGTTGCCGCCAGAGTCATCTCTTTTGCCCCGGCAATCGCATCTCCCCAGATAAACGCCTACACAACGATGCATTAGTGCGCCCTACAGCTACCCCTTTCGCGTTTGGTGTTGCACCATGGAGCCAACACATGCGCCCGTGCACGAGACGGACGCCGGAGGGGGGAGCGATAGTGACTGTTGAAGAGACAACCATCCCTGTAGGCTCCGCGGAAACGCCGAACCAGCTGGAGAACCTGGCTGCTTCTGGTGTTGACGTGGAGTCAACTGCTGTTTCAAGGGAAGAGCCCGGGATTTCGCCTGCTGTTGACGATATGTCAACCTCTGATGCGGCGGTTTCCGAGGCGTCGGGCGTCGAGGCTCAACCCGAGGATCCCGAGGCCGCGGCCCGCGCCGCCGCCGAAGCGGCCGAGAAGGCGCGCGTCGAGGCCGAGGAGCTTGCCGAGCGCCGCGCAGCCCAGGCCGAGGTTGCCGAGCGCAGGGCGGACGAGGCCGTCGAGACCATCGCCGCCTCGGCGGGATTCGTGACCCGTGCGGGCGTCTACTACGACCTCAGGGAGGCTTCGAACGCCACGCGCGCCGCCAAGGAGGCCGCCAAGGCCGCCGAAGCCGCCCGCGCCGCGGCAGCGGCAGCCGAGGCGGCTGTCCCCGTGGCGGCCGCCGAGGGCGAGGGGACGCCGGCCGACGGCGTCGCGATGAAGCCCGTGGCCGCCGAGGTCCCCGCTGCGCCGGAGTCGCCCGAAGCGAAGGGCGCCGACCAGGCCGATGAGCCCGACGAGGGAACGTACGTCGACGACGTCACCTTCTCCCGCCAGGTTGCCAAGCTCACGGCAGCCGTCGCCCGCCAGCCGCTGCAGCGCGAGATCCTCTACAAGGTTCTGGTCTACTGCCAGGAGTCGCGCGGCCTGCAGGAGATCGAGCACGAAGTCACCACCTACGCCGCTTTCAAGCATGCGGCGAACAACCCGTACCACTTCATCGAGGTCCTCGAGAACGCTGGAGGCCTCGAGCGCTTCGAGCTCGACGACGAGGGCGAGGTCGTGACCCCCGAGCGCAAGGAGGGTCTCACCGACGACGAGATCGATGACCTCGTCGCCTCGTATGCCTTCATGACCACGCCGGTCGGCATGGCGGTCGTCGAGCAGCACACGCCCCGGGCCCGCATCATCGAGCTGCTCAACCTGGTCCCGGAGCGCAAGGACGCCTATATCGAGCTTCTCGAGTTCTGCTCCGAGGAGCCGCGTACCTACAACGAGGTCAGCCAGCTGTTCAAGGGGCGCGACGTGCTTGTGCGCCTGGTGGACGGCGAGCCGCAGACCATGCAGCCGAGCGTCTTCATCGACAAGCTCGAGGCGGCCGGCGGCATCGAATGGCGCGACGGATGGGTGCTTACCGAGGAAGGCAGGTCCTACCTCGCTGAGTTGCACGAACTGTAAGGTAAGTTAGGGAGAAAGAGGAAGAGGGAGGAAAGCATGGCGTTGCAAACCACCAACGTTTCGCGTCGAAGCTTCGTCAAGATGGCGGCGCTTGCCGGCGCGGCTGCGGCCATCGGCACGCAGATGACGGGCTCGCTCGTCGAGACCCCCAAGGCGTACGCCGATGAGCCCAGCGAGGTCAAGGTTGTCAGGACCTCCTGCCACGGCTGCATCCAGATGTGCCCGGCCCTGGCGACCATCGAGAACGGCGTTGTCGTCAAGCTCGAGGGCGACCCCGACGGCCCCGTGAGCCGTGGCTCGCTGTGCATCAAGGGCCTGAACCAGCTGCACACGATGTACAGCCCGCGTCGTATCCTGCACCCGCTGAAGCGCGTCGGCGAGCGCGGCACGACCGACTTCGAGGTCATCAGCTGGGAAGAGGCAATCGACCTGGCTTCTGACCAGATCAAGGACGCCATCGACAAGTACGGCAACTACGCGTTCTTCGCGTCGGTCGGCGGCGGCGGCGCCTACTCCTTCATGGAGGCCATGACCCTGCCCATGGCGTTCGGCTCGCCCACGGTCTTCGAGCCCGGCTGCGCCCAGTGCTACCTGCCGCGCTGGTCGCTCTCGAAGCTCTTCTACGGCGGCGACGACCAGTCCGTCGCGGACAACGCCGTCCAGGAGATCTTCAAGGTCGAGGACAACAAGGCCGAGGTCGTCGTCATCTGGGGTGCCCAGCCCTCCGTGTCCGAGACCGCAGAGTCCGGCCGCGGCATGGCCGAGCTGCGCGCCGCCGGCGTCAAGACGATCGTCGTCGACCCGAACTTCTCGCCGGACGCCGTCAAGGCCGACGTGTGGCTGTCGGTTCGCCCCGGCACCGACACCGGTCTGCTGCTGTCCTGGTTCCGCTACATCTTCGAGAACAAGCTCTATGACGAGCAGTTCACGAAGTTCTGGACCAACCTGCCGTTCCTGATCGACCCCGACACCAAGCTGCCGGTCAAGGCGCAGGAGCTCTTCCCCGACTTCGAGCAGACCACCCCGGCCAACACCCCGGCCTACGTCTGCTACGACAACATCACCGGCTCGGTGCAGCCCTTCGAGTTCAGCGCTCCCGAGAACGCCGTTGTCGACCCCGAGGTCATCTGGACGGGCGAGTACGAGGGCAAGACCTACAAGACCGCCGGCCAGATCTACTGGGAGGAGTGCGAGCCCTGGACCCTCGAGTACACCGAGGAAGTCACCTGGGTGCCCGCTGACCTCAACGAAGAGGCCATCAAGCTCTACACCAGCCTCAACGGCGGCATCGTGAACGGCGTTGCCTCCGACATGACCGAGTCCGCCTCCCAGGTGCCGCTGGGTTGCATGGGCCTCGACGCCATCATGGGCCGCATCAACAAGCCCGGCGTGACCATGACCCAGAAGGGTGAGGCGTCCATCCCCACCACGCGTCCGGTCACGATGCACAACGGCTTCGGCGGCATGTTCTCCGACATGTACGGCGTCGGCGCCGTCACCGGTATGTCCGACGAGGAGAACGGGGAGCGCATCCAGCGCCTCGGCGAGGAGATGCCCGACTCTCAGCGCATCCTCAACCAGCTGCTCGTTGACCGTCTGGGCATGAAGGACCACAAGGGTCTGTACGCCTGGTGCCACAGCCACATCCCCACGGTCCGCGAGGCCATCGCCACCGGCGAGCCCTTCAAGCCGCGCGTGTGGTTCGACATGTCGGGCAACAAGCTCGCCATGCTCGGCAACGCCAAGTCCTGGTACGACGTGTTCCCCGAGGTCGACTTCATCATCGGCCAGTACCCGATGCTCACCTCGTTCCACATCGAGGCTGCCGACCTGGTGTTCCCGCTGCGTGAGTGGCTCGAGGAGCCGATGGTGAACATGAACCAGCTCGGCGTTTCGTTCCTCCAGAACGAGTGCACCCACATCGGCGAGACCGTCTCCCACTCCATCCCCGCCGCGCAGGTCGTCAACGCCTGCCGCGAGAAGTGGGGCGGCCACATCCCCAACGGCCTCGAGCTCGGCGAGGGCACGGCCTACACCGGCTACGCCACCGAGGCTGAGGTCAAGCAGAATGTCGCCACCACGCTGCGCGCCGAGAGCTGGGAAGCCCTCCAGGCCGACGTGGACGCCTACGTCCCCTGCCAGCCTCTGGGCGAGTACTGGCAGTACAACCAGCACGAGACCATCGTCGACGACGGCCTGCCCGCCGGCTTCGGCACCGAGTCCCGTAAGGTCGAGGTCTACTGCCAGATCCTCCTCCGCATGGCCCGCAACGGCTACCCGTTCTGCTACCCGGAGCCCCAGGAGGCTTGCGAGGACTACAGCCCGATCTGCGCATTCATCGAGCCTGCCGAGTCCCCGATCAACGACGAGGCCAACGGCGAGGGTGGCGAGTATCCGTTCATCCTGACCTCCGGCCGCGTGCCTTACTTCCACCACGGCACCATGCGTCACGCCGCCTTCTCGCGCGAGCTCTACCCGGTGCCCGACGTTCGCATCAACCCGGCCAGCGCCGCCGAGCTGGGCATCGAGCACGGCGAGTGGGTCAAGGTCACCTCGCGTCGTGGCGAGATCGCCGGTCGTGCGTACCTGACCGAGGGCGTCGCCCCCGGCGTCGTGTGGATGGAGCGCTTCTGGAACCCCGAGTGCTTCGACGAGTCCGTGCCCGCCGAGCAGCGCACCGCTGGCTGGCGTGAGTGTAACGTCAACGTCCTCACCAAGAACAGCGCCCCGTTCAACGAGGTCTACGGCTCCTACACCAACCGTGGCTTCACCGTCCGCGTCGAGAAGGGCGAGAAGCCGGCCAACGTTTGGGTTGAGCCCAAGGAGTTTGCTCCGTTCCTGCCGACGCTCCAGAGTGAGCCTATCACTGAGGATGTGTTCTAATGAGAAACTGCCTTGTTATCGATCTTGACCGCTGCAGCGGCTGCGACACCTGCGTCGCCGCCTGCAAGTACGAGAACAACGTCCCGCTGGGCGAGTACTGGAACCGCGTGAACGTCGTCGGCCCGACCGGCACGTGGCCGCGCATCGAGCAGTATTGGCTGCCCACCCAGTGCCAGCAGTGCGAGAACGCCCCGTGCATCACCGCCTGCCCCACCGGCGCGTCCTACCGCGACGAGGAGAACGGCCTCGTGCTGATCGACCACGAGACCTGCATCGGCTGCCAGACCTGCATCGAGGCTTGCCCCTACGGCGCCCGTTCCTACAACGAGGAGCTCAACGTCGTCGACAAGTGCACCTGCTGCGTCCAGCGCCTGCAGGAGGGCGAGAAGCCCGCGTGCGTGCACAACTGCTGCTGCGGCGCCCGCTACTTCGGCGACCTTGACGATCCCGAGAGCGATGCCGCGAAGGCTGTCGCCGCCGCTGGCGAGGAGAACTGCCACCAGCTGCCCGATCCGACTGGCGCTCAGCCCCGCACCATTTATATCCTTCATGCATCTACGGCTGCCTGGCAGGAGATCGGATAAGCATCATGAGCGGACAGTGGTTGACGGCGATATACAGCTTGCTCACCTGCTTCGGCGGGGGGACGCTCGCGTTCTTGGGAATCTCCGAGGTCGCGAGGCTGGCGCCCAAGACCCGCAAGGCCGCCGCTGTGGCGGCGGCCTTGCTCCTGCTCGCCGGCGGCTGCGTGTTCGTGTTCACCGTCGGCAAACCGGCCGGTGTCATGGCCATGGCGGTCAACGCCATCCACGGCTCGCCGAAGTCGCTTGAGTTTGTGGCTGCGGTGCTGTGCTTCGTCGTCGCGGTCGTGTACCTGGTCGTCGCGTTCAGGAGCGATGAGGAGTCGTCCGCCCCGCGCATCGTGGGCGTCGTCGGGCTGGTGCTCGGCGTGCTCATGGGTGTCGCCGCGGGCTATTCGATGGCTGTTGGCCGTGCCGATTGGAACAATTTCGTGCTGCCCATCGCCTATCTCGGCAGCGCGATTGTCATGGGCGGGTCGCTCTTTGCCTCGCTGATGGCCGTTCTGCGTGAAGAGGCGCCCGACTTCCGCAAGGTTGCGCTGATCTCGCTTGTCGGTGCCGTGATTCAGGCCGTCGGGTTTGTCGTCTTCGGCGCGCTTACGGGCTTTGCGGTCGACGCGCTGCTGTACTGGCTTGGCGCCATCGCGGTTGGCACGGTCGTTCCTTTGATTTGCCTGGCCGCGTCGCCCAAGGCGCGCGCCCTGGTCTTTGCGTCGCTCATCTGCTCGGTTGCAGGCGCGTTCTGCCTCCGTGCGGTTGTGCTCGCCGTGGGCACGACGAGCTTGGGCCTTATCGCAAACGCCGCGTCGCGTTCACCGATTTTGGCAGGATAGCTTGGGTTTATGCGTCGGGGCCGGCGGCAGTGCGCCGGCCCCGGCCGTCTTTGAACGTGTTCGTTTGTCCGCTGGGAAGGGTGCCGGGGTCGCCCTGCCTCACCCCCCCATGCATTGGGCGCCCGGCGCCCTTCCCAACGGACAGCTGAAACAGAGGAACATAGAGGGGGATGCTTCCAATGGACGAGAAGAAGAACGATGTGATCGAGCCTGGCGCGGAAGTCGTCGAGGCGCCCGAGTGCGCGGTGGCGGCAACCGAGGTGCCCGACGAGATTTCCGCCGCACTCGAGGCGCGCGCCACGTTCTATGAGACGCTCGCGTCGTTGTATTTCATGCCGCTGAAGCAGTCGGACGTGGACAACATGGCGGCTGCCGACTTTTCGGCCTACGCCGAGCTGAACGAGGACTTTGCCGACGGCGTCAACGACATCACGCGCTACCTCCGCAAGCGCAACACCGGCACGCGCGACGAGCTTGCGGTCGACTTCACGGGTGCGTTTGCCGGCGTCAAAGTGTATGAGGGCAAGACCGCCGTACCGTACAAGTCGGTGTACACCAACGCCGACGGCCTTCTCTACCAGGAGGGCTACCGCGACGTCTTCCAGGCGTTCAAGTCGGAGTGCGTGAAGAAGCGCGAGGGTCTTGACTGGCCCGACGACCACATCTCGTTCATGTGCGAGTTCATGGCGCTGCTGTCGCGCCGCACGGAAAAGGCCTTGGCCGCCGGTGACTACGCACAGGCGCTCCACGAACTCGAAGTTTCGCGCAGCTTCCTCGACGACAACATCCTCTCTTGGTTCGACACGTTCACCGAGCGCGCCCTGCTTCTGCTCAAGACCCGCTTCTACAAGGGCGTCCTCAAGATTTCGAAGGGCTTCTTCACGCTTGACCACGAGACGCTCGACGACCTGATCGACGTCGTCTCGTCCGAGATGCCCGAAAAGCAGGACGCGTAGGGCCCCGGAGCGGGGGACTCAATCCAGATGCGCAAGGGAGGGCGGGGAGGGCCCCGTCCTCCCTTCTCGTCCGATGCAGGCGCGCCCTTTACCACAGGCGCGCCCTTTATCGCAGGTGTGTTCTTGCCCGCGGATTCGCTTTCAGTCAATTGAAACTCGCGCCCAACGGGTTCCGTTTTTCGTACGCGATGCCATATCCTGCTACAATGCCGATGTCGAGGGAGGTCGGCGTTCGGGGGAATTGCCGACTATAGCCGAATATGCAACGGGGGAGGGACATGGCGGCTGCGGGAAAGGAAACCGGCGGGAAGTTCAGCAAGCAGAGGTTGCTTGATGCGCTCGCGGAGCTATGGCCGTCGCTGCCGTTCATGGCGTTCGGTCTGTGGAGCGCATGGTCATCGCTGACCTACAGTGGCTCGCTGTGGCTGTCCGACAACGAGGTCGATGGAACCTACCTTTCGCAGCTGTACAACGTCTCAACGCTTTTCGGCGGCGCTACCTTCATCATTGCGGCACTGCTCGGGTTCAAGGGCAGGGCGGGCGCCTTGGTGTCCGACCGGGCGGTCAAAATCGGCGGGCTTGCGGCGGGTCTCGGATGTCTGGCCATCATCGCCGTCGGGCCGTATTATCTGCAGAGTTATTTGAGCGTTGCGGTGACCCGCTCTATTTTCTGGGTGAGCGCGGCCGTCACGGGCATCGGTACGGTCCTCGTCGGCCTGCGTTGCGGCGTGCTGTACGGCTCGCTGCCGCCGCGCCGCATACTCATCTATGCGGCGCTTTCCCAGCTTGTCGCAAGCTTTATCTATCTGCTGACATTCGCCTGCCCCGATTGGGCGCCGATCGAGCACGGCCCGTCGCTCGCGAGCATCCTGTTCTTCTGCGGGCTGCCCCTTGCCGCCGCCGTGCTTGCATGCGTCCGTCCCTGCAAGGCTTCCGGTGCCGGGGAGTTAGGGGAGGCCGCGCTCGGGGTCGAGACATCGTCCGCGCAGGCGGTTTCTGCGCCGTCCGCATCGTCTCGAAGCGCGACCGCTTCGGGCAGGGTTTCGGATCGGCTGCGCCTGCCGGCGGTGTACTGGCGCTTCGCCGTGTTCACCTTCTTTATCAGCATGCTCACCTCCATGCCGCGGGCTGCCGTGGTGACCACGCACGCTTTGGCGACGACCTTGGAGGGCAGCAACCTGCTCATGGTTCTCCGAGTCGTCATGTCGGCTGCGGTCATCGTGTATGCGATTCGCGCCGATGCGCGCGGCGTTGGTTTCGGGAAGATCTGCTCGCTGATCGCGACGGTTTCGGCGATTGCGACGGCGTGCGTTTCGGCGTTCGGCGGCCTTTCGAGCGCCCTGAGCCTTGTCGTGTACTTTGCCGCGAACGTGTTCGAGTTCGTGATGTGGTGCCTACTCGCCTTTATCGTCGTGCAGAAGCGGCTTCCAGCGGTCGTGGTGTTCGGTACGGGGCGCGGCCTGTTCATGGCGGGCTGCGGCCTGGGCTGGATGCTCGGCTCGACCGTGCTCCCCCTCGTCGACGAGGGAACCCCCACCACGGTGCTCTTCATCGCCATGGCCGGCATCATGCTGCTGCTCGCCCTCGGGCTGTTCTCCGAGAAAGACTACGAGCGGCTGTTCTCGCCGGTCAGCGAGGAGGAACTGTCGCTCGAGGACCTGTTCGACCTCGACCGGCGCCAGCGGGAGCTCGAATCGGGCCCCAAGACCGAGAAGCGCGGCAGGTTCTCGCGCGCGATCGAGGCGGTGTCGCAGGAGTACGCCCTGTCAGCCCGCGAAAGCGAGGTGCTGCGCTGCCTCGCCATGGGCTACGGGTCCGACCGCATCGCCGACACCATGCAGGTCAAGGTCAACACCGTGCGCGCCCACACCCACAACGTCTACGTCAAGCTCGACGTGCACTCCCGCGAGGAGCTCATGCGCCTCGTCGACGATGCGGTGGCGAAGCAGTAGCCGAGCTCGATCCGACGGACGGCGCTGCCCGCGCGCTGCGTGCGGCGGAGGTTTGCGAGTGGGCGTGTGTGTTCCGTGATGCCGCCCGATGCGTCGTGTCGACATGCTCCATGCTAGAATCATCTATACGCGCGGACGTGTGCTTTGGTGCGGCTTGGATCGGAGGGCTTATGGTGGGGCAGCTTCCCCTATACAATCCTGTTGTCGATTTGGCCGGCAACAAGGCGCTGCCCATCGGCAACGAAGACTTTGCCCAGGTTATCAGAACGAGCGTGTTTGTCGACAAGAGTATGCTCGTCCGTGACATAATCGAGTCGAATTACAAAGTCATCCTTTTTTGCCGCCCTCGCCGTTTTGGCAAGTCGCTCGCCATGCGCATGCTCCAATGCTATTTCGAGGCGCCGGTCGAAGGATACATTCCCGACAATGGCGGGGCATTCGAATCCCTTGCGGTCTGGGGATCCGGCGAGCGGTATCGGGCCGAGCGCGGCGCTCATCCGGTTGTGTTTCTCTCCCTGGGCTCGGTTGGCGGAAAAACGTGGGCCGAAGCGCGCGGCGCCCTGGCTGGTCAGATGGCGTCTGAATATAACCGGCATGCCTACCTGTTGGAAAACGATATCTTGACGGCGGGAGAAAGAGAATCGTATCGCCGCATCAGTGCAATGGAGGCGAGTTGCGCGGAGCTGGAAGGGTCGCTGTCCCGCCTCTCGGACTATTTGTTCCGCTACCATGGGGCGGAAACGGTCATCCTCATCGACGAGTGCGATCGTCCTGTGACGGCCGGGCATCTTGCCAGCTACCGTGCCGAGGCCATCGAGTTCATGCGCTCTTGGCTAACAGACGCCCTCAAATCGACGACGTCGCTCCGTTTAGCGTGTTTGACAGGTGTGCAGAGGGTGAGTCGCGAATCCATTTTCTCGGGTCTCAACAACGTGGTCGTGAACACGGCATTGGACGACGAGTTTACTGAAGGCTTTGGCTTTACGCATCGCGAGGTTGCCTCCTTGCTCTCGTTGCTCGGTTGCGAGGATCGTGCGGATGAGCTGGCCGAATGGTACGACGGATACAACTTTGGCGGTGGACGCGTATATAACCCATGGTCTGTCCTGAACTATCTGCGCAGGGGTGTCGCCCAGCCGTATTGGGGGAATACGAGCGACAACGCCATTGTTCACCAGCTATTTCGATTGGCGGGCAACGGCGAGGCGCAAGAGTTGCGCGAACTTGCCTCCGGTGGCACGGTGTGGGAGCCGCTCGACCTGGCAACGGTGTTCTCCCGCCTTGACGGAGACCCTTCTGCCATATGGAGCCAGCTGTACCTTGCGGGCTATCTGACGACTGACGACGCGGGCAGGGCAAACGACGATGTGACACCGCGCGAATTGCGCGTACCCAATCGAGAGGTCGCATGGCTGTACCGCAAGGAGTTTGCCGAGCGGTCGGAAGCGTTGGCTGGCACTACGAGACGTCTGCGGGAACTGCATCGCGCCTTGGCGGGAGGTGATGCAGCGGGGCTGGAAGCGTGCGTGGGCGAGATTCTCGCCGAGTCGCCAAGCTATTTCGATCTGACAAGCGAGAACAGCTACCACATGCTGCTCCTGGGGCTTGTCTACAGTGTGCCGGGATACCGCTTCCCCCTTTCGAACCGCGAGTCGGGAAGTGGCCGTCCCGATATTGTGCTGGTCCCCGAGCGTGAGAACGAGCGCAGGCTGTCCTCCATTGTCATCGAAGTGAAGCGGGCGAGGGTGGACATCGGTTCTGCGACCCCAGCAAAAGAAGACGGAGCAGCCCTTGGGGTGCTTGCGCGCGAGGCGCTCAATCAGATAGGGGTCAACGGGTACGTTCATGGCCTTGCCGGTAACGGCGCGCTGTGCTGGGGCGTTGCCTGTTCTGGCAAGCACGTGGTCTGTGCGGTGGAACGCTGCTAGCTCCGCAAGGTGCGCCTGCGCCCCCTGTTGTTCGCGGGACCTATGTGGGAATGGGAAAGGTGTGCCGCGTCGTCCGCGCGCTGCGTACGGCGGAGGCTTGCTGCGTGCGACGGGGCTCGCTGCACCTGAAAGTTCCCCGATGTGTGCAGAACGCTGTCGAGTGAACGGGGCGCGTGGGTTCTGAGGAAGACACCGAGTGTCGGTACCGTCAAGATTCTTGCGCACTTTCCGACAGCCCGATAGGCCCGCCCCGGCGCGCCACTCGTCCAGCAGCGTCACGTCCAGGTAGCGGCGGGAGCCCCACTCGCTCTCGGCCACGTACTTGAGCCTCGCGGTCACGAGCATGGGGGCCGACCTCCCGTCGGGGAAGGTGCCGACCACGCGCGTGCGCCTGCGGATCTCGCGGTTGAGGCGCTCGATGGCGTTGTTGGTGCGTATGCGCCGCCAGTGCTCGCGCGGGAAGCGCGTGTAGGTCAGGGTCTCGGCGTATCCGCCGAGGACGACCCCGGCAGCCTCCTTGAGCTTGGATCTCTCGAGCTCGGATGCGACCTCGAGGGCCTTGGCCTCGGCGGCCTCGCGCGACTCCATGGCGTGGACGGCCTTGAGCATGGCCGCGACCCTCGGGCGCTTCGACTTGGGCACCCTGGCCAGCACGTTGCGGTAGAAGTGCACCGTGCAGCGCTGGTACGCGGCCCCGGGGAAGACCTCGGCGACGGAGCCGACCATGCCGGCGGCCTTGTCGCCGGTGAACATCTTCACGCTGCGGAGGCCCCTCGACTTGAGCCACGAGAGGAACTCGCGCCAGCACTCGGTGGACTCGGTGAAGCCCTCGGCCGCGCCTATGACCTCGCGGTAGCCGTCGTCGTTCACGCCGATGGCGACCATCACGGCCACGTTCTCGTAGGAGCCTCCCCAGCTTCTCTTCAGGTAGATCCCGTCGACGTAGACGTAGGGGCAGGCGCGCTCCAGCGGCCTGTTGCGCCACTCCTCGACCGAGGAGAACGCCTTCTCGTTGAGGTTGGAGACGGTGGCCGCGGACACCGACGACCCCCGCAGGATCTCGGAGACGTCCTCGATCCTGCGGGTCGAGACCCCTGCCAGGTACATCTCGATCATGGCCTCCTCGACGCTGGTCTCCCGACGCCGGTACCGCTCGATGATGGCGGTCGTGAAGCGCGCCCCCTTGAGCTTGGGCATGTGCAGGGTGACCTCGCCGGAGCTCGTCGTCAGGCTGCGGTCGTGGTGGCCGGCGCGGTAGGCCTCGCGATCGGCCGTGCGCTCGTAGCGCTCGGCGCCGACCAGGTCCCCCGCCTCCTCCTCGAGCAGGCCGTTCAGGGTGTCCTCGACCGTTTTCCTCACGAGCTCGCGAAGGTCGCCCTTCAGGCTCTCCTCGTTGAATGTTACGATTGGCTCGGGCATGGTCTACCTCCAGCATGTTTCTTGTCTAGGCAACTCGAATCATACCGGGGCGGACCGTGCCCTCCTTCCTTACCTGGACGCTATTCCGCTGTCAAAGTGCGCAAGAAATTGTACGTTACCTCCTTCTTCTTGGCGACCAGCAGCTCGATCGCCTCCGCCTTGATTTTCCTGTCCATCCGTCCTCCTTCGACGGGTGGACACGCTAAACCCCGAAAGAGCGCACGTCCTAGGGGGTGACAAAATCAAAAAGTCAAAGGGGTGACACTTTCATTCGCTCATAACATGGTGCCGCCGGTCCCCCTGCGATCTACCGCGATCTAGTGCAGGGGGGCCGGCGCCGCGTTGTGGATTCATGGCCTCTGTGGCCGCGGGTACGCCATCGCCGCAGGTGGATGGGTACGCTCCCGGCTTAATCGTCGGCGCCGTCCGGCTCATAGAAAAGCGACGCCGGGCCGCAGAAGTCGAGCGGTACATGCCTCGGCGGCATGCCGTAGCCGCGCGACTTGAGCACGACTATCTCACGCTTGCCGCGTTCAGAGCGTTTATCCTGGTCTATATGGGCCTCGACGGCGCGTGATATGGCCTTCTCGGAATCCTTGCCCTTGCCGGATGCGCCGGCAATGATCTTCTTAATGCCGCGGACCTGCAGGCCAAGCACGGTGTCTGCGCCGTATTCAAGTGAGCCGCTTTCTTTCATATCGTCCAGGCCTATCGAGCCGCTGTAATACGACGCCCTGTTGAGGGACGAAATGCAAACGACGCTTGTCTTTAGCTCTCTCGCAAGCTGCCGCAGGTCGGTCACGTGACGATCTACTGCCTGCTTATCGGTCATGCGGTCGGATGCCGGCGCTAGAAGCTGCAGGTAGTCAACGAATATCAGCGGTGGCATGCCGCAGCGGTCCCGGACCCTGCGCGCGACTGCCGCAATGTCGGCCGTGGAAGGTCGGCCCTTGCCCTCAAGGTAGAGAATCCAGGGCAGTATGTCAGCGTTGTATGTCTCGACGGCGCGCGAGAATGCCTCGAACGCCCGCCCGCCGGGCTGCCACGTCGAGCGCATGCGGGCCTCATAGTCGAACGTATCGTGTCATTTGAATTCTGAATCGCAAAACCGTTGCATTTAGTCCTGCAACAAGGAGGCCCACGGGGATGCGGGGAGGGTCCCGCGGCCGCTAGAATCGTCTCACCGCCGACCCACGCGGGCGTGCGCCGGGAGGTGATGAGGCATGCCCAAGGGAAAGAACAGACAGCTCACTTTGGAAAACAGGATTTTCATCGAGGACAGGATCAAGGCCCGCGACTCCCTGTCGGAGGTGGCGCGCAGGCTCGGGGTCTCGGCCTCGACCGTGTCGCGCGAGGTCAAGAGGAACAGGGTGCCCGAGAGCCCGGGCTACCGGGTTGCCCACGAGAACCTCTGCCGGAAGGCCGCCGAGTGCACGGTGGCGGGCCTGTGCGGGACCGGGTGCCTGGCGCCGTGCAGGAAGTGCAGGAAGGGCCCCTCGACCTGCAACGCGCTGTGCCCGGACTTCGCGCCCAGGCCCTGCCCCCAGCTCGACCGCCCGCCGTTCTGCTGCAACACCTGCTACCGCAGGTACGGGGGCGGCTGCGGGCACCCCACGCTCTTCTACGACGGCCGGTCGGCCGACGAGCTTGCCCGCAGGAGGCTTTCTGAGTCGCGAGGGGGGATCGGGATCACCCGCGAGGAGCTCCTCGCGATGGACGAGCTGGTGACGCCGCTGGTGAGGAGGGGCCAGAGCCCCTCGGCCATATGGGCGACGCACTCCGACGAGCTGCCGGTCGGGGTCAGGACCTACTACACCTACGTCGACGCGGGCATCATGACCTGCGCCAACATAGACCTGCCGAAGAAGGTCCGCTTCAGGCCCGGGAAGGGCAGGAGGGGCAGGCCGGCCGACCGCGGCGAGGCGGCCGACCTGGGGGAGAGGCTCTACTCGGACTTCCTCGCGCTGCCCGACGGGGCCAAGGCGGCCTCCTGGCAGATGGACTGCGTGGAGGGGCGGGCCGGCGAGTCGCCGGCGCTGCTCACGCTGTCCTTCCCCCCGCTCGCCCTGCAGCTCGTGATGCTGCTGACCAGGAAGGACCGGGACAACGTGGCCGACGCGCTGGACTCGCTGGAGTCGCTGCTCGGGGGCCCGGCGGGGTTCTCCGGCGTCTTCGGCACCATACTGACCGACCGCGGCACCGAGTTCACCGACCCGGACAAGATAGAGCTGTCCCCGCGGGGGGAGCGCCGCTGCCGCGTGTACTACTGCGACCCGATGCAGTCCACCCAGAAGGCGTTCTGCGAGCGCAACCACGCCGAGCTCCGCAGGATCGTCCCCAAGGGGACCCCGCTGGGCGGTTTCACCAGGGCCGACGTGGCCCTGGTCGCCAGCCACCTCAACTCCTACAAGCGCCCGGAGACGGGGTGGGCTGCGCCGCTTGAGCTGGGGATGGCCAGGTTCCCGGCGGCCCTGTTCGAGGGGCTCGGGATGGAGCTCGTCGCACCCGACGAGGTGACGATGAGCCCGGCGCTGGTGGCGCACGTGCCGGGCGTCCCGGGCTCGCCGGCCACCGGCAGGGCGTCGTACAACAGGAAGAGGTAGGCCGCCCGGAGGCCGGGCGGCGTCCGAGGGCGCGCGGAGGCACCGCGCGGGCGGCGCGCACCACCCATACCCAGGGCCTTGCGGGCCGTTGCACCTAGTCTTTCAACGGGCTGGCGGCGGCGCGGAAACGCATGCGCGCCAAGTCCCTCGGGGCGGCCCCGCCGACGCCCCCGCAGGCTGCCCGCGACCCGTTGCAGGGGTAAACGCAACGGCGGAAAAGACTCGGGCGCTGGTGATTGCGCAGGTAAACGCAAGTGTGTGGCACTGCGCCACAAACCGTTGCGTTTAGTTTTTCAATTGACCCGCCTTAATTCCCATCTCATTACAGAGTAACTCTGTTCGAGACTGGGAACGGGGCCGCCCCGTAGCCTTAGATTCGTGTCGCGCGCCGCATCCGCGGACGCGGGCACATGCGCCCTGCCCACAACGGGCGCGGAACGGGGGCCGACATGTCAGCCGAGAGGAGACCGATCACCTACGAGGACACGGAGCAGATAGAGGCGGGGCTCAACAGGGGCGACAGGCTCGCGACGACAGCCAGGTCGCTCGGCAGGACCCAGCAGACCGTGGCGGACGAGATCCGGAGGAACTGGACGTCGGAGCCGAAGGGCAGGCTCGTCGCGACCACCCGGAACCTCTGCGTCCACGCGCGCGACTGCGACAGGAGGGACGTTTGCGGCACGGGGTGCGACGTGCCCTGCTGGCGCCGCAAGGCCTGGAGGTGCAACTCCACGTGCCCCGACTTCGAGGCCTCGATGTGCCCCAGGCACTCCAAGCCGCCCTTCTGCCGCGACTCCTGCGCCGCCAGGCTCGGGGGCGGCTGCGGTCACCCCTACCGCTTCTACGAGGCCGCCTTCGCCCAGGACGCGGCGGGCTCG
Source organism: Coriobacteriales bacterium (assembly GCA_048173955.1). Taxonomy (GTDB): domain Bacteria; phylum Actinomycetota; class Coriobacteriia; order Coriobacteriales; family UMGS124; genus CAZUFB01. The sequence continues at coordinate 39,755 of DBEYOB010000162.1, forward strand.
AGGCGCAGCGAGGCCGTGTTAGCGCTAATGTAAAACCCGCCGATTCCGCAAACGCATACCCGCCAGTTGCGCCAACGCAGATGTGCCAATCCCGCCAACGTTCTTCCGCCGGTTTCGCCAACGGCGCCGCTAGTCTCTTGGGCGTCGTACCGGA
>DBEYOB010000163.1:0-4966 GCA_048173955.1 Coriobacteriales bacterium
CGGGGAATGGGCGCCCGGGTGGGGGGATGACGACTAGCCGGAAGCGGCGGGTTTGCGTTGGCGGAACCGGCGCCTTTTCGATGGCGCAATCGGCGCCGGCTCATTGGTGGAATTGGCTAAAAAAGCATTGACGCTAACACCAGGGTCCGCTACTACCTGGTCGACGCCGACGGGGCCCCGTTCGACCCCGGGGAGGGCGCCGAGGTCGACGTCCACGTCGACGCCCTGACGGAGGAGATGTACGCCGAGCGCGGCGGCGTGCGCTACGCCCTCGCGCCGGCCGGCGAGAGGGCGCGCGACGAGCTGCCGGCCGCATCGAGCCAAAAGGAGCTCCAGCAGATCCTGCAGGCCCTGCGGAGAGGCTGAGCGGGACGGGGTGACATTTCTAATCGCTGCGAGGGGTGACATTTTCATTTGCGATTAACAGGCGGTATCCCAAATGTCCCGATATGAGCGCGACGCCGCGCAAAATCGGAAAGGTTGGCGAGGTCGGCGAGGCGCGATAAGGCGCGGCCCATCGTGGCATGCACCGGAACGGCGCATGCGGCACGCACCGGGTGGACCAGACAGCCTGCCGACCAACCGAGAGCATGGGAAAAACTTGCCCTATTGAGCAAATCTTCTGGGTCCATCCAAGAAATCGGGGGGCACTCGCTAAAAACCCGCCTTAGTGTGCAAGCGAAAGGGCGGGAAACGTCCGATTGGCGCTATGCATGGGCGCATCCCGTTCGCCATGCCACCAAAACCGCTGGTCAGAATTGACCAGCGCAACGGCTGCGGCTATGCCGCGGCCGTTGCGCGCTTTCTCGCTTGCTCAGTAGGGCGGGTTTTTAGCAAGTGCTGCCCCTCTTTTGGGATGCGACGCCTGCACGCATCCTTTTAATGGGGGCTCATGAATATATATTGGTTATTACTGCTATATTATTCAATTTAACGAATCAACAGGCCTCAAGAGGCATGCACCGCCCCAAAGCCATCAGGGCTAGCATCTCAGAACTGCTCCCCGTCCGAGAACTGCACCCGCATCTGCACGGACCCTACCTCGTCAGCTCCTCAACCGGGTTGTCCGCGTCGGTCAGAACCTTGTCGTCCGGCCCGACCCCAACTGCACGGGCGCCTCTGAAGGCATATTCCCCGTCGGTGGCGATCACGACGTTGTTGTCGCGGTCGGCAAGCTCGTCGACCCCGCAGGGGACCACGTACACGTGGGCGAACACCTGCTTCAGGGTGGCAACGATCGCGCGCATGAAGCGGGCTTGGTCGCCCTCGAGCGCCGCGACGACATTGGAGAGATACAGCCCGCCGGGGTTGAGGCATGCATGCACGCTCTGGGCGGCCTCAAGCGTGGTAAGGCTTGCCGCAGGGGTCTTTCCCCGGAACGAATCGTTCAGCACGACGTCGTAGCGCGCGCACGGCACATCCTTGTCGGTAGGGCGCACATCGCCGTCGGCGAGACGGCGTGCGAGGTCGTCGAGGTATGCGCGGCCGTCCGCGGCTATCAGCCCCAGACGTCCCGTGCGTTCGGTCTCGTACTCCTCGATGAGCCGATCAAGGAAGAAGTAGCGCCGTGCGATCTGCGTAACCATGGGGTCGATCTCGACCACGTCGAGATGTGCGTCGGGCACGGAGGCGATGAAGTGCTTGGGGTAGGCATAGCCGCCGCCGCCGATCATCAGCACGCGGTCGATGGGAATGGGCGCGTCGAACATGCGGTCGAACAGCTTGTCATACGAGAAGACCAGCTCGGTGTAGCGGTCGTCGAGAAAGGTTGCCGACTGGTACATGCCGCCCACGTTGAGCACGCGCACCGGCTCCCCGTCGTCGCCCTCGACGCTGAAAACGAGCGCCATGCCGAACTTGGTGCGCGGGATGACATAGATACCGGCATCCCTCAGCCTCCCGCGCAGCCATATGGCGGCGCCCGCGAGCGCCGCGACGACGGCAACGACGATGATGGCAACGAGCGCGGGAGTGGGCATGGGTGCTCCTTGGGTCGGTCGGGGCGAGGCGGTGGGGTCGGACGATGTCGGGCGTCACGCGCCGGTCGCGTCGGGCTTCTGCGCGTGGCCAACGTCGTCGGCAATCCCGTCGAGCAGCTCGAACAGCTCGCCGCGGTTGGCGGTGCCGGTCTTGGCATAGATGTGGTTGAGATGCGTCTTCACCGTTCCCTGCGAGATGAACAGGGTCCGCTCGACATAGGCCGCCGAGCGCCCCGTCGCCCAGATGGCAAGCACCTGGGTCTCGCGGGGAGAGAGCGCGTAGCGCTCCGCCGCCATCTCGACGCGCGAGGCAAGCGTCGAGGCGTCGACCAGGCCCGCAATGGGGATGCCTCCCCCATCGGCGCGCCCGTCCCGGACGCCGGCGGCTTCCGGAGCCCCACCCTGCCCGGCCGCGGAGAGGCCGCGTGGCGGGATGGCGAATGCCCCCGGCAGACCGCCGGCCCCGGCGCGCTCCCCGCCCCTTGCCGGCGGGAACGCCCCCATGACGAGAAGCAGCGCGACGATGAGCACGAGCAGGATGACGACCGCGATGCCCATGCCCGCGGGAACGACGCCCGCGACCGCCTGCCCCAAGGCGCTGCCGCCCCATTGGGCGAAGCGCAACAGCGCGAGGCAGAGCAGGGCGGGAGCCCCGTCCTTGATGATGACGTCGATCATGAGGAACAGCATGAGGTACTTCGTGATCTCGACACCAACGTTCGCCACATAGAGCACGGCCATCTCGGCATGGGGCACGCCGAGCGTGTTGCACAGCCCGGCGGCGGCAAGGAGCGGCACGGCGATGTAGATGCCCGCCTGCACGCTCTTGTGGTAGGCAATATAAGCGAGCACCACCCCCGTGCAGCAGGCCATCATGGCGACGACCACGGCGAACGCCCCAGGTGCGGCCGCCGCGAGGCTGCTGCGCAGGCTGTCCATGCGCGTCGCTCCGTAGCAGAAGTACGAGAGGACCACGAACACCGGTATGCGCCACGGCACGCGCCTGAAGCACACCGACAGGCTCTCGCGCATGCCGACGGGCTCGATTGCCGGGTCGGAGGCCTCCACGCCGTCGTCGGGCGCCCGGCGCTCCTGCCATATAAGCAGTGCGAGCGAGGCCATCGGGAGAAGGGCCGTCACCGCGACCGCCGTCTCAGAGGGCAGCGCCACGATGGCGGCATAGAGCACCGAGCCGATCGCGTACCCCGTCGCGGCGCGCATCGCCGCAGCCCGAACGCCGCGGACGCTCATGCGCTCCTCCCAGCCGAGCCGCATCGCGCTGCCGGCGCCGCTCAGGGAGAAGCCCACCACCGCGAGCACCGACGCAAAGCCTCCCTGGCCCATCGCGGCGAGCACCACCGCGCCGACCTCGGCGAGGGTGAACGCCGCAAGCACCGGGACGTTGCGCCGCAGCGGGGCGACCCTTCCCCACAGCAGCATCAGGGCGAAGGCGGCAACGCCGGTGAACACGCCCTGCGCGAGCAGCAGGGGGCCGGCGGCGAACCCGTCGTCGGCCGCAGGACCCTCGAGAAAAAGCGGGGTGTCCCAGAACACGTAGCTCCACGCTATGTAGCACGCGAGCCCGAACGCGTCGAGCAGCACGTTACGGCGCGCAGCGGCGGACGTGCGACGCCCGGGGGACACGGGGGACGAAGCGAGCGCGTCACCCATTGCAGGCACCCCCTCGGCCCAGCAGGAGCATGAACGCGTCCTGGACCCGCGGATACCACGACGCGCCGTCGAACCACTCGTCGAAACGGGAGGGCCAGCCGCTGCAGACATCGACCGGCTCGCCCGTGACCGGATGCACGAAACGCTCCCGATAGGCGTGGAGCATCATGCCCGACGGCGTCTCGACCGTACCGTAGAGGGGGTCGTTCGCAATCGGATGCCCGTGGGCGGCAAGATGGACGCGAATCTGGTGCCTGCGCCCCGTTCCCAGGCGCACCAGCACGAGGGAGTGCGACCCGTCGCGAGACGTTCCCACGCAGGTCGCCTCGGTCAGCGCCTCCTGACCGCCATTCGAAGCGACGCGCATGCGGCGGGCATCGTGGCGGTCGCGCGCGATCGGGTCGTCGAACACGGCGCGCTCGGGGGCGAAGCTCCCTCGCACGATCAACAGATAGGATTTCTCGATTCCGCCGAGGCCCTTCTGGGCCACCAAGGCGTCGAACAGCCCTTGAAACTCGGACGTCTTGGAAAACAGGACGACTCCAGTCGTATCCACATCGAGCCGTTGGACGGCTTGGAGGGAACCTCCGTCGGTGCAACCGCAATGAGCTTCCACCAGGTCGCTCAGCGTCGCGGCACCCGTCCCGTCGCTGTGGACGAGCATTCCGGCAGGCTTGTCAACGGCGACGACGAACGGGTCTTCGTACAGGACGTGGAGCCGGTCGTTGCGCAGGCGTTCGCGGAGGGCATCTTTGCCGTGCGGCCGGCCTTGAGGGTCAGTGCCGCACTCGACCCGCACCGAATCACCCGGAGCGAGCCTGTGATGAGGGGCAAGGGCGGTGGCAGGCGAAGCGACCCCGTCCTTCCCGAACTGCAGCCGGCCATGCGCAAACAGCCTTCCGACAACCGCCTTCGACAGCCCCAGCGACTGGAGCATCTCGCGTGCCGTGCAGGGACGGGTCGCCTCGAAGACGAAACAGGGGCGCCCGTCGGGCGTCGAGTTCGACATGACGTATCGCGCGCAGCGCTCCATTGCACCCTGCTCCGTTGAAGGCCGGTGTTGTTTGCTTCGCCTATTGTAGCGGACAAAAAAGAGGACCACCCTCTCGGATGGTCCTCCTTCGAACTACGGAGAAAGTTCGGACGCAGCGTCTAGCTTACGCCTGAGCCTGCTCCAGGGCCTCGTCGACCGCCGTGAAGATGGCGTTGGAGGTGATGGTGGCGCCGGAGACGCCGTCGACGCCCTCGGTGCCGTTGGCCTCGACGATCAGCTCGGGGAGCTGCTCGATGGCGTTGGAGCCGATGCCCTGGGTCTC
>DBEYOB010000164.1:0-14105 GCA_048173955.1 Coriobacteriales bacterium
CGGCGTACTACGAGGCGGAAGACATACCTTTCTAGGAGGCGGGCCGTGGCCAGGGACTACTACTGCGACTTCCCGCTGTGGATGCCCAACGACCCCGCCGTGCTCAGGCTCAAGGCGCGCTTCGGCATGGCGGGGGCCGCCTGCTACTACGAGCTGCGGGCGATGCTGGCGAGCGCCTACCAGGAGGGCCGCAGGATCACGTCGGACGACGTCCCGGCCATGGCCTTCTCCTGGCACATGGACCCCTCCGAGGTGGGCGAGGTGCTCGACGAGATGGCGTCGTGCGGCCTGCTCAACTCGGAGCTGTGGGAGGGCGGCGTCGTCGGGATCGAGGACGTCGCCGAGCGCGTCGCCTTCAAACAGAAGAAGGCGGAGGCGGGCCGGCAGGGCGGAAGGCCGAGAAAAGCACAGTGAAAAGCACGTAGAAAAGCACTTGGAAAAGCACGCGAGAAAGCACATCGGAAAGCACGCCGAAAGCATGCGCGAAAGCACATGCGAAAGCCCATCCATCCATACATCCATTCATATAAAAGATCTTGCCCCCCAGCGGGCTGTTGAAAGCTGTTGAAAACTCTGTTGAAAACTCGTCGGGAGGAGGTCCCGTGGGGACGCTTCTGGTCGTCCGGAACCTGGCCGCGCTCGGGCTTCTCGTAGCCCTGGCGGCATGGTTCGTCTGGGCCGTGAAGGACGGGCCCATCGGCCCGTCTGTGGCCGGGTTCTTCAAGAAGCGACGGGAGTACTACGACGTCGAGAGGATGGACGACGCCGAGATCCTGGCGCGCAAGTATTCCAAGAAACCGAGGAAGAGGGGATCCAAATGAGGAAGACCGCACTGATCGCATCCGCCGCCGTCTGCGCCGCGCTCGCCGCATGCTCGACCGGCTGCACGATGGGCTTCTACTCGCAGGACGTCGGGGAGGTCGCCGTCGTGCGCGGCATGGGAGGGGAGATTGTCGGCAGCACCTCCGAGGCCGGCTTCCACGGCACGAGCCCATTCAACGACGTGATCGTCTACTCGGCGCGCAACAACATCCTGACCTTCGAGGGCGAGACCGAGGAGAGGTACGACGACGGCGGCGCCACGGGGCCGGCCATCGCCTGCAACGACGCGGGAGGGGCCAGCTTCAGCCTCGATTTGCAGGTCAACTACTCGCTCGACCCCGAGTACGCCGAGCAGCTCTACTCCGACTACGGCAAGCAGGAGACCTACGTGCAGTACGTCGCCGTGCCCGACGTGCGCAGCGTGGCCCGCGAGGTGGCCGGGCGCTTCTCGACCATCGACATCCTGACCGACCGCGGCAGCTTCTCGGCGGCCCTCACCGAGGCGCTCGCGGCCAAGTGGGAGGGCAGCGGCGTCGACATCGAGCAGGTGAGCGTCCAGGACGTGCGATACCCCGCGTCCATCACCGACCGCTACGCCGAGGCGCAGGCCGCCCAGGTCGCCCAGCAGCAGGCCCAGGCCGAGCAGGAGACCGCCCGCATCGAGGCGGAGACCCTCGTCATCGAGGCGCAGGGCGAGGCGGACGCCAACGCCGCCCTGGCCGCCAGCCTGACGCCCGAGGTCATCCAGCAGCACTACATCGACGCGCTGGCGGAGATCGGGCGCTCCGGGAACCTGGTGGTCGTGCCCGAGGGCTCGCAGCCGGTCGTGGGGACCGTCTCGGAGGGGGCTGGGCAGTGAGCACGGCGAAGAGGTGCGACAGGTACCGGCTCCTGGACGACCCGAGGGTGTGCAAGCTGGACAGCCTGCCGGAGGGTTGGAAGTATGCGAATGACGCGCTCACCCAGCCCAACGGCTGGCGGTGGGCGCACAACGGCAAGTCGATTTTCAGCGGCGAGCGTAAGACAGCGCTGGTGAGGGAGGTGACCGCCGATGGCGACCGATGACGAGAGGCGGCGCGTGGCCGACAACATGAGGACGTTCGACGTGGTTGGCGACGCGTGCGGGCGCTACTGGCTCAACGGAACGCTCTTCGGCATGGACATATCGGCGCGCAGCGAGGAGCGCATCAGGTCGGGAATGCTCCACCTCGCGGCCTTCATCGAGCCTGCTCCGAAGTGCTCCGAAGCTACTCCGAAGTGCGACCGCGACGCGCTGCTGGCGCTGGCGGACAAGATGGCCAGGATGCCGCAATGCGACCTGTGCCCGGTCACCGTCAGCTGCACCGAGCACGCGGACGGGTGCGCCGGGGCGCTCATGGGGCACTACGCCAGCAGCATCCGCGAGGCGTGCGGGGAGGCGCGATGAGCTGCCCGCTGTGCGACGGCCGCGGGGCCGAGGCCCGATTCGGCCGGGCGTCGATGCGCGTGGGGCGTGCGGGCACGGAGCCCAGGCTGGTTGTGGACTGCGGAGACGGGCGCGTGGTCCTGATGCCTGTCGCCTTCTGCCCGGTGTGCGGCAGGCGTCTGGCCCTGATCGAGCGGGACGGGGAGGATGATGCGGATGGTGGCGAATGACGGCCAGGGAATACTTTGAAGGGCTTTCCGACGCCGTGAGGAGGCACCGCAGGGCCGAGCTTCTGCTGGAGTACGGCCCGGCGCGGCCGGCGTGCCCGGCGGGAGGCGGCAGCGTTGAGGGCCCCACCATGGCAAGGGCGGCGTCCAACGAGGCCGCGCGCCGGGCGATGGAACGCGCCGAGGAGGAGATAGGCGAGGGGCTCGAGCGCATCGAGTGGCTCCGGCGCATCTTCTCGCGCAAGGCCGACGCGATCGAGCTGCGCTACGTCGACCTGATGCCCTGGCACCGCGTGGCCGAGGAGATCGGCGTCGACTCGCGCACCGCCAGGCGCTGGCACGACGAGCTGCTCGACTGGGTGGACAGCTTCGGTTGGGCCCGGGTGCGCCTTGGTGTGGGTATTGCGGAGGATTCCGCGGCCTACGGAAGAACCCCAGTTGACGGCGCCCCGTCCGAGTGCTAGATTGGATACAGTTCGTTTTCTGAACAAAGCAAGGCCCCGAGGTTCGCGAGAGCTTCGGGGCCTTTTTCGTTCGCGCCCCAGGGGGGGTCGGCATGCTGCTCCGCCCATGAAAGACACCCCCGGGAGGCCTGCGCACTTCGCCGACGCGCACCGGGCGTGCCGAAGACGCGCGTGGCTTGCGTCGCCGCGCAGGCGCGACGTGCGGAGCTGTCGCGAGCCCGCGGCCGCCACGTCGGCTTCGGTGCCGCCACGGAGCGCCCTGGACCCAGCACGGATGCGGATGGCGGTGGTCGCATGGCCAAGAACCCGCGCTACGCGAACGGCGCCCGGCGCCGCGCCATCCGCGACAGGTGGAGGGCCATCGGCGCCCCGTGCGCCCTGTGCGGACTGGATATCGACTACGACCTGCCCGCCGGCCACCCCATGAGCTTCGAGGTCGACGAGATCGTGCCCGTCTCGCGCGGCGGCGACCCGCTGGACTTCTCCAACACGCAGCCGGCGCACCGCATATGCAACCAGCGCAAAGGCGCAGGACGCGCGCGGCCGAAGCCGAAGGGAGAAGGGTGCGGCCTGCCGACGAGCCGGCAGTGGTGACGAGGCCCAGGGGGGTATGCCCCCCGGGCGGCCCGGCGGCGACCACCGAGGCATAGCGCCTTTATAGCGAAGCCTCGTTTTTTCCACATTGATTAAAACCGGGAGGTGCCCCATGGCCGGCATCTACGAGGCGGCCCGCACGGGCGACGCGCGGGCACTCTACGCGGCCCTGCGCGACGACATGGCGCGCACGCTCGACGAGGGCGTGCCGCCGCGCGACTACGCCGCCATCGCCAAGTCCCTCATCCAGGTCGTCGAGAAGCTCGGCGAGGGGGCACCCGAGGCCTCCGCCGCCGCGCCCGCGCGGAAGAACCGCATCGCGGAGGCCCGCAAGAAGTTCCAGGTGGTGGCATAGATGGGCGGGGGAGGCCCGGTGCCTGAGGGCCGACCGGTGTGACGAGGCGCGGCAGGCAGGAGCCGACCTTCGAGGTGGTCGGCACCTGGGCGAGGACGGACGGCCCGGAGTGCTGCGAGGTCTTCGAGAGCTACGGCTTCGGGTTCGACGACGCGCAGCGCCACCAGATGGACCTCTACCTGGCGCGCGACGCGGCCGGCCGCTTCGCCGCGAAGTCCATAGGCCTTTCCGTCCCAAGGCAGAACGGCAAGTCCTACGCGGCCCGATGGTACGCCGTGTGGTGCGCGGCCGTCTGCGGCATGAAGGTCGTCTACTCGGCGCACAACGGCGACACGGTCTCCGAGTTCTTCGAGATGCTGACGCAGATCTTCGAGGACGAGGAGGCCTACCCGGACTTCGCCGACATGCTCGACGGAAACCCCTACCGCCAGCCCGGCAAGGAGCGCATCACCTTCAAGTCGGGCGGCCGCATCCGCTTCATGACGCGGACGAACAACAAGTCCCGCGGCGGGACGTGCTCGGTGCTCGTCGTCGACGAGGCCCAGGAGCTCACCGACCCGCAGCTCAACGCGATGCTGCCGACGGTGTCGGCCTCGGCCACCCGCGACATGCAGACGATCTACATCGGCACCCCTCCCGACCCGACCTGCGCGGGGGCCGTCTTCCGCAGGATGCGCGACAAGGCGCACTCGGCGGACCCGGGCCGCGACTGGTGGATGGAGTGGGCGGTCGAGCGGATGCCGCCCGAGGGGACGCCCGAGGCCGAGCTGCTCGAGCTCGCCTACGAGACCAACCCGGCGCTGGGCGTCCGCATCACCGAGGACGCCGTCGTCAACGAGATGTCCAAGATGACCGCCGACGGCTTCGCCCGAGAGCGCCTCGGATGGTGGAGCGAGTCCGGAGCCCGGTCGCTCATCTCGAAGGCGGAGTGGGACGCCTGCCGCACGAAGAAGCCGCCCGAGGACGGCCTCATGTGCGTCGGCGTGAAGTTCTCCCCCGACGGGGACCGCGTCGCGCTCGCCGTGTGCCTGAGGCCCGAGGAGGGCGCCCCGCACGTCGAGGTGGCGAAGGCGGCATCTGCCACCCACGGGACCACCTGGGTCGCCGAGTGGCTGCTCGAGCGGCGGGACAAGGTGGCCTCGGCCGCTGTCGACGGCAAGGCGGGCGCCGCCACGGTGCAGCGCCTGCGCGACGGGCGCTTCCCCGAGAAGGCCGTCCGGGTGCCGGGACCCTCCGACATGGCGAAGGCCGACTCGATGCTCGTCGACGCCGTGCGCGGGCGCGCGCTCACGCACTTCGGGCAGCCCGACCTCGACGCCGCGGCAACCAGGTGCGGGCGCAGGAAGATCGGCGCGGACGGGTACGGCTTCGAGGACACCGACGAGGGCGACTCGACGCTGATCGAGGCGTGCGCCCTGGCGTACCGAGAGGCGATGACCACGAAGAGGCGACCGGGAAGGAAGATGAGGGTCGGATGAACCTCCAGGGAATCACATCGGCGTCCGGCCTCTCGAGGGAGGACGCGTCGACGCTTGCCGACCTGGTCGACGTCCATTCGCGGATGCTCGCCAGGAACGCCCGCCTCGACGCCTACTACGAGTCGAGGCAGCCGACGCCGCAGATCGGCATCGACAACATCCCCGCCGACGTCGACCCGGGCGTGCGCTGCGACTGGGCGCGCAAGGCCGTCGAGAGCGTCAGCGAGCGCGTGCGCATGGACGGCTTCGCATTCGCCGGGGACTACCGCGACGAGGCGCTCGAGCGGATCGCCGCCGACAACGGGCTCGACAACGCGTACAACCGCACGGTGTCGAGCGAGCTGACGCACGGGGTGGCCTTCGCGACGGTCCAGCGCACCGGAGGCAGGACCCGCGTGCGCATGCACACGGCCGAGACCGCCGCGGCCCTGTGGGACCACGCCGAGGGGCGCGTGGGCGCCGGGCTCGCGGTGGCCGACGCCAGGCGCACCGAGTGGGGCGGGAGCGCCCCGGTCCCGGTCCAGGCGAACCTGCATCTGCCCGGCAGGGTCGTGGTGCTCAGGCGCACGGGGCCCGCCTCCTGGGCCGCCGAGACGCTGCGCACGCCGCTGGACAGACCCATGATGGAGGCCTTCGCCTTCCGGCCGACGGGGACGAAGCCCTTCGGCGAGTCGCGCATCACGCCGACCGTGATGTACCTGGTCGACGAGGTGCAGCGCACGCTGCGCTACATGGCGGTCTCGGGGGCCTTCTACGCAGTCCCGATGATGGCCGCGACGGGCCTGACCGACGAGGCGTACGACGCCATGAGCAAGAGCAAGTGGCTCATGCGCGTGGGTTCGTGGTTCCTGGCGACCAAGGACCCAGACGGGGACACAACCGAAATCAAACAGTTTCCGGGCGTCTCGCCGCAGCCCTACATCGACGCTATCCAGACCTACGCCAAGCTCTTCAGCGGGGCGACCGGCGTGCCGCTCAACTCCCTGGGCGTCGTGCAGGACAACCCCAGCTCGGCGGAGGCCATCGAGTCGAGCCGCGAGGACGTGTGCCTCGCGGCGGAGGACTGCATCGAGTCCAACCGCGCCGGGATGCGCAACGTCGCCCTCATGGCGATGGCCGTCGAGGGCAACACGACGCTGGACGGGCTCACCGAGGAGCAGCGCGGCGTCATCCCGCACTTCCGCAACCCCATGCGGCCGAGCCTCGCGGCGACGGCGGACGCCATGGTCAAGATCGCTGGCGTGCTGCCCGGCTTCTCCCAGACCAAGGAGTTCCTGACCGGCATGGGCTTCGACCCCTCCGAGGTCGAGTCCATCCGCTCGCAGCTCAGGCGCGCCCAGGCGCGCGAGTCCGCGATGGCCGGCGCCCAGGCGGCGCTCGCGCAGACGAGGCAGGCGGCATATGCAGGTGACCAGGGCCAGGCTGGAGGCGTACCGCGGTGAGGTCGACTCGCTGGGCGACGCAGCCGCCACCTACGTCGAGCAGTACGTCCGCGCGCTGCTGGCCGAGTTCCCGGGCGCGAGGGTCTCCGAGCTGCGCGACGAGGCCATCGAGGCCGTCAGCGACGCCCTAAACGTGTTCGGCGACCAGGCCTCGGAGCTCGCGCTCGACCTCTTCGAGGAGGTCGTCGCCGACTACGGCATGGACGTCGAGACCTCGGTCGAGGACGTCGTTCCCGGCGAGATGGTCGACGGGGGCGTGCGCTACGCGGCCCGCAGGCTCGTGGAGGGCGACCCGGGCTCCTTCGCGCGCGACGTCGCCGACCTCACGCGCTACTACATCCACCGCAGCGCGTTCGAGAACATGGAGCGCAACTGCGTGAGGAACGACCTGCGCTACGCCCGCGTGCCGAGCGGCCGGGAGACGTGCGGGTTCTGCTTCATGCTCTCATCGCGCGGCTTCGTCTACCGCAGCGAGGAGACGGCCGGCAGCACCCACGCGTACCACAGGGGCTGCGACTGCGTCATCGTGCCCGGCTTCAAGGGCGTGCCCGCCTCCGATCAGGTAGAGGGGTACGACCCCGACGGCATGCGAGAGAGGTGGGCCGCCTGCCAGGACGCGGCCGGGACGGACTCCGATCTGCGAGACCGCTGGGACGCCATGACCAAGGAGCAGCGATCGAGGTACAAGGGCAAAAGCGACCCGGAGCGGTACCATCGGTTCGTCAACGCGCAGGCCATCCGCGAGGCGGAGACGCGCGACTTCCGGTGGTTGAACACGGGTGATGAACCTGAGGTCAATTATGCAAATGTCCCAAGGGAATCGTTCGGAAGACTGGTCAAACAGTCCGAAGAGTTCAACCCGGCGGACTACGATCCCGAGAACGTAACCGACAGAGGGCGCGAGTGGAGGGACCTTTTCCTGCACGACGCCCTCAAACATGCGGGGTTCGAAGTCGAACCGATCAGGGCTGACGCGCCCGAGCGCTTCTCCAACATCGATGCGCTCGTCGGAGGGAAGCTGTACGAATTCAAGAGCCCCGAGGAACCAAAAGAGCCCCCGAAAGCTGGGCGAGAGCTCGCATTCGTGGAAAGCAACCTGCGAAGCGCTAAAAAACAGTTCCTGAACCAGTATGACAGGTCGACCGGCACGAGGCTTGAGTACAACGGGAAGATATGTGTCGTGTTCAGTGCACGATACAGGAAAGCAGGAGACGATCTGGTGGAACGAGAGATAGTAAGGCAGATGGGCGCCCACGAGATAGACGAGGTCCTGTTCGTAAGGAAGGACGGAAGCGTGGCGAGGCTCAGAATATAGGAAAGGCGCCAGTCCCTATTCAGAGCCAGACGCCTTCCGCTAATCGAATTATACCACACGCCCGTAGTCCAGCGGAAGGGCAGCGGTCTCCAAAACCGCAGACCGGGGTTCGACTCCTCGCGGGCGTGCCACACCGGGGCGTGGCGGAAACGGCAGACGCGCGTGCCTCAGGAGCACGCGGGGAGACCCGTGCGGGTTCGAGTCCCGCCGCCCCGACCAAAAAAAGCGAAATCGGCCCCGCACGGGGCCTTTTCCATATCGGGCCGCCCACGTGGGCGGCCTTTTTCGTATCGCGCCGCACGGCGCACACGAGACGCCCGCACGGGCGAGAGAGGGGGCCGACATGGCCGAGGGCGCGCAGGGAGCGCAGGCAACCGGGCAGGCCGGGGCGGAGCCGCACGGCGCCGCGCAGGGCGATCCGCAGACGGTGAGCCGCGAGGAGTACGACAAGCTGCTCGCCCAGTCGCGCAAGTGGGAGGAGCGTAGCAAGGCGAACGCGGCGAAGGCAAAGGAGCTGGACGACCTCAAGGCCGCGACGCAGACCGACGCCGAGAAGCTTGCCGACGCCGTCAAGCGCGCCGACGAGGCCGAGGCGAAGGTCAGGGCCTTCGAGGCGAAGGCGGAGCGAGCGTCCATCGTGGCCGAGGTGGCCGCCGCAAAGGGCGTCGACGCCGACTGGCTCTCGCGCATGTCCGGCACGACCCGCGAGGAGGTCGAGGCCGCGGCCGACTGGCTCAAGGCGCGCATCGCCGGGACGCCCATCTACCCCAGCGTCCATGACGGCGGCGGGGCGGGCTCCCAGGCGGGTCCGACCCCGGAGGAAATCGAGAAGATTAAGAACCCGAGCGAGCGCCTCCGTGCGCGCGCGGAGTACGCGGCCAGGATGCGCCGCGGGTAAGGAGGCCACATGGCCGCACTGACGAACACCGTAACCACCGCCGACGTCGTGGAGGCGCTGGACAGGGAGTTCATCGCGAACTTCACCGGCGAGCTCTCCCGCTTCACCGAGGTCCTGGGCATCTTCGGGCCCGAGGTCGTGGCGGCTGGCACCGCGATGTACCAGTACACCGTGACCGGCTCGCTTGACGAGACCTCGGTGGCCGAGGGCGACGAGGTGCCGCTGTCCAAGTACGAGGTCGACAAGACCTCCATCGGCGAGCACACGATGAAGCCCTACCGCAAGCTGGTGACCGCGCAGTCCATCGCCAAGGCGGGATTCGAGAACGCCATGCTGCGCACCGACCGGCAGATGGTGAAGGACATCCGCGCCGACATCCTGGACGGCTTCTTCGCCTTCGTCAAGACCGGGACCGGCGCCGCGACCGGCGCGGGCCTGCAGGCCACGCTCGCGCAGGTGGACGCCAAGCTCTCCGACACCCTGGAGACCAACGGCGACAGCGCCGGGCGCATCGTCCACTTCGTCAACCCCTACGACATCGCCGACTACCTCGGCGCCGCCCAGGTCACCACGCAGACCGTCTTCGGCATGAGCTACCTGCAGAGCTTCCTGGGCGTCGGCGACATCTTCGTGACGAACAAGGTGGAGGCGAAGACCGTCTGGGCGACCCCGGTCGAGAACATCCACCTCTACGGCGTCGACTTCGCGTCGCTCGCCCAGGGCGGGCTCGACTACACCGTCTCCGACGGCGGCCTGCTCGGCGTCCACCACACGCCGAACTACAGCCGAACGAGCTGCGAGACCTACGCGCTCGTCGGCTGCGACCTGCTCGCCGAGGTCAAGAACTACATCGTGAAGGGGACCATCTCGGACCCTTCGGCGGCGGCGTAGCCCAGACGGGCGGCGGGGGCGGCGATGAGCGGACCGCGCCCGCGGTTACGGCCGCCAACACCGTCTCCGAGATCAGGGCGTACGCCGCAGAAATCGGCGTCGACCTGGGAGGCGCCAGGACTAAGGCGCATATGCTCGCCGCGATCGGGGAGGCCGGTGCGTGATGGACCTGGCGACCATAGACGACTACGCCGCCCGCTACGGGCGGCCCGATGACCCCGCGCCGGTCGAGGCCCTCATATCGGACGCGTCGGCTCTCCTGCTCTCTGCCTACGAGGCGCGGTGGGGGGAGTCCTACGTCGAGGGCGACCACCCGCCCTTCGACCGCTCCTGCGCGGCCGTGGCCTGCGCGATGGCGCGCCGCGCGATGTCGGCGGGAGCCGGTGCGCTGGGGGCGACCCAGTACACCCAGACCGCGGGCCCCTTCAGCGTCTCGGCCACCGCGTCGGCGTCGGCCCCCTTCGGCGGGCTCTACATCGCGCGCTCCGAGAGGGCCGCGCTCGGGCTTGCAGGGGCCCGCGTCGGCCAGAGCGACCCGTGGGGAGGCTCTCGGTGAGGGGCGAGGCGGTCGAGGTCCTGCGGGCGGTCGAGTCCCGCGACGCGCTCGGGAGGACGGCGCCCGCGTCCTGGGAGGTCGAGGCGGAGGTCGACGGGTGCCTCTTCGCCCCGTCGACCAACGTCACCGGCACCCAGGACACCCGGCGCGGCGACTCCTGCGACGCGACGCTCTACACGCCCAAGACCTTCGCCGGCAGCCTGCTCAACAGGCGCGTGCGGAGGGCGGACGGCAGCGTGTGGGAGGTCGTGGGCGACCCGCAGCCGTTCCCGGCGGGGCTGTGCCCCACCGAATGGGACCGCGCCGCCCCGCTGGCGCGCGTCGGGAGGGAGCAGTCGTGAGCGCCAAGCGCCAGAGCCTCAGCAGGCGCAGGGCCCGCACCAAGCACGCGACAGGCATCGACATATCCGAGCTGCCCGCCGAGGTGACCCGCTACACGACCGAGCACGTCGTGGGCATCCAGGACTTCGCCCGCGAGGACATAGACCGCGCCGGGGAGGACTGCGCCCGCTACGTCGCCGAGGGGGCCCCGAGGCGCACCGGCGAGTACGCGCGGGGATGGACCCACGTGACGAGCCAGGGCGCCGCCTACGTCGAGTCTATCGTGCACAACCGCACCAAGCCGGGCTTGGCGCATCTGCTCGAGAACGGTCACCAACAGTTCTACTACGGGAACGACCTGGGCTACCGAACGCCGGGCGTCAAGCACATAGCGCCCGCCTACGAGAGGGCCAAAAGGGAGCTCGAGGGGAGGGTGAGGAAATGATCACGCTTGAGGGCCTGGCGGCCGCACTGGACGCGAGCGGCGTCCCGTGGGCCAACGGCACGTGGTGGCCCCAGGAGCCGCCGCCCCTGCCCTACGCGCTGCTCGTCGCCGACAGCGTGACGACCTTCCACGCGGACAACGTGACCTACATGGTGGCCTGCGAGGGCGCGCGCGTGGAGCTCTACAGCCACGGCCGGGACTACGAGTCCGAGGCCGCGGTTGCCTCGGCGCTCGACTCCGCCGGCGTCGCCTGGACGCTCTCGCCCGGCGTGCAGGTCGACGAGACCGACGTCACCATGGCGTCCTTCGCCGTGGCGTCGCGGCCCTACAGGCCGCAGGGCCAAGACACGACAGACTGAAGAGAAAGGGGCAAGCATGCCCGCACAGAAGAACAAGGTGCAGTTCGGCGCGTCCAACCTGCACATCGCCTTCATCGAGACCGACGGCAGCGCCGACTCCGCCCCGACCTACGCGACCCCGGTCGCCGTCCCGGGCCTGGTCCACATCACGCTCGACGTCGAGGGCAGCTCCAGCGACTTCTTCGCCGACAACTCCAACTACTTCAACACCAGCGCTAACAACGGCTACTCCGGCTCCATCGAGGTCGCGCTCTTCCCCGACGAGGTGCTCGCCGAGGCGCTGGGATGGCGCGTCGACTCCGCCGGCGGCCTGGTCGAGGTCCAGGACGGAAAGCCCAAGGCCTTCGCGCTGGGCTTCCAGGTCGAGGGCGACGCCGAGGGCCGGGGCATGTGGTTCTACAACGTCAAGATGTCCCGCCCGGGCGTCGAGGCCCAGACCACCGAGGACTCCACCGACGTCCAGACCCAGACGGCCGACATCACGGTCACCCAGCAGATTTTCAGCGGCGAGAAGGTCGTGAAGTACTCCAACACGGCGTCCCCGACCTTCTTCGCGACCGTGGCCGTCCCCGCCGAGGAAGCCGAGTAGGGGGTTGGCCGTGGTCGAGTTCGAGGTCGGGGGGAGGACCATCGAGATGCAGGGGGCGGCCTACACGGCCATCGCCTACGCCGAGGCCTTCGGCGGCGACGTGTGGGACGCCATCGTGGCCCTGGAGGCGAAGGGCCGCGTGCCGGTGGCGGAGACGCTCAGGTGCGCCTGGGCGCTCGTCAAGACGCGCGACGTGGCGCAGGGCAGGCAGACCACGCCCGACTTCGCGGCGTGGGTCCTCTTCCTGGGGCAGGTGAACGCCTCGAAGCTGCGCTCCGCCATCTACGCGGAGCTCGCCGACGGCGTGCTCTTTCGCACCGAGGAGGAGAAGAGGCAAGACGCCGAGCGGGCGCGGCAGCGCGGAAGGCGGGCCGCCAAGGTCGCTTGACGTGTGCGCGATGGGGCTCCGCCTGGGCATGGGACTGGGCGACCTGTCGCGGGTGAGGGCGCAGACGGTGGCCGACCTGTGGGAGCTGACCTTCCCGCCCAAGGGCGGCGGGGTGCGCGAGGCGACCCAGGCCGACATCGACGCGCTCTTCGGGATCTAGCAGCTTGACAAGGAGGGCGCCGTGGCGACCGAGTACCGCGACATGACCGTCCGCTTCCGTGGCGACTCCAGCGGCCTGCAGTCCGAGATCGACGCGATCGCCGCCAAGGCGCAGGGCGCCTCCGGCAAGCTCGAGTCCATCTCGGACGCGACGGGGGCCTTCGGCGCCGCGGCGACGCTCGCCGTGACCGCGCCCCTCACCGCCGCCGCGGCGTCGAGCATATCGGCCGCGTCGGACTTCGAGAGCGCCATGAGCCGGGTGGCGGCCGCCCTGGGCGACCCGTCGGCCGACATGTCGGCGCTCTCCGAGCTCGCCGACGAGATGGGCGCCGCGACGGTCTTCTCGGCGAACGAGGCCGCCTCCGCCATGGAGGAGCTCGCCAAGGGCGGCCTGTCCGCCTCTGACATCGAGGGCGGCGCCCTCAAGAGCGCCATGGACCTGGCCGCCGCCGGCTCGATAGACCTGTCGACGGCCGCGGCGACCGTGGTGCAGTCCATGGGCGCCTTCGGGCTGTCGGCAGCTGAGACCGAGCGCGCCGCCAACTCCCTGGCCGGCGCGGCGAACGCCTCGTCCACCGACGTCCTGGACCTGACGCAGGGCCTCTCCCAGGCGGCGGCCCAGGCGTCCAACGCCGGGTGGAGCATCGAGGAGACCACCGCTTTTCTCGCCGAAATGGCGGACGCCGGCATCGAGGGCTCCGACGCGGGCACCTCGCTCAAGACGATGCTGCAGCGCCTGGCCGCCCCCACCGACGAGGCCGCCGAGCTCATGGAGTCCATGGGCATAAGCGTGCGCGACGGCAGCGGCGAGATGCTGGGGGCTGTCGAGCTCGCCGAGGAGCTGACGGACGCATTCGCGGGGCTCGACCCGGCGACTCGCGACGCCGCCATGTCGACCATATTCGGCGCCGACGCGATGCGCGCTGCGACCGTGATGATGGACGGCGGGGCGGAGGCGATGGCGGGCTATGTCGCGGCGACCTCGGACGTCGACGCCGCGTCGCGGATGGCCGACGCCGCGCTTGGAGACACGGCGCGGGCCATGGAGACCGCGCAGGGCGCCATCGAGACCGCCCAGAAGAAGGTCGGCGAGGCGCTCGCGCCGGTCGTGACCGACGTCGCCAACGCTGTCGGCGGCATCGCCGACGCCTTCGCCGCCCTGGACGAGGGCACCCAGACAGCCATCGTGGGCCTCGCGGGGGTGGCCGCCGCCGCGGGCCCGATCTCGGGCGTCGTGTCGACCGTGACCGGCGCCGCCTCGACCGTGTCGGGGTGGGTCGGCGACATCGCCTCGCGCGCGGAGGCCGTGGCTCAGGCGGCCGACGGAGCGGCCAAGCTGGGCGGGGAGGCGGAGAAGGCCGCGCCGAAGGTCCAGGGGGCGGCCGACGCGACCCAGG
>DBEYOB010000165.1:0-6413 GCA_048173955.1 Coriobacteriales bacterium
ATCCTGGCGGTCCCTCCCGCGCCGACGAGTGCCTCGCATGCCGCGACGTGCGCCTGCGCTACGGGCGCGGCGGGCCCTGGGTCCTCTTCGGCATGGACGCCCGCGTGGCCCGGGGCAGCGTGCACGCCTTCGTCGGCGGCAACGGGTGCGGCAAGACGACCCTGCTCAAGACGCTCGCCGGCATCCTGAAACCCCAGCATGGGAGCGTGGTGAACCGCTGCTCGGCGCATCAGGCGTACCTCCCCCAGGACCCCAAGGCCCTCTTCGTCTGCGACTCGGTCGCCGAGGAGCTCGCCGAGTGGCGCGGCCGCTGCGGCTACACGCCCGGCGACGAGGCGGCGGTGCTCGCGCGCCTCGGTCTGGAGGGGCTCGCCGACCGCCACCCCTACGACCTCTCCGGAGGCCAGCAGCAGAAGCTCGCCCTCGCCAAGCTGCTGCTCAGCCGGCCCCGCCTGCTGCTGCTCGACGAGCCGACGAAGGGCCTCGACCCCGCTTCCCGCGCTGAGACGGCCCTCCTCCTGCGCGCGCTCGCCGAAGAGGGCGCGACCGTTGCGTTCGCGACGCACGACCTCGACTTCGCATCGGTCGCGGCCGACGAGGTGTCCCTCGTCTTCGACGGCCAGATCGCGTGCACCGAGCCCGTGGGGGACTTCTTCGCCCACAGCATGGTGTGGCGCCCGTCGCAGGCCTCGCGCTTCTACGGCGCGGTGCTCGAGGGGCTGGGGCGATGAGGCGCGCGCTTATCGAGGCGGTCGCGCTGCTCGGCGTCCCGGCGACCTTGGCGGCATGCGAGCTCGCCGGCGTCTACCAGACGGCCTTCCTCTCGCTGGCGGTCGTGGTCGCTGCGCTCACCGCCCTCTTCGCGCAGTACGATGCCTCCAAACCGCGCCTGCGCGACATCATGCCCGTCGCGGTGCTCGCGGCCCTCGCCGCCGCGGGGCGCATCCTGTTCGCGGCGTTCCCCAGCTTCAAGCCGGTCACCGCGGTCGCCGTGATCGCGGGCGCCGTGTTCGGCAGGAGGAGCGGCTTCATGGTGGGCGCCCTCGCCGCGCTCGCCTCCAACTTCTTCTTCGGCCAAGGCCCCTGGACCCCCTGGCAGATGTATGCCTGGGGACTCGCCGGGTACGGCGCGGGACTCCTCGCCCAGGCGGGCCTGGCCGAGCGCCCTGGCGCCGTCGTGGCGTACGGCTTCGCCGCCTCCCTCGGTTTCGGCTTCATCATGAACTGCTGGACGTACCTGGGGTTCGTCCACGCCTCGGCCGGCGTGGGGCTGCTCGCCGTCTGCGCCTCGTCGCTGCCGTTCGACGCCGTCCACGGGATCGCGACCGCGGCGTTCCTCGTCGCGCTGTACCTGCCGTGGCGGCGCAAGCTGCTGCGCGTCGAGCGGCGCTACGGTCTCGCGGCCGCGCCCCCTTCCCCTTCCCCGCCGGACGACACGGAACGAACCCGTTGAGACGAAGCTCATTGCATGGAGCCACCTTGACAGACGCCCCCGCAAGGCGCACCATCGCCTTCAAGTTCGGTTCAGCCCCGCCGCCCCGCTTCGCCGCGGCGGGCAGCGGTCGGCCCGCGCCGTCCGGCGCATAGGAGGTTCCCATGGACATGGCACTGATGTGCCTTCAGGGTTCGGCCATGATCGTCGTCGTGCTCATCGTTCGCGCGCTGTTCCTGCACCGGCTGCCCAAGGCGGCATTCATGGCCCTGTGGCTCGTCGTGCTCGTCCGCCTGCTCGTCCCCGTCTCGATCCCCGCGCCCGCCAACGTCTGGTCCATGATCGAGAACGGCCTGATGAACGCCGGCATCGAGGCGACGGCAACCCCCGAGGAACCGGTCGACGCCGCGGCGGAGCCGTCCGACCCCTCCGAGGCGTCGCCTTCGACCGGACTCCGCTCCGACCCCGCGTCCGGGGGCGCGCTCCTCGGCGCGGACACGGCGGTGCAGGAAGACGCAGGTGCCGCACCCTCCCCGACCGACGCCGCGGCACCCGGGTGGATCGGCGTCGTCAACTTCGTCTGGATCGGCGGCTGCGTCGCCGTCGGCGCGTTCATGCTCGCCGGCTACCTGCGCCACGCGCGGCGCTTCGCGGCGGCCGCGCCCGTCACGCGCGGGGAGGCGCGCGAATGGCTCGCCGCCCACCCGCTGCGCCGGCCGCTTCAGATCAAGGAGACCGCCGTCCCCTCCCCGCTGACCGTCGGCGTGTTCCGGCCGGTCATCCTCGTTCCCTACGACTTCGACTGGAACGACCCCACGCGGTCGGCCCTCGTGCTCGAGCACGAGTTCGTCCACGTCGCGCGGTTCGACAACGCCCTGAAGGTCCTGCTCGCGCTCGCCGCATGCACGTTCTGGTTCAACCCGCTCGTCTGGGCGATGTACGCCTGCGTCAACCGCGACATCGAGCTCTCGTGCGACGAGCGCGTCGCCCGCATGCTCAACGGGCAGGGCCGCTCGTCGTACGCACACGCCCTCATCGACGCCGCGTCGCGGCAGACGTCGGTCGGCCCGGCGTTCAGCGCGTTCGGCAAGAGCGCCATCGAGGAGCGCGTCACCGCCCTCGCCAAGGTGCGCTTCCACACGGCGAAGGGGCTCGCCGCGACGATCTGCCTCGCCGTCGCCATGGTCGCGGCGTTCGCCACCACCGCACCCGCGTCCTGGGAAGGCCCCCTCGCGCAGACCGACGGCGACACGCTTGCGCAGGTCGACGAGAAGAAGATCGAGAGCACCGACCCGAGCCTGTTCTATGCCACCTACTCCATCGAGGGCGGAATCCGCCTGATCGCCCCCCATTACACGGTGGACATGCCGAGCTCCGCCTTCGCCGGCAAGCCCGTGTTCTCCTACGAACCCGCAGGTTCCGTGACCGTCCGCAGCGACGCGCGCGACGTGCTCACCGTGGCGGACTCGGCGACGGGCGAGGTCCTCTGGGTCGTCTACACCGTCCACTGGGACCATGCCTCCGGGGCCTTCCTCGACTCGATGATGGATTCCGACGGGTACGCCTGCATAAACGCGGGATCCTCCGTCGGGGAGACCACCTCCGGGAAGATGGTCGTGCTCGGCGCACCCGCGTCGGAGGCGACCACCGACGACGCGCTTCGGGACGGGTTCTCCGGCGGCAGGTTCCCCACGGTGCGCGCCGAGGGGCTGTTTGCGAAGGTCTGGGGGCTTCCCTCCGTCACCGACGTCGCCGCGACGCTGCTCAAGCAGGCCGACTACCGGGCGTTCGGCACCTACGCGGTCGCCGAGGAAAACGGCACGCGCATCGTGACGGATGACTTCTCGGTGCTCGTCCCCGCCGCATACCCCGCCGACGAGCTCGCGGTGCGCTACGAGGAATGGGAGGGTGCGGACGGGAAGACCCGGTATCGCCTTAGCATCGCCCTCCCCGACGGCCGCCGGTTCGTCGCCGAGTCCGCCCCCGACGGCGCCGAGAGATCCCCCAACGCCGTCATGGCGCCCATGTCCGCGTCGGCATCGCGGGGCGACGGCATGGCAGTCTCCATCAGCTCCCTGTCCCCCGACACCGACTCCGCCGACCTCCAGGTCTTCGCCGGCTGGGTCGAGGCAGCATAGACAGGCGGCCCAAACGCGACCGGCACCGAGAAAGGACGCACCATGACGAACCCCGCCGTCGAGCAGTTCTCCCAGGCATGCGAGCTGGGCTGGGCCAACCCGAGGCTCCTGCCGTTCGACGCGGTGCGCGCCCTGTGCGACCTCGTCGTCCCCGACTCGGCCATCGCCGACGCCGCCGCGCGTCTCGAGCGCTTCGCCCCCTTCCTCGAGCGCGCGTTTCCCGAGACCCGCGCGACCGGCGGCCTCATCGAGTCGCCCCTCCGCGAGATTCCCGCGATGCGCGACGCCCTCGCGGGGACGTGTGGGACGACCCTGCCCGGACGCCTCTTCCTCAAGATGGACAGCCATCTGGCCATAGCGGGCTCCGTGAAGGCGCGCGGCGGCATCTACGAGGTGCTCAAGCATGCCGAGGACCTCGCCCTGAAAGCCGGCCTCATCCGCGTCGGCGACGACTACGCCGCGCTCGCCGGACCCGCCGCGCGGGAGCTCTTCGGACGCCACACCGTTCAGGTCGGCTCGACCGGGAACCTGGGCCTGTCGATCGGCATCGCGAGCGCCGCGCTCGGGTTCCGCGCGGTCGTGCACATGTCGGCCGACGCCAAGCAGTGGAAGAAGGACCTGCTGCGCGAGAAGGGCGTCGAGGTTGTCGAGTACG
Source organism: Coriobacteriales bacterium (assembly GCA_048173955.1). Taxonomy (GTDB): domain Bacteria; phylum Actinomycetota; class Coriobacteriia; order Coriobacteriales; family UMGS124; genus CAZUFB01. The sequence continues at coordinate 4,226 of DBEYOB010000165.1, forward strand.
CCGACGACTATTCGCGCGCCGTGCGCGAGGGCAGGGCCGCCTCCGACGCCGACCCGACGAGCTACTTCGTCGACGACGAGCGCTCGGTCGACCTGTTCTGCGGCTACGCCGTCGCCGCCGGCCGCCTGAAAGCCCAGCTCGACGGCATGGGAATCGCGGTCGATGCCGACCACCCTCTGCTCGTCTACCTCCCCGCCGGCGTGGGCGGCGCCCCGGGCGGGGTCTCCTACGGCCTCAAGCGGCTCTTCGGGGACGACGCGCACTGCTTCTTCTGCGAGCCGGCGCAGTGCCCCTCGGTCACCCTGGGCATCGCGACGCAGCTGTTCGAGCGCGCCAACGTCCGCGACTTCGGCCTGAGCGGCCAGACCGAGGCGGACGGGCTCGCTTGCGCGTCGCCGTCGGGCTTCGTGACGCGCATCATGACGAACCTCCTCTCGGGCTCGTTCACCGTGAGCGACGCGCACCTCTTCGACTACATGCGCCTGCTGCACGCCAGCGAGGGCATCGACATCGAGCCGTCGTCGTGCGCCGCGTTCGCCGGGCCCGCCGGCCTGCTCGCCCATCCTGAGACCGCCGCCTACTGCGCGGCGCACGGCCTGGACCCCGGGCGACTCTCCTGCGCGACGCACGTCGCCTGGGCGACGGGCGGGGCGCTCGTGCCGCCCGAAATCATGGCCGGCTACCTGGCGACGTACCTGTAAGCCCGCAGACGCCGGGGCGCAAACGGCAGCGCTCCACAGCAGGCGATGCCCCGACGGCCCCCGCCGGGGCATGACATCGCCGGGGCGCGCGTCGCCGGGACGCGCGTCGCTACAGCGCGATGATCCCCAGGTGCTCGAGCAGGATCTTGAGCCCGATGAGGATGAGCACGACGCCGCCGACGACGGACGCCGGCTTTTCAAAGCGCGCGCCGAACTGGTTGCCCAGAACGACGCCGCCCAGGGAGAGGACAAAGGTCGTCGCGCCGATGAGCGCGACGGCGGGCACGATGTCGACCTGCAGGAACGCGAAGGTGATTCCGACGGCGAGCGCGTCGATCGAGGTCGCAATCGCCATGAGGACGAGCTCGCGCATGTCGAGCCGCTCCTTGGCCTCGCCGGTTGCCTGCCACGCCTCACCGGAATCGCCCGTCGCCCCGGCGACCGCTGCCCCAGCGCCCGACGTTCCGGCGGCCTCAGTCCCGGCGCCCACGGTCCCGCCGCTCGACGTTCCGGCGGCCTCAGCCCCGGCCTCCCCTTCCGCCGCGGCGCCGTCCCCGGCCCCTGCTTCGCCGTGCAGCGCCTCCCAGAGCATCTTGCCGCCGATGAAGGCGAGCAGCACGAAGGCAATCCAATGGTCAACCGGGGTGATGTACTGCTCGAACTGCGTGCCCAACGCCCAGCCCACGAGCGGCATGAGCGCCTGGAACCCGCCGAACATCAACGCGATCACCAGGGCGTGCCGGTAGTTCACTCGCTTCATGGCAAGGCCCTTGCAGACGGCGACCGCGAAAGCGTCCATTGACAGACCGACGCCGATCAAAAGCAGCTCGACAAATCCCATGCTCTCCCTCTCCTGTCCTCTCCCGCCGCACCTGCGCCTACCAGGCCCGTGCGCTCCCGCAGCGCACCCTCCCATGGCGCGCTCTCCCATGGCGCGCCCTCCCGTGGCGCGCACAAAAAAGCACCGACGCGCGGGCATCGGTGCTTCGCAAAAAGGCACGGTGCAACAAGGGCGCGTCGCACCGCAAGTCTCGTCATCATGGCCGGCCAGCCTCGCTTCGAGGCAGCATGTTGACACGGCCGCGCATCCCTGCGGCAAAGCCCGGCCTTGCGGCACGGCTTGGATGCGCCGACTACTCCCCTACGGGTGGGTGAACTATACCACAGCCCGGCCGGTCGCGGAAGAAGGTGCCCCGGCGGCGGGGCCGCGCGGGAGGAGGCGGCTGTGCGGGCGGCAGAGAGACGGCCGTGCGGGCTGAGAAGACCGGGGGCGGCGGGGAGACGGCTGTGCGGGCAGTGGGGAGACGGCTGTGCGGGCAGTGGGGAGACGGCCGTGCGGGCTGACGGCTGTCTAATTTCCGTGCATGTTGTAAATACAACATTCGCCAACTGGGCTTTTGCTGCAAATCCTTCCGTCGGCGCATTTCTTATACACGTGTCAGCCCGCACAGCCGTCGCCCCCTCCCGCACAGCCGTCATCGCCAGGG
>DBEYOB010000166.1:0-15920 GCA_048173955.1 Coriobacteriales bacterium
CCGCTCCCGCCGTCGCCGCCGGCGCGTGCGGTCCGGCTGCCGAGAAGGGAGCCTCATGCCCGACCCCTCCATGTCCGAACCCGTCCGCCCCGTGCCCGCATCCCCCGAACCGGTGCGCTACGAGTCCCGCAGCCAAATCGACCCGCGCTACATGTGGGACCTGAGCTGCATGTTCGCATCTGACGAAGATTTCCTTGCAGGACTCGATGCCGCCAAGGGCTACGCCGCCCGCTTTGCGGAGCTCAAAGGTGCGGCGACCGCCTCGGCGGACGGCCTGCTGTCCTACCTGAAGCTCGACGACGAGGCGAACGTCCTGCTCTCCCGGCTCGTCAACTACGCGGAGCGCAAGAGCGACGAGGACGCCCGCGTGTCGCGCTACCGCGACTTCGCCAGCCAGGCGCGTTCGGTGTGCGTGGCCGTCGCGGGCTCCCAGGCGTGGTTCCCCTCCGAGCTGCTCGCGCTCGACCCGCAGACGCTCGAGGGCTACTACCGCGACTGCCCCGACCTCGAACTCTACCGCCGCGAGCTCGACGGGGTGCTGCGGATGCGCGCGCACACGCTGTCCTCGGCCGAGGAGGCCCTGCTCGCCGCCGCAGGCGATGTCGCCGCGCAGCCCGACTCGATCTTCTCGGCGCTCAACGACGCCGACCTCGCCTTCCCCGACGCGCACGACGCGCAGGGCGCCGCGCACCCGGTGACCCACGGCGGCTACGTCCCGCTGCTCATGTCGGCCGACCGCACGCTGCGCCGCTCCGCCTACGAGTCGCTCTACGGGGTCTACGCCCAGTTCCGCACCACGTGCGCCGCAATCCTCGAGGCGCAGACCAAGCAGCTCAAGTTCTTTGCCGACGCGCGCCGCTACCCGTCGAGCCTGGCCTGTGCGCTCGACGCCACCGAGGTGCCGGTCGAGGTCTACACGAACCTCGTCGACGCGGTGCGGCGCAACATCGGCTCCCTGCACCGCTACACCGCCCTGCGCAAGCAGGTGCTGGGAATCGACGAGCTGCACGGCTGCGACCTCTATGTCCCCCTGGTCGACGACGTCGAGATGAGGTTCACCTACGATGAGGCGTGCTCCATCATCCTCGAGGCGCTGAAGCCGCTCGGGGAGGACTACCTTGCCATCGTGCGCCAGGGGCTCGCGCAGCGCTGGGTCGACGTGTACGAGACGCCCGGCAAGCGCAGCGGCGCCTACTCGGCGGGCGGCTACGGCATGCACCCGGTGATCCTGCTCAACTTCCAGGGCACGCTCGACGACGTCTTCACGCTCGCGCACGAGATGGGGCACTCGGTGCACACCTACCTGTCGTGCGCCAACCAGCCGCCGTGCTACGCGGACTATGTGATCTTCGTTGCCGAGGTCGCCTCGACCTGCAACGAGGCTTTGCTCATGCACTACTTCCTCGAGCGCGCGAAGGATGCGCGCGAGCGCGCCTACCTGCTCAACCACTATCTCGAGCAGTTCCGTACCACGCTGTTCCGCCAGTGCATGTTCGCCGAGTTCGAGCTGACGCTCAACGGGTTCGCCGAACGCGGCGAGGGGACGACGCCCGACGCGCTGTGCGCCGCGTACCGCGCGCTCAACGAGGACTACTTCGGCCCGGCGTTCACCTCCGACGACCAGATCGCCCTCGAGTGGGCGCGCATCCCGCACTTCTACTACAACTACTACGTGTACCAGTACGCGACGGGCTTCTCGGCCGCCGTCGCGCTGTCGCAGCGCATCCTGAACGAGGGCGAGCCTGCGGTCAAGGACTACCTGGGGTTCCTCTCGGGCGGCAGCTCCCAGCCGCCGATCGAGCTCCTGCGCGGCGCCGGGGTGGACATGGCCACGGCCCGTCCGGTCGACGAGGCGCTCGGGCTGTTCGGCAGGCTCGTCGACGAGCTGGCGGCGCTGCTCGGAACCGCGGCGGACGGGACGGCGGGGGAGTAGCCCTCCGGTCGGCGACATCCGCGCGGGGTCGGCGAGAGGGGGCCGGCTCCGTGCGGGTGGGTTCGCACGCGTTTGCATCGGAAAAGCCGCGATGTCTGAAGAACGGCGGGTTGCGAACGATTGAGTCGGGCCTCTGCGGGAGGCGGATGCGGCCGTTGCTATATCGACTTTCCATCTTGGTAAATTCATTTTACGTTTACCGTTTTGGCGACGGTCTGAGGGTGAAGTCTGCCGTTGCAAACCGTTCGCAACGTGCGATTTTTCAGGAAAGGTCGCCCCGCGGTTGCGGTGGTGCCTCGCGGTTGCGGCGGTGCCCCGCGGTTGCGGCGGAGCTCGCGGCCGCCCGCGGTCGCGGCGGAACCCCGTTGTCTTCGGCGGTCGTCCGGCCGGGTCCACCTGACTGGCTGGCTGTCGAGGTATTGCACAAATTGCGCAATATTGCACATGCTGTGAAGTTAGCCTGTACACAATCCGTGCGGCGGGGTATCATCCCAGCGTTCGAGGAAGCTCGCCGCGCGCAGCGCGCGGCAAACCTGCGCGAAAGGATTCCGTTTGGATTCCCGCATGCAGCCACAGGGGAGCGCGGCCGTAGGGGCGACGGCCCCTCTGCGCCCGTCGGCTCCACCGCGTCCGGCCGACCGCCGGTCGCTGCGCACCCGGCGCGCCCTGCGCGATGCCCTGGCGGCCGAGATCCGCTCGGCGGGAGGGCTCGACCGCGTGGCCGTCACTGCGCTCGCCGAGCGCGCCGACGTGACGCGGCGCACGTTCTACTCCCACTACAAAGACATCCCCGACCTTGTCGAGCAGAGCGAAGACGAGCTGCTCGAGGGTCTGGTCGAACACGTCCGTGCAATCTCGCTCACCTCGCTCGACGAGCTGTACGCGGGCTTCCGCCTGCTCAAACCTGCCCCCGGCTCCGTCGAGCTGCTCGACTACATCAAGGACAACGGGGATTTCATGAGCGCCCTGCTCGGCCCCGGGGGCGACCCCGGGTTTGCCGAGAAGATCAAGGCGCTCGCGATCGGGGCGGTTCGCGACCGCGCCCGGCACGGCCTCGACGTCGCGGCGCTCGGGCCGTTTTTCGACTATTACGTGACCTTCGCCGTGAGCGCGGAGCTCGGGGTCCTGCAGCGCTGGCTCGAGGGCGGCATGCGGGAGAGCACCGACCTCATGGCGCGCGCGATGACGATGCTGATGTTCGTCCGCCCGGGGGACCTCTACGGCAAGCCCATCGACCTGGACGTCCCGCTGTACGGGCGGCTGTTCTGCCATCTGAAGGAGACCGAGGACCAATGACCGACACCAACGAGAACCTGACCCCCGCCGCTGCAGCCGGCGCCGGAGCCGCCGCGGGCGCGGGGCTTTCGCCTGAGGAGCGCGACGCGATACGCGCGAGCTTCGAGGAGGGCCTGGCTGCGGGCGCGCAGATGGCGGCCGCCGCGTCCGGCCCCGCGGGCCCCGTCTACGACAACCCGCGCGACCGCCTGTCCCAGCTTGCGGCCGAGTCTGCGTGCGCGGGGGCGTGCTCGGTGGGCGAGCCGCTGCCGGCCGAGGTGCGCGAGCGCGCGCGCCGCGAGTCCGAGGAGCAGGCCGCCGAGGAGGCGAAGACCTCGGTCGAGATCACGCCCGGCCCCGGTGTCGACTGGAGCTGCAGGAGGCTCAAACTCGGCATCGATGTCGGGTCGACCACGGTCAAGCTCGCCGTCCTCGACGCCGAGGCCGCCGCGTCCGCGTCCTCGGGCAACGCCGCGAACCGGGTTCCGCAGCTCATCTACGCCAGTTACCAGCGGCACCATACCGACGTGCGCGCCACGGTCAAAGCCCTGTTCCGCGAGGCCGCCAAGGTGTTCGGCGACGCCCCGCTCGAGGTGGCCATCACCGGCTCGGGCGGCCTTTTGCTGTCGCAGTGGCTCAAGCTCGAGTTCGTGCAGGAGGTCATCGCCTCCAAGGCGGCCGTCGCGGCGCTCATCCCCCAGACCGACGTCGCCATCGAGCTCGGCGGCGAGGACGCCAAGATCATCTACTTCGACAACGGCATCGAGCAGCGCATGAACGGCACGTGCGCCGGCGGCACGGGCGCGTTCATCGACCAGATGGCGAGCCTCCTGCACACCGACGCGAGCGGTCTCAACGAGCTCGCCAAGCAGGCCGAGACCATCTACCCCATCGCGAGCCGCTGCGGCGTCTTCGCCAAGACCGACGTGCAGCCGCTGCTCAACGAGGGCGCCAAGCCCTCCGACGTGGCGGCGTCGATCTTCCAGTCGGTCGTGACGCAGACCATCTCGGGCCTGGCGTGCGGCAGGCCGATCCGCGGGCACGTGGCCTTCCTCGGCGGCCCCCTCCAGTACCTCTCCGAGCTGCGCAAGCGCTTCCGCGTGACGCTCGAGCTCGACGACGAGCACATGCTCTGCCCCGAGAACGCCCACCTCTTCGTGGCGAGCGGTGCGGCCCTGGCCGCGGTCAGCGGCAAGCGCTCCACCCTGCCCGAGCTCATCGACGCCCTCGACGCCTTGGGCGACGTGCAGGGCTCCGAGGTCCAGCGCCTCGCCCCCCTGTTCGCCACGCCTGCCGAGCGCGCCGAGTTCGACGAGCGCCACGGCGCCCAGATCGTGCCCAAGGGCGATCTGGCCAACTACCGGGGCCGCGTGTTCATCGGCATCGACGCGGGCTCGACGACCATGAAGGGCGCCATCATCGGCGAGAACGCCGAGCTCCTGCGCACCTGGTACGGCCCGAACCGCGGCGACGTGCTCGGCACCGCCCAGCTGCTCATGGAGGACTTCTACTCCGCCATCCCCGAGGGCTGCACCGTGGGCCACGTCACCTGCACGGGCTACGGCGAGGGCCTGCTCATCGAGGCGCTGCACGCCGACTCGGGCGAGATCGAGACGGTCGCCCACCTGCGCAGCGCCAACGAGGTGCTGCCGGGCGTCGAGTTCATCCTCGACGTGGGCGGCCAGGACATGAAGTGCCTGCGCGTGAAGGACGGCGTCATCGAGCACATCATGCTCAACGAGGCGTGCTCGTCGGGCTGCGGCTCGTTCATCAGCGCCTTCGCCGACTCGATGGGCATGACGGTGCAGGAGTTCGCCGCCGCGGCGCTTGTGGCCGAGAACCCCGTGGACCTGGGCAGCCGCTGCACCGTGTTCATGAACTCGCGCGTGAAGCAGGCCCAGAAGGAAGGCGCCACGGTGGGCGACATCTCTGCCGGCCTTTCGTACTCGGTCATGAAGAACGCCCTGTTCAAGGTCATCAAGATCCGCGACCCCAAGGAGATCGGCGACAAGGTCATCGTGCAGGGCGGCACGTTCCTGAACGACGCCGTGCTGCGCGCCTTCGAGAACCTCACCGGCAAGCAGGCCTTCCGCCCCGACATCGCCGGCTGCATGGGCTGCTACGGCGCCGCCCTGCTCGCGCGCGACCGCGCCGGTGAGGACGGCACCTCGACGCTGCTGTCGCGCGAGGACATCAAGAACCTGCAGGTCAAGCATCGCTCCGCCCGGTGCGGCCTATGCTCGAACAACTGCCTGCTCACCATCAGCGACTTCGGCGGGGGCAGGCGCTTCGTCACGGGCAACCGCTGCGAGAAGGGCGCGGGCCACAAGAAGAGCGCCTCGGACGCCCCCAACCTGTTCGCCTACAAGAGCCAGCGCCTGTTCGGCTACGAGCCCCTCGCCGCCGACGCCGCCCCGCGGGGCACGGTGGGCATCCCCCGCGCGCTCAACATGTACGAGGACTACCCGTTCTGGTTCACCTTCTTCACCAAGCTCGGCTTCCGCGTCGTGCTCTCGGACCCCAGCTCCAAGAAGACCTACGAGGCGGGCATCGAGTCGATGCCGTCCGAGAGCGTGTGCTACCCGGCGAAGCTCTCCCACGGCCACGTGATGAACCTGATCGACAAGGGCGTCGACTTCGTCTGGATGCCGTGCGTTCGTTGGGAGCGCAAGGAGGACGAGACGGCGGGCAACTGCTACAACTGCCCGATCGTCATGAGCTACCCCACGGCGCTCAAGCTCAACATCGACGAGCTCGAGCGCGACCGCATCGAGTTCATGAACCCCTTCGTGCCCTACCACGACGCCAAGGAGCTCAAGCGCCGCCTGTTCGAACTGGTCGACGGCCAGCGCTGGGACGACGCGCAGCGGGGCTACGGCCGCTTCGCCGGGCCGCGCATCACGCGCGCCGAGGTCGACGCCGCCGTCGACGAGGCGTGGGCCGAGGACCTGCGCTTCAAGGACGACATGCACCGGGCGGGCGAGGACGCGCTCAGGTGGGTCGAGGAGCACAAGGGCCACGGCATCGTGCTCGCCGGCCGCCCCTACCACAACGACCGCGAGATCAACCACGCCATCCCCGAGCTCGTGAACTCCTACGGCTTCGCGGTGCTCACCGAGGACTCGGTGGCCCACCTCATGCGCCCCGAACGCCCCATCCGCGTCGTCGACCAGTGGATGTACCACTCGCGGCTCTACGCGGCGGCGCGCCTGGTCACGACGCGCAACGACCTCGACCTCATCCAGCTCAACAGCTTCGGCTGCGGCCTGGACGCCCTGACCACCGACCAGGTGCAGGAGATCCTCGAGGCGAGCGGGAAGATCTACACGGTCCTCAAGATCGACGAGGTGTCCAACCTCGGCGCGGCGCGCATCCGCATCCGCTCGCTCATCGCGGCCCTCAAGGACAAGCACGCCGAGGCGCTGCAGGCCGCCCGCGCGAAGGCGCTCGCCGAGGGGCGCGACCCGGAGGGCGTCGAGGTCCCCGTGGGGCGCGAGAGCGTCTCGGCGGCGTTCCCCAAGGTGAGCTACACCAAGGAGATGAACGACGCCGGCTACACGATCCTGTGCCCCCAGATGGCCCCCATCCACTTCGACCTGGTCAAAGAGGTGCTGCGCTCAGCCGGTTACAACCTGGAGCTCCTGCCGAGCGTCGACCACGGCGCGGTCGAGGCCGGCCTCAAGTACGTCAACAACGACATCTGCTACCCGTCGATCCTGGTCACCGGCCAGATCATGGAGGCGGTCAACTCGGGGCGCTACGACCTGTCCAAGACGGCGGTCATCATCACCCAGACCGGCGGCGGGTGCCGCGCGACCAACTACATCGCCCTCATCCGCAAGGCGCTGCGCGACGCCGGGCACCCCGAGATCCCGGTGATCAGCCTTGCGGTCGCCAAGGGGCTCGACGAGAACAATCCCGGCTTCAGCGTGGGCCCCAAGCTGCTGCTCCCGGCATTCTACGCGCTCATCATGGGCGATGCCATCATGCAGATGCTCTACCGCGTGCGCCCCTACGAGAAGGTGCCCGGTTCGGCCGACGCGCTCTACGAGAAGTGGATGGCCCGCCTGCGCGCCGAGGCTCCCTCGTTCACCCGCGGCTCGGTGACGCGCCTGGCGCGCGACATGGTGCGCGAGTTCGACGAGCTGCCGCTCGAGAACGACCGTTCTAAGCCGCGCGTGGGCGTGGTGGGCGAGATCCTCGTCAAGTTCCATCCCACGGCCAACAACGAGGTCGTCAAGGTCATCGAGGCCGAAGGCTGCGAGGCCGTGGTGCCCGGCCTGGTCGACTTCTTCCAGTTCGGGTTTGCCGGCCGCCATCTGCAGCGCGAGGAGCTCGGGTCGCCGTGGGGCAAGGTGGTGGGCCACGATCTGGGCATCAAGCTCATCGACTGGATGCGTGCCCCCATCGACCGCCTGTTCGCGAAGTCGAAGCGCTTCACCCCCTCGACGAACATCTTCGAGCTGGCCGACAAGGCCAAGACGATCCTGTCGTGCTGCAACAACATGGGCGAGGGATGGCTGCTCACCGCCGAGATGATCGAGCTCATCGAAGGCGGCACCCCCAACATAGTGTGTTGCTCTCCCTTCGCGTGCCTGCCCAACCACGTCGTGGGCAAGGCGGTCATCAAGGAGATTCGCCGCCAGCACCCCCGGGCCAACATCGTGGCCGTGGACTACGACCCCGGAGCCTCCGAGGTGAACCAGCTCAACCGCATCAAGCTCATGATCAGCGTGGCGAAGGAGAACTTCGCGAAGCGGTAGGGTAGGGTTCGGCCCTGCGGCGAGGCGGTGGTGCCGGACATTGTCGGGCGAAAGTCACGCTTTGCGGTCCCGAAACCGTGACTTTCGCCCGATGTGTTCGTTGTTGATGCAAACGTCGGCCTGCGAACCGCTGTCCCGGCAGCGTTCGCGGGTCTTTTTGCCGTGCGCGAGCCCCCCGTATGCCGCCCCCGGGCATCCCATACACCGCGCGCCCCGCATGCCGCCCACGCGCGATTCGCTGCCGTTCGCTCGCGTTCGCCGGGCTGGCTGTGCAGCTCCCGTTGTTCCCCGCAAACGACGTCCCCGTAATGTTTCGGTTATGTTACCGTACGCGTTCGGTAGAGGAAGCCCGGCCGCGCTCGCCGACGATGCGCCGCGAACGCCGAACGTGAAAGGGGCCACCCATGGCCGCCAGACCGCTGTCCCATGTGGGAATCGAGTGCGACGAGGATCGGGTCCATCTGGACGAAAGCCCCGCGTCCCTCATCCAGGCCGCCGTCGAGCGCGGCGAGGGCCGCCTGACGTCGACCGGGTCGCTTGCCGTCGAGACCGGCGCCTACACCGGCCGCGCTCCCAAGGACCGCTTCATCGTCGACACGCCCGATGTGCACGGGCGTATCTGCTGGGGCGCCGTGAACGCCCCGATTTCGCCCGAATGTTTCGAGCGCGTGTACCGCGGCGTCTGCGACTACCTTTCTGAGCGCGACGTCTACGTGGTGCGCGCCCTTGCCGGGGCGGACCGGCGCCACTCCCGCAAGTTCATGGTGGTCGCCGAACGGGCGAGCCAGGCGCTGTTCGCGCGTCAGATGCTCGTGCGACCGACCGCCGAGGAGCTCGCGTTCTACGGCGAGCCCGACTTCACGGTGCTCGCCGCGCCGGGCTACCGCTGCGACCCCGAGCGCGACGGGACCCGCTCGCAGGCGGCGGTCCTCATCGACTTCGAGCGGCGCGTCATCGTCGTCGCGGGGACGGCCTACTCGGGCGAGATCAAGAAGTCGATCTTCTCGACGATGAACTACCTGCTTCCGACCGAAGACGGCGTGCTCCCGATGCACTGCTCCGCCAACATGGACCCGGAGACGGGGGAGACGGCCGTGTTCTTCGGCCTGTCGGGCACGGGCAAGACGACGCTGTCCGCCGACCCGGCGCGCCTGCTCATCGGCGACGACGAGCACGGCTGGTCGGGCGACGACGTGTTCAACATCGAGGGCGGCTGCTACGCCAAGTGCATCGACCTCGACCCCGACCACGAGCCCGACATCTTCCGGGCCATCCGCTTCGGCAGCCTGAGCGAGAACGTCGTCCTCGACGGGGCGACCCGCGTGGCCGACTATGCGGACGCCTCCCTCACGGAGAACACCCGCGCCGCCTACCCCATCGAGCACATCGGCAACTCGCTTGCCTCCGGCGTGGGAGGTGCCCCCTCGGTGGTCGTGTTCCTCACCGCCGACGCGTTCGGCGTGCTGCCCCCCATCGCGCGCCTCGACAAGACCTCGGCCATGTACCATTTCATGACCGGCTTCACCTCGAAGGTCGCGGGTACCGAGCAGGGCATCGTCGAGCCGCAGCCGACGTTTTCGGCGCTGTTCGGCGAGCCGTTCATGCCGCTCGACCCGCTGGAGTACGCCAAGATGCTCAGCGAGCGCATCGCTGCCGACCACACGCGCGTCTATCTGGTGAACACGGGTTGGACGGCCGGTGGCTACGGGGTGGGCCACCGCATCTCGATCAGGGACACGCGCGCCCTGGTGAGCGCCGCGCTCGACGGTTCGATCGAGGCGGGGGAGTTCGTGCGCGACGAGCGCTTCAACCTCGACGTGCCCGTCGCCTGCCCCGGCGTCGAGCGCGGCCTGCTCGACCCCCGTTCGACCTGGGACTCGCCTGCGGAATACGACCGCGCGGCCGACGCGCTCGCCCGCATGTTCCAGGAGAACTTCGACCGCCGCTACCCCTATGCGCCCGCGGAGATCCGTTCGGCGGGCCCGCGCCCGCTAGCCTAGGAGCCCGGGCGCCTGGAACCAGACGACGGTGCCGAGGACCTCGGCGGGACCGGCGCTCTCCGCGGGGGAGGGCGCCGGCGTCCGGTCGTCCCGGCGCCACATCCTCAGCTCCACGCCTCCGTCGGGGGTGGGTCCGACTGCGACCAGCGAGCCGCTCTCGGGTGGGGTCTCGGGGTCGACGACGGCGTGGCAGCCGATCGCGACGGTGCCTTCCGCCGCATCGCCCGCGACGGCGACGACGAACGCACCGGGATGCCTCGACGCGACGCATGCGGGAACCTCCACGCGCAGAGACGCCCCGACGCCCGCGCCTCTCCGCCGGGCGATCGCCTGCGCGCCGCTCAGGAACGGCAGGGTCGCGACGCGGTCGCCGGACGCCGCTTCGGCGGGTCCCTCCGCGGCGGCCGTCCCATCCATCTGTGCGGCAAGCCCGTGCTCGTCGGAGAGCAGGTCGTCGGGCCTCAGCTCGAACGCCTCGCAGATGCGCCGGACGTGTGCCGGCCGGATGCCCATGGTGCCCTTGACCCACCGCGAGACGGTCGCCGGGCTCACCTTGACGGTGTCTGCCAGTCCGTTTTGGGTGATGTCGAACTTCAAAATGAGTGCCTCGATGTTGCGAGCGAACCCCATGGTAACCTCCAGTAGGTAAATCGGTAGAAACAGTTTATATTACGTAAAACGTATTTACAAGCTTCAGTTCGACAACAGTTATTCGTAGAACGCAAAACAAGTTGCGCTAAACGTAACTAATTACTACTATTCGATATATGGAACGGTTGGGGCTGTTGACTGGAGGCAAGAGTGGAAACCGAGATGTTTGGGGCGGCGCGCAGGGCTTCTGGCCTGACGGTCGACAAGGCGGCTGCGGCGTGCAAGGTGTCCCGGCCGACCTACAACGAGCGCGAGCGCTATCCGCTCGACTTTCGTCTGGGCGAGCTGGTGAACCTGTACGGATCGCTCGACGGTATTGGAAAGGAACTGCTGCTCAAGGCGGTCAACTCGGCGTTCGACGAGGCATAGGGGCGCGTCCGTCGTCCATTGTTTGCCTGCGACCTGTGTATTCGTGTATCTGTCGGTTTTCGCGGGTGCAATGCAGTATACTGCCTAGCCATACCTGTTTTCTGCGATGCGGGACGGGACGGGTGGGGCCGCGCTGTCGGCCCGCTGCATCCGCCCGGCGCCCGCATTGCGCGACGAACCGACGCAGAGAGGGGTCCGGCATATGGACGAAGCCACGGGCATCGATGCTGCCAGCGTGAACGGCGAACACGGCAAGCTCGGCGAGAAGATTGCGACGTTGCGCTCGGCAAACCACCTCTCCCAGCAGGACCTCGCGGACCGCTGCGGCTGCGACGTCGCGGTCATCGAGGGCCTCGAGAACGGCGAGCTGCCCGCCTCGCTCGCGCCCCTCATCAAGATCACCCGCGCGCTCGGCGTCCGCCTGGGCACGCTGATGGACGATGACAAGAACCTCGGCCCCGCCTATATCGACAGCAGCCAGATGGAGGAGGTCACCCGCCTCAAGACGCTCGAGACCTCGAGCGACGCGGGCGACCTGAGCTACTTCAGCCTCGCCGCCGGCCGCCCCGGGCGCCACATGGACCCGTTCATCATCACCGTCGACCCTTCGGGCGCGACCGACCACGAGCTCGTGGGGCACGAGGGCGAGGAGTGGCTCTTCGGCATGGAGGGCTGCATCGAGATCGAGTACGGCAAGGACCTCTACGTGCTGCATCCCGGCGAGAGCATCTACTACGACTCGATCGTGCCGCACCAGGTGCGCGCGCACGAGGGGCAGAAGGCGAAGTTCCTCGCGGTGGTCTACACGCCGCTCTAGGCCGTCGGACCGCGCGGCGCCCGTGCGCCGCACCGGATGCCAACCTGCCGCAACGATGTCGCGAGGAGTTCCCATGCCTGCTGATAACCCCGCCGGCGATTCCGCCGCAACCCCCGGCTGCGCCGCCGCACCCGCCCCGCACCGCCTGACCATCGACGAGTGGCCTGCCGGCACGCCCCTTCCCGAGGACGGTTCGCCCGACTACCCGCTGCACTCCGAGCTCACCATCGGTCAGTACTTCCGCAACCAGGTCGCCGTGGACCCCGACCACGAGTTCGTGGTCTACCCCGACCGCGCCCTGCGCTGGACGTACCGCGAGTTCGACGAGCGCACCGACGAGCTCGCCAAGGGCCTGCTCGCCATCGGCATGAAGCCGGGCGACCATCTGGGCGTGTGGGCGCGCAACATCCCCGACTGGCTCACCTTCATGTACGCCACCGCCAAGATCGGCGTGGTCATGGTCACGGTGAACCCGGTGTACAAGAGCCACGAGCTCGACTACGTGCTCAAGCAGTCCGACATGAAGGCGCTCTGCGTCATCGACGCGTTCCGCGACGTCGACTACCTCAAGATCATCTACGACCTGGTGCCCGAGGCCCTCACCCAGGAGCGCGGCCACCTCGAGACCGAGAACTACCCCTGCCTCAAGAACCTCATCTACATGGGTCCCGAGAAGCACCGCGGATTCTACAGCGTGCCCGAGCTCATCCTGCTCGGCTATCACACGTCCGACGACGTGCTGCGCGAGGCCGAGGCGAGCTTCACCAACGACGACGTCGTGATGATGCAGTACACGAGCGGCACCACGGGTTTCCCCAAGGGCGTCATGCTCACGCACCGCAACATCCTCAACAACGGCTTCTACATCGGCGAGGGCCAGAGGCTCGGCCCCGAGGACCGCGTGACGCTGCCGGTGCCGTTCTTCCACTGCTTCGGCTGCGTGCTCGGCGTCATGGCGTGCCTCACGCACCGCTGCACCATGGTCATCGTGGAGAACTTCGACGCAGGCCTCGTGCTTCAGGCCATCCACAAGGAGAAGGCCACGGCGGTCTACGGCGTGCCCACGATGTTCATCGCCGAGCTCAACCATCCCGACTTCGACCAGTTCGACCTGTCGCACCTGCGCACGGGCATCATGGCCGGCAGCCCCTGCCCGCCCGAGACGATGCGCGAGGTCATGGAGCGCATGAACATGCGCGAGATCACGATCTGCTACGGCCTCACCGAGTGCAGCCCGGTGTTCACGCAGACCTCGGTCGACGACGACGTCGAGCACAAGTGCGAGACGGTGGGCCGCAAGCACCCGCCGGTAAGCGTGCGCGTGATCGACCCGGCCGACGGGCACATCTGCGGCGTGGGCGAGCCAGGCGAGCTGTGCTGCAAGGGCTACAACGTGATGAAGGGCTACTACAAGATGCCCGAGGCCACCGCCGAGGCCATCGACGCCGACGGCTACCTGCACTCCGGCGACCTGGGCATGGTCGACGAGGACGGCTACTACCGCGTGACCGGCCGCATCAAGGACATGATCATCCGCGGCGGCGAGAACATCTACCCGCTCGAGATCGAGAACTTCCTGCTCACGATGCCCGGCGTGCTTGACGCGCAGGTGGTGGGCATCCCCGACGCCAAGTATGGCGAGATCGTGGGCGCGTTCATCCGCACCCGCCCCGGCTATGAGGATATGACCGAGGCGCAGGTCCGCGAGTGGGCCATCCCGCGCATCGCCCGCTACAAGGTGCCCAAGCGGGTGTTCTTCGTGGACGACTTCCCCATGACGCCGAGCATGAAGGTGCAGAAGTTCAAGCTGCGCGAGATGGCGAAGGAACTCGTCGAGGCCGGCAAGTAGGAAGCCGGCGCGAAATCAGGAGGTGACGGGCGGGGCGTCGGTTGGACCGGCGTCCCGCCCGCTTTTTTTGCGGCGTCGGGATCTGATCGGTGGGATGGCGCGTGCCGGCAAATGCGACAAGCGCGGGTATATTCTTATATATGAGTTTAATTGCTACAATATACATAATTTTGAATACATATGAAATACCCTGCCAGATTTTAGGCAACCACTCGCTAAAAACCGCCCTTGGTGAGTAAGCATGTCGTCCGGTAGGGCAACGAGCAGGGGGCACTTGCGGAACGATGTCGTCAAAAGTCCAGCTCGATGCGGTGCATCCGATGGTGCATGCGACGGATGACGATGGAGCCTGTCTTGAATGGCCCTCCCCTCTACTCAGCAAGCCGGGTTTTTAGCAAGTGCCCCGCGAAAAACTGGCAGCACCCGCCTCGTGGCGCCCTTCTTGCGGGTACGGCTGGATGTCGACGTCGCAGAAATATCCCTGGACGGGGTATAGTGCCTTGGAGACTGTAATCAACCTCGAGTGCGAAAGGTGTGGATGACATCCATGGCAGACGAACCCAGGGAAAGTCGGCCGGCCGCCGAAGGTCAGCCGGTTTCTGGCGATGCCCCGACTCCCGAAAGCCCCGAAAACCACGAAAACCCCGGCCCCTCCGCAGGCGCCCCTTCGGTCGGCACGGCCTCGGCGACTGCGGCCAACGGTCAGCCCATCTATGTGAACGTCCAAGCGCCTAAGCGCAGCAACGCACCGATCGTCGTGCTCTGCGTGCTCGTGGGCGTTCTCGTGCTCAGCCTCGGCAGCTGCGCCTTCGCCGGCTCGCTGCTCGTCGGCGGCATGGGTTCGATCATGACCTCGGCGGCGACGAGCGTGGTGGCCGACGACTCGTCGGGGATCGCCTGGGCGCCGTCCGTCGCGGTCATCGACTTTTCGGGCGAGATCGCCAGCGGCGGGTCGCTCGACCCGCGCGGCGTGCGCAACGCGTTCGAGCGGGCCGAGAACGACCCCAACGTCAAGGCGATCGTCCTGCTGTGCAACTCGCCGGGAGGCGAGGCGTCGCCCTCGTGGGACATCAGCCAGACCGTCGCCGACTGCTCGAAGCCCGTGGTCGTGTCGGTCGAGTCGATGTGCGCCTCGGGTGCCTACATGGCGGCTTCCCAGGCAGACTGGATCGTCGCCGGCCCGATGAGCGACATCGGGGCCATTGGCGTGTACATGCAGACGGTCGACGCCTCGGGGCTGCTCGACAAACTTGGTGTCGGCGTGGAGACCATCAAGTCGTCCGATATGAAGGACATGGGTTCTGCCGCGCGTTCGCTGACCGACGAGGAGCGTGCGTACCTGCAGGACCAGGTCGACAAGATTAACCGGATCTTCATCGACATGGTCGCCGAAGGGCGCGACGTCGAGACCTCCGAGGTCGAGGCGTGGGCGACCGGAACCACCTACATGGGGCAGGACGCGCTTGACATGGGACTGATCGACCAACTGGGGACCTATGACGACGCTCTGGCGAAGGCGGCCGAGCTCGGCGGGCTCGAGGAGGGATGTCCCACGGTCGTCATCAGCGCCCGGTCGAACGACGACGGCCTGATCGATCTGCTGCTCGGTGCATAACGGCGCGCAACGGCGCGCAACGATGAGCGGCGGCGGCGCGGAAGGAGCACGGCATCAGAAGACCGTCTGCCGCCTATTTGCCCTACTTTGGCGAACTGATGCGATTCGAAACTGTTTTGCAACCATAGGGCGACACCATCCTGTTGTCGAACCCCGTCGAAGGCCCGTTGCAGCGGGCGCGCGGGGCACGGGGTTGTGCGTGCATGCAAAAGGAAAGGATCTGAACATGAGCCAAAGCAGAACGGTGGGGACGGCAGTCTTGGCTGGCATGTCGAGGCGTTCCTTTGTGCGGGGTGCGCTTACTGCCGGTACCGTCTTCGCCATGGCGGGCGGGAGCGTGGGCGCGCTGGCGGACGAGGCTGCCCCGTCGGGGGAGGACGTCCCCGAACCCGATGAGATCGACGCCTCGGGGGCGGTCGAGGGTGGCGTGCTGCGCTACGAGCTGACCAACCCGGTGGGAATCGAGCCGTTCGATGCCGAGGAGAATATGGGCGTCGAGGTCATGACCAACCTGTTCGACACGCTCGTGACCTGGGACTGGGGCAACCAGACCATCGCGCCCCTGGCCGCCGAGAGCTGGGAGGTCAACGAGGACGCCACCGTCTACACCTTCCACCTGCGCCAGGACGCCAAGTTCCACAACGGCCA
>DBEYOB010000167.1:0-44643 GCA_048173955.1 Coriobacteriales bacterium
TGTTAGCGCTAATGTAAAACCCGCCGATTCCGCAAACGCATACCCGCCAGTTGCGCCAACGCAGATGTGCCAATCCCGCCAACGTTCTTCCGCCGGTTTCGCCAACGGCGCCGCTAGTCTCTTGGGCGTCGTACCGGACGCGTCGAAAGGGGCGGGGATTGGAAAGGAACCTGACCGGGGAGCTGAACATGTACAAGGAAGCGGGAATCAAGCCCAACTTCAGCGACATCGCGAGGAGGTACGGGCTGAACAGGCACACGGTCGCGTCGTACTGGGAGGCCGACGGCTGCGACCCCGGCGACGGCAGGTCCGGGCGGGGCAGCGCCTTCGACCCGCACCTCGACGAGATCGTCGAGAAGGCCGCCCTGCCCGGCGTCACGAAAGCCGGGATATACGAGCTGCTCGTCCACAAGTACCCCGACGAGGGCCTCCCGGGGTACAACGCGCTCACGGCCTTCATGCGCAGGCACGGCGTGTCCGTCGGGGCGTGCCCGGCGCGTGAGCCCCACCCCAGGTTCGAGACGCCGCCCGGGCTGCAGCTCCAGTTCGACTGGAAGGAGTCGCTGGCCCTCGCGGACCGCTCCGGCGAGGTCTTCGAGTTCAACGTGTTCGCCGCGACCCTCTCCTGGTCGCGCAGGCACGTCTTCGTGTACTCCCGGACCAGGACGACCGACGACCTGCTGAGGTGCATGTACGTGACGATATGCAGGCTCGGGGGCGTGGCGCTCGAGTGGCTGACGGACAACATGAGCGCGCTGGTGGTCGTCTCGGGCGGCAGGCGCGTCAGGGTCGAGAGGGTGTTCTCCTTCGCCAGGGACGCGGGCTTCGAGGTCAGGCTGGCCCGGCCCCGGACCCCGCAGACGAAGGGCAAGGTCGAGTCGTCCAACAGGTTCCTGAACAGGATCAGGGCCTTCCAGGGCGAGTTCGACGGCGAGGCCGGCGTCGCCGAGGTGGTGGCGCTGGTCGAGCGCAGCTGCAACTCCGAGCCAAACGGCACGACCGGCGTGCCGCCCTCGGTGCTGTTCATGCGCGAGAAGGACGCCCTGCGCCCGCCGGGGAACATGGCCCTGCTGCAGGAGTCGATGGGCGACGTGGTCGAGGTCCGCAGCGTGCCCTCGACGATGCTCGTCACCGCGCACGGCAGGTCGATGTCGGTCCCCAGGCGCTGCATCGGCAGGCCGGCCCGCGTCGTGACGATGCCCGACGGCTCGATGGACTGCTACGTCGGCGGCGAGCTCGCGGCGCACCACGCCGCCGGCGCGCCCGCCTACGACCCGGCGCACTACGCGGAGGCCCTCGAGGGCAAGCGCTGGTTCGGCGACGCCGACATCGCCGAGGCCGCGGAGGCCAACCTGCGGCTCCTCGACTCGGTCGGGGGCGCGCTGTGAGGCCCGCGGCGCAGGCGAGCCCGCTGAACAGGCTGTCCGCGAACCTGGAGGCGCTGGGGCTCGGGGCGATGGCGCCGCTGGTGCCCGACTACGTCAGGCTCGTCGGCGACGGGGAGAGGGACCTCGTGGGGGCGCTGTTGGAGATGACAGAGGCCCAGCTCTCGGCCAGGGGCAGGGAGGACGACGAGAGGCGCATGCGCATGGCCAACTTCCCGTTCGTGAAGACCCTCGCGGACTTCGACTGGTCCTTCCAGCCCAGCGTCCCGAGGGGGAAGGTCGAGGAGCTCGCCTCGCTGGCGTTCCTGGAGCGCGGCGAGAACGTGATCCTGGTCGGCAGCCCCGGCGTGGGCAAGACCCACCTGTCGGTGGCCATCGGCTACGAGGCGGTGATGGCCCACAGGCAGGTCTACTTCGCCGACTGCGCCAAGGTCGTGCGCGACCTCGAGTCCGCCGACGAGAGGGGCACCCTCGACAGGAGGTGGCGCTTCTACGAGCACTGCAGCCTGCTCATCGTCGACGAGCTGGGCTACCTCGGCATCGACAAGCGCGGCGCCGACCTGCTCTTCCAACTGGTGAACAGGCGCTACAGGCTGAACAGGTCGACGGTGGTCACCACCAACGTCGGCGTGGGGCGCTGGGGGGAGGTCTTCGGCGACGGGGTGACGGCGTCGGCCATCGCCGACCGCCTCTGCCACAGGTGCACGATACTGAGGATAACGGGGAGGTCCTACAGGCTCAAGGACCTCACCGAGGACGACCGGCGCACGCCGGAGGAAAGGGGCGAGGGGAAATGAGCGACGAGAGGGCGCGCTGCCTGGAGGACATCGAGACCATGCTGTGGGCGAACCGCTGGCCGACGGCCCGGGAGCTCGTCGAGCACCTGTACGAGGAGTACTACGCGCCCGGCTCGTTCCCGTACACCGACCAGGACGTGTACGAGCAGACGCGCAAGAAGGCCCTGTTCTACGCCGAGCACGGCAGGCTGCCGGAAAGGCTCGGGGAATGGGCGCCCGGGTGGGGGGATGACGACTAGCCGGAAGCGGCGGGTTTGCGTTGGCGGAACCGGCGCCTTTTCGATGGCGCAATCGGCGCCGGCTCATTGGTGGAATTGGCTAAAAAAGCATTTACGCTAACACGGCCTCGCCTTCCGGCGCCTCCGCGGGCGTCTCCCCCGTCGGGGCGGCATCATCCGCCGGCGCAGCCTCCTCGGCGGGAGGGGTCGCCTGGTCGGCAGGGGTCTCCTCGGCAGGCGCCTCCTCGGGCGCAGGGGTTTCCTCAGCGGGCACCTCCTCGGGCGCGGGGGTCTCCTCGGCGGGCGCAGATTCCTCGGCAGGAGCTTCCTCGGCGGAGTCGGGCAGGGCCGGGACGGGCTGGTACTCGGGCAGCACCAGGTCGGCGAGGTACGACTGCAGCTCCTCCTCGCTGATGAGGGTGGCCTCCGAGCCGTCGGCCTCCTGGTAGTACGGGGTACCGAGATCGTACCCAACCGTGAACAGCGTCTCGAAGCCCGTGCCGTTCAGCCGCGCGAACACATAGGTCGCGGTGTCCTCGGTCGGGTTCGTCGGAATGGTGACGACCGCGTTGTGCGAGGGCGAGTACTGCTGTCCTTCGGCGCCGTATCCGTACAGGTCACCCGCGCAGACCGCAGACTGCGTCTCGGAATCGTACGTGTAGACGATGGTGTCCGAGAACCCGTCGCCTGCCGTTGCGCGCACAAGGAGCTCGTCCACGCCGTCGGCATTGACGTCGAAGAGCGTATAGTCCCAGGTATACGTCAGCCCTTCGGCGGCGTCGATCTGCGCGACGTAATCGCCGGAGTCGAGAACAGCCTGGTAGGCAGCCTGCGCCGCCGCGTTCAGCTCGTCGAGTTCAGCCTGGTCGGGCTGCTCCTCGTCGGCCTGGTCGGCCGGCTGCTCGCCCTCCTCGGCGGGTGCCTGCTCGTCGGCAGGCTGCTGCTCGTCTGCAGGCTGCTCTTCGGCAGGCTGCTCACCCGCGGGCTCGTCGGCTTGATCGGCCGGCTGCCCGGTCTGCTCGTCGGTCGGCTGCTGCTCACCCGTCGGCTGCTCGTTCGCGGGCTGGTCGGCTTGATCCGTCGGCTGCTCGGTCTGCTCGCCCTGTTCACCGGCAGGCTGTTCGCCCTGCCCGTCATCCTCCGCAGGCTGCTCTCCCGCGGGCTGTTCACCCTCGTCGGCAGGGGTCTGATTGCCCTCGTCAGCCGGCTGCTCCCCCGCGGGCGGTTCGCCCTCGTCCGCGGGCTGTTCTCCCGCGGGCTGTTCACCTTCGTCGGCAGGGGTCTGATCGCCCTCGTCGGCCGGCTGCTCCCCCGCAGGCTGGTCGGCCTGCTCCGTCGGCTGCTCGGGCTGCTCGCCCTGCTCGTCGGGCTGCTGCTGTTCTGCGGGCTGGTCGGTCTGCTCGCCCTGCTCGTCGCCCTCAGCGGGCTGCTCTCCCTCCGCAGGCTGCTGCCCCTCGTCGTCAGGCTGCTCTCCCTCCTCGGGCTGCTGATCGTCGGGCGTCTCGCCGCCGTCGTCCGCCGGTTCCTCGGTCTGGTCGGGATCGTCGGGCTGCTCGGGCAGCGGGTCGTCGGACACGTCGGTCACCGGGATGTCGCCGTCGCCGGAGTCCTTGCCCTCCTCGTCGTCGGCGAGCTCGCCGTCGTCCACGTCGATGTCGGTGTCGGAATCGACGATGATCACCGTCTGGTCGACGTCGATGACGGTCTGCTCGACGTTGGTGATGTTCGTCTCGTTCGTGACGTTCGTCTCGTTGTTGATGTTGGTGATGTCGACGTCGACGTAGGTCGGGTCGCTCACCATGACGCCGGTGTACTCGTTGAAGTAGTAGGTCGTGCCGTTGATGACGACCGGTCCGGTGCAGCGCACGCCGTAGCGGTTGTAGTAGAACCATCCGTCGGGGCGGCAGTAGATGCCGGTGACCATGTGGCCGTCGACCGGGTCGAAGTAGTGCCAGCCGTCCTGCAGCAGCACGTCGCCGGTCTGCATGACGCCGCGGGCGTCGTAGTAGACGAGCCGCCCGTCGGGCAGGCGCACGAGGCCGGTCAGCATCGCACCGGTGTGGACGTCGAAGTAGTGCCAGCCGTCGTCGAGCAGGCGCTCGCCCTTCACGGGCGCACCGTTCTCGTAGTAGTAGGTCACGCCGTCGACGACGCGCCAGCCGTTCACCTGGACGGCCGCGACGCCGGTCACCGCGAAGCCCCAGGCGCTCCCCTGGCCGTCGGTCACCAGCTTGACGCGCACCGTGTCGCCCGAGACGCGCACGGTCGCCCCGGCAAGCTCGCTGCCGGTGTAGATGCCCACCAGGCCGTCCGCCGCGTCGTAGATCTCGATGTAGTCGAAGGTGTTCTCGACGAACGTCCGCTCGTCGAACGTGACGTCGATCGCCTCGGCGCCGGCAAGGGTGTACACCCAGCAGTCGAGGCAGTCGGCGGCGTAGTCGTGCGGAGACGCGAGCTGCTCGGGGGCGGCCACCGTGTGGCGGTCGCTCACGACCTCGACCTTTGCCGTCGCCTTCACGCCGGAGCCGTCGTTGGCCGTCGCGGTCAGGGTCGCCGTGCCCTTGGCGACGCCGGTGACCGTCCCGTCGGCGCCCACCGTAGCGACGGAGGTGTCGGAGGAGGTCCACGTCACGCTCTTGTCGGTCGCGTCCTCGGGCAGCACGGTCGTCACCATCTGGCGCGTCTCGGCCGCCTCGAGCTCGAACGACGCGCGGTTGAGGTCGATCGACTCGACGGGGACCGTCACCGTCACCGCGCACGTCGCGCTCACCGAGCCCGCCGTGGCGGTTATCGTCGCGGTGCCGGCGGCGACCGCCGCGACCGTCCCCTCGGCGTCGACCGAGGCGACCTCGGGGTTGGAGGACTGCCACGTCACGCGGTCGGTCGAGTCGGCCGGGGTCACGGTCGCCTCGAGCTTCGCGGTCGTGCCCCGGAACAGGGACACCTCGGTCTGGCTGACGGCGATCCCCGTCGCGGGGACCGTGGTGCTCTGGAACGTCAGGCCCATCTCCTCCGCGAACTGCTGGGCGGCGCTGCCCTCGAGGCCGCGGATGACGAGCGTCGCGCTCACCGCGCCGGTGTTCGAGAAGGCGACGGTGTCGACGCGCACCAGGGATTCGGGCAGCGTGAGCACGGCGAGCGCGTCGCACCCGGCGAAGAGGTAGGGCGCGAGCGTCTTGGCGCCCTCGTCGACCGTCACCTCGGCGAGCGCCGTGCAGCCGGCGAACGGGCCGACCGCCACGCCCTGCTGCCACGACGTGCCACACGCCGTGAGCGTCGCGGGCACCGTGACGGAGGTCAGCGCCGTGCAGCCCTCGAACGCCCCGGCGCCGAGCCATTGGAGCGACGCGGGGAGCTGGACCGCGGCCAGGGCGGTGCACCCCGAGAACGCCCCGTCCCCGATCTGGAGCACCGTGTCGGGCAGGACGACCGACGTCAGCGCGGCGTTCCCTGCGAAGGCGCCGCCGGCGACCGCCACGACGGGATGGCCGTCGAGCTCGGAGGGCACCGCGAGTTCGGTCTGGTCGCCCGCATAGCCGGACAGCGTCGCGTTGCCCTCGGCGTCGAGCGCATACGAGAACCCCTGCCCGTCGGTCGCAACCTCGCCCGATGCGGAGCCGCTCTGCACCGAGATGCTGGTCGACAGCGCGGTGGACGCGCCCCCGTCCGCCGTCGGCTGCGCTTCCGCCGAAGCGGCGCCGTCGCCGAGGTTCGCGCCGATCGAGGTGAAGAGCTGCAGCGGCGCGCCCTCTCCCCCCGCCGAGCCGCCCGCGGCGTCGTCGGCCAGGGCGCCGGCGGGCAGCGCCGCCGCCAAGACAAGCCCCAGGCCCGCGGCGGCAACAACCGCGCGCAGCCCCCTTCGACCGACGAGCCCGGAGGCCTCGCCGCGCCGCTCCGACCCGTACAACCCTCTGGCATCCATAGACACTCCCAACAGACATGCCGCCGCATCGGGCTCGACGTGTTGGCCGGGTGCCGCGCAACGGCGCATTTCAGGCTCAGGACAACTCGTATGATACCGCGTTCCGCCAGGTGGGGAAACGACCCGCGACCCCCTATCCGAGATTCGCGGCGCCCGCCTTCGCGACGCCCTCGGCGACGGCCCCCGCGAGCGTCGACGACAGCGACGCGTCGGCTGCGCCCGCACCCGCGGATGAGGATCCCGCCGCGCGCGCCTGGTCGAGGCAGGAGGCGAACAGGTCCGCGTACTCGCCGGGCTCCACGCCGCCCTCCGACGTCACGTCGACCGCGGTGAGCAGGCCGCCCTCGATGCCGACGGTCATCTCGACGAGGCCGTTCGCCCCCTCGAGCGAGGCGGTGTAGGTCCCGTCCGCGCAGGGGGCGTCAGAATCGGGGTCGGCCGCCGCGACGTCCGACCCTCCCTCTTCCTCGGAGGGCGCCTCCGCCGGCTCTGCCGCCTGCTGGCCCGCGCCCGTCAGCCCGCCCGCGTCCTGCCGGGGAGCCGCGTCGGTGAACCAGCAGAACTCGTAGGGACCCTTGACGTCGTCATCGTCGGACTGCACGGCAAAGTAGTAGGTGCCCGCCTCGAGCTCGACGTCGGCTGCACTCGACGCGTAGCCGAGCTGGTCGTTCCAGTCGCCCCCGTTGTCAAACGACCACAGCTCGTTGCCAGAGGCGTCGTAGAGGAACATCGCGTCCCCATAGGTCCTCCACGACGCCGTGACGTCCAGGTGGGCGACGCCGGCCTCGGGCATCTCGAACGAGAAGAAGTCGACGGCGTCGTTGAGGGCGAGCTGGGCCCGCTGCGTCCTGCCCAGATCGACCGGCACGGCGGATGCCAGCTCGTTGTTCGAACCGCCTTGCGCCTCGGGCGCGCTCTCGGCGGCGTCCTCGAAGCCCAGGGTGAACGTGTAGGTACCGTACGCGTCGTTCCCGCTGTAGGAGACCGACAGGTAGTAGGAGCCCGCCGTCAAATCGACGCTTTGCGAGGTGACCGCCTGGGCGGTAGTGTCGTTCCAGTCGTTGCGTCCCTCGTAGGTCCACAGCTCGTTGCCCGCCGGGTCGAAGATGCGATAGGTCGTGTCCCAGCCGCAGTCCCACGTCAGAACCGCGTCGAGGGAGATGCGCCCCGCCGTAGGCAGAGAGAACGCGTAGAAGTCGACGTCGTCGTTTATCGCCGTCTGCCCCGTGTACGGGACGCCGAGCTCGACCGGGGTGGCGGTTGCCAGCGCATTGTTCGACCCGCCCTGCGCCTCCTGGACCGACTCGCCCGCATCCGCGAAGGACAGCGAGAAGCCGTACGCGCCACTCACCTCGTCCTCGCCGACCACCAGGTAGTACGTGCCGCCCGTCAGGTCGATCGATAGCACGCTGTGGGACTGCTGCGTGGTCTCGTTCCAGTCGCTGCGGCAGTCGTAGGTCCACAGGGTGGTGCCGGCCTCGTCGATCAGGCGATAGGTCTCTTGGCCCCACAGGCCCTCCCAGGGCACGGTGGAGTCGATGGTCAGCCGCCCCGAGGCCGGCAGGTCGACACGGTAATACTTGCGCGTCCCCATGCCGTCGGCAAAGTCGTTCACCTGCTGGCCGAACGAGACGGATGCGGCCGTCGCGATGTCGACGTTGCCGGCGCCCGACAGGTCGACGGGTTCGGGAGCGACCGCCTGGACCGCCGCGGCGTCGGTGCCGGGCGAAACCGAGGCCTCGTCGGCCAGCGCCGGCGTCCCGGCGACCGCGGCGGCGCACAGAAGCGCGCACCCGGCCCCTGCCAACAGCAACCTCGGCAGCACCTTTGTCTTTGTGCAGGCTCCGGTGGAACGGCAAACGGCTGCGCACGTCATGGCGGTTCTCCTCTCATACGACCCGTCCGGGCCGAGTCTGCCCCGAAAAACCATCGCGGCACCACGATAGCGCACCTGCGGGACGGGTGTCAGGCCCAAAACCGGAAAACCTGCCGTTTGTTTGAAAACAGCCGTCCTGCGCGCCCGCCAGCCTATCGCGAGCGGACGCCGCATGCGCGCGGCGCCCGCTGCGCATGCGAGCCCCTATGCGTCGAGCCGCTCCCCGTGCCGGCGGAAGATGCGCCGGGCGATGTAGACGCACGGCGTGTCGAGCAGCGAGGTCACGATGTAGATGGCGTAGCTCGAGGCGAAGATCGACACGAGCGTCGCCATATCGTAGGTCCCCCAGAACGCGATAGCCGTGAAGAGCGCCGTGTTGAGGAGCTGGCTCACCAGGGTCGACCCGTTGTTGCGCAGCCACAAAAAGCGGTCGCGCTCGCCACACAGGCGCGTGGTGAAGTCCCACCAGCGGTGATAGAGCCACACGTCGAAGAACTGGCTCACCGCGTACACGGTGAACGAGGCGAACATCATGCGCGGCGTGTTGGAAAAGACCTGCTCGAACGCCGTGTGAATCGTGTCGTTGGGGCTCGGCGCATACAGCAGCCAGCTCTGGCTGAGCACCAGGAAGAACACCGACACGAGCAGGCCGAGCGACACCGCCCGGTTGGCCGCCCGCTTGCCGTAGCACTCCGAGAGGATGTCGGTGATGAGGAACGTCGAGGCGAACAGCACGTTGCCGAGCGTCTGCTCCACGCCGAACGCGTCGACGAGCAGCAGGACCTCGACGTTGGCGAGCACCATCGCCACGACCGAGACGCAGTACAGGCCGGCCTTCCCGAACAGCCGGAATGCCGCCAGCACCGCACCGAAGATAAAGACGACCGACCCGATCAGCAACAGCTCGTTCACGGCTACTCCCCCACTCCGAAGTCAGTGTTCTCCACGAGCACGTCGACGCGCGCGTCGGGCGCCAGGCGCGGGTAGAGCCCGTGCATGAACGCGTCGACCACGGCGGCGTCGGGCGCGACCTTGGTGGAGTTGGCGCACATGACGTTCACGCAGATGCGCTCGAAGTGCGCAAGGCCGAGCTCCACGTCGCGCTCCATGGAGGCGAGGGTCTGGCCGGGAAGGCCGAACAGCAGGTTCGCCTCGTCGAAGTGCTCGGCGATCACGGCCGGGTCGGTCACGGGGACGCCCCCGAGCACGATGCCCTTGCGCAGCACCCGCTCGCGCAGGTCGGCGTCGAACGTCTCGAGGCCGAGCTTGAGCTTGAGGTCGAAGCCGTCGAACGCCGCGCGCAGCGCCGGGATCCGCTCGCGGTACATGAAGTGGGACTCGAAGTGGATGGTGGAGATGCCGCGCTGCCGGCACGTCTGCCGGATGAGCTCGAGCGTGGGTTCGTCGAAGTCGAACACCGAGCCGCTGTCGATGATCTCCACCTCGCCGAACGCGCCGGTCAGCTGGTCGAGCACCGAGCGGTTGAGCTCGAAGTTGGCGGCGGTGTCGGAAGAGCGGTCGAGATGGTAGTCGCAGAAGGTGCACTTGCGGTACGCGCAGCCCGTCGTGCGCAACAGCACGATCTCGCGCGGCCGCTTGTCGCGGATGACGCCGTAACGTTGCATATGGGCGGGGCTAGGGCGCAAAGGCCGGGCCCCTTGTCTCCTTAGTTTTGGTTTGGGGAGCTATCGCGGGCGCGCGGAGCAGCGCCGCCGCAGGCGGCATGCGCGCGGCGACCTCCCGAGGCAGGATGGTTTCGAACTGCCTTGGCCGACACGGACCGGGCGATGGTAGCACAAAACGGCGGCCTCGGAGGTGGCGTCCGGTCGCTCGGCTTGCCACCCCGCTGGCCGCCCCGCATGGCCGCTGGCCGACCGCCCCCCCCATCGCCGGGCAATCGCCTATACTTTCAGCAAGATCAGCGTGACCGCGTGCGACCCCGGCAAATCGTGCGCACCAGCCGCGCCATCGCGAGAGGAGCCGTCCATGAGCAGGCATTTCGCTTTGCAGCCGTCCGGAACACACATGACCAAAGCGCATGCGTCCGGACGGCGGTCGCACAACCGGCTCGTCGCCGGCGCGGCTGCCCTCCTCTGCACCGCGCTCGCCGGCATCGGCATCGTCGCGGCTCTCGGCGGATGCGCCCCTTCGCAGCATGCGGCAATCTACGACGACGATGCACGCATATGCGACAACGCGGACAGCTACACCTTCGTCAACTACCGGGGCGGGATAGACCCCGAAGGCGGCGAGGTCGAGCTCGACTTTGCCGGCTTCACCGGCAAGTACACCCTGTGGGACCTCTATGCCGACGGCGAGGCGGACGCCACCCTGAGCGGCGAGGTCGCCGTGGGGTCGGAGCCGTACCGGCTCGTCATGGTGACCCCCGAGGACGACGTCGTCGAGATCCTCGAGGGAAGCGGCACTGTGGACGAACAGCTCGAACTCGCCGACGGCCGCACGCGCCTCATCATGCTCGGAAAGGGCGCCAAGGGTTCCGTCTCCCTCGAGCTCGAGGCATCGGACAACGTGCGCATCGACATCTCGAGCGACCTGGTGCCGTGGGCCTAACGGAAACAGCACGGACCCGGCATCGCGAGCCAGGTGTCCTAACGTCCGAGGCAAGTTATAGGGATGACGTACACGCCGTCGGGTCGTTGGTAGAAAAATGGCGAGTTCGCCGTCAGCACGGCCAAAAACGACGGAGGCCTCGTCTGAGCGGCAGGGTTCGACGCAACTTTGTCCTTGAGCCTCAAGAGATTCGATGCCGCCTCGTCCGCCTTGGCAACATCGAGCTTTATTTCGACGGCAGCCCATCGACCCCCAAGAAGCTCGATGATGGCGTCGATTTCAAGCCCGTAGTCATCGCGATAGTAATGGAGCCGGGGGCCCAGCAGGGTTGTGGAAGACGCCAAATAGCACGACAGATCCCTCATGCACAGGCTTTCGAAGAGGATGCCGAACATTTGCCGGTCAGCCAAAAGCCTGTCGGCATCGTAGCCCAGCAACGCCGCAGTAAGGGATGGGTCGACTATATAGCGCTTCGGTTTTGTCCGAACCCGAGCGCGGGATTTGACAGGCGCGTCCCACCCCGTCAGTTCGCGAACGAGGTAAGACTGCCTGACATACGAATAGCACCTTTCAAATGAGGGGCCCCCGGGGCCTGGCATCTGTCCGCCTGCAAAATCAGATTCGAGCGTCCTGAGCGCCGCAGGCGTTCCGTCGTTACGCGCAAGCGCCACAAGGGCCCTCTGCACCGCCGCAGGGTCAAGTCCTTCCTTACGAAATGCCGCTTCGCAGGTCGTTTCGATATATTGGGCCGCCACGAGGCTCGGGTTCTGGTTTGCCCAAGCGACAACAGCGGGCCACCCGCCTCGGCAAACCAGGGCGGCGATCTCCCTAATGTCGACCTTCGCACTCGCCACCTCGAGGGTCTTCTCATGTTCCAAGAAGAGCGTCTCGAGAGAGGCACGACCGTTGGACAAGCCTTGTTCGTACAGGGTCATAGGGCCCATATCGAGCAAGGCGATCCTGCCCGTTCCGCTATGCACGACCTCGTCTTTGTGCGGCGCCGACGAACCCGTAAGCAAATACTGCCCGGGTATGGAGCCGCTCGCGTCTATCGCGCCGCGAACCTCATCCCACACTGCAGGGATTTCCTGCCACTCATCGATGAGGTGCGGCTTCTCGCCCGCAAGCGATATGGACGGTTGTAGCTCAACCGGCGCGCACTCGGCGTTTCTATCAAGATGTATGACACTTTCGGCAAAGGTGAGAGAAAGCCAGGTCTTCCCACACCATCGCGGCCCACGTATTTCAACCCCTCCATACATGCCGAGATACGCGGAGAGCGGAGCCTCCATCAGGCGGGGAAGGTATCCGTTGGGCTTCAAAGTCATTGAGGCCTCCCAAACCGGGACTTCATAGAACGAGACGCATTGCGAGAAAATTATACCGCCTGTCCTAAGAAAAAAATACCGCCTCTCTCATTAAAAAAATACCGCCCCTACCGGAGCAAAAATACCGCCTGGACATCTCCTGTCTCCGGCGAAGTCTCCGACAGCCCGCTGCTCTCCGCCCGTCACGCGCATCGCGTGCCGATGTGGTCGCGGTAGGCGGCCTTGACGCGGGAGGCGTTGCGCTGGCCGATGGGAACGCGGCTCCCGTCGGCCAAGACGAAGTCGAATCCCTCCGCCGCGACGACGTAGTCGAAGTTGACGAGGTACCCGCGCGTGCTGCGGCAGACCTGCGGGAACGGCTCGAGCGCCCGCTCCACGTCGGAGAAGCTCGTGCGGACGCGCAGCGGGGGCCGGGCGCGCCGATGCAGGACCACGTGGTGCCCGCTCGAGTGGCAATACATGAGCTGCGAGACGTCGATTGCCGTCCTGCGTGCCCCGACGGCCAAGAACGCCATGGTATCGCTGCCCGCACGGAGCAGAGCAGTACGCGCAAGCACCGCGGAAAGCTCCTCGTAGCGAAACGGCTTGAGCAGGTAGCCGACGGCACCGACACCGTACCCGCCCACGGCGCAGCGCTCGTCGGAGGCAACGAGCACCAGCGGGCACAGCGCTCCCCCGGCGCGGAGCCGCCGCGCTTCGGCGATGCCCCCGCCGGCAAAGCCGGCGTCGCAGTCGAGCACGACGAGGTCGTAGCGGTACTTCTCATCGGCGCAGGCGGCGCACAGGGACGCGGCGCCTTCGAACGAGTCGACGCGCACGCCTGCGGAGGCGCCGCGCCCGTAGCGGCGTAGTTGACCGGCGAGGCTCCAGAGCGTCTCGTCGTCGCATCCGATCAGGCCAACACGCATAAGGCACCCCCGATCCGTCTCGTCGTTCCGACTGCCATCCCAAAAACACCGCCGGGGTGCGGCACCCTGCGCGCACCCCGGCGTTTGGTTCTGCTTGCCCGCGCGCGTCTGGCTGCGCGCACGGTCGCTAAGTGCACGTTGTAGTTGCTCGCGTTGACGGGGACGAGGCCGCCGGAGCCGTCGTTTGCCCAGTAGCCGCCGGCGGTCACGTCGGTGCCACCGACCTCGACCTGCTCGGGCGGCGCCCCTGCCGCCCACGCCGCAACGGGATGCACGAGGGCGGCCCCCATGCACACCAGGGCAACGAGCGCGAGCACGACAAACACTCTGAGTCTCTTTGCTGCCATCATCGCCACCGTTCTCTCCGCATCTGCCGTAATGCGTCTATTTTCGGTTGAGGGCGGCGTGGGCGCATCACCCGTTCGAGACGCAAAAACGGGTGATGCCGTGTGCGGGCAAACAGGGGGCGACAGCGGGACAAACGGAGGATGCGACCGGACCTAGGAGAGCATGAAGCGGCCGAGGTCCTGGCGCCGGGAGATGCCCAGCTTCTGCAGGGACGATGAGATGTAGCTCTTCACCGTGTTGGACGACACGCCCATATGCTCGGCAATCTCGGCGTTGGTCCAGCCGCGTGCGGCGAGCATGGAGGCGGCGAACTCCGTGGTGGTGAGGTTGTCGGCCACGACGTCGCCCGCATCGGGGTTGTGGACGCGGCGCCAGCCGGCCGAGAAGCGATACGTGATGTCGATGATGCGTTTGAAGTCCTCGGGCCACGCGGGCTTGATCGCCGCCTCGAGCATGCCGCCGAGCAAACCGTGGTGCTCGCCAAACCCCTCGATTAGGTCGTCGGGGCGGGCAATGTCCCACGCGGCGAGCAGATGGGCGCGGGCCTCGTCGGCACGGCGCAGGCTCATGAGGTCCATCACCGCCACCAGGTGCAGGTAAATGAAAGGGATGGGATACACGACGTCCTGCATGGCAAAGACGCCGAGCACAAGGCCCAGGCTCTGGTCGTACTCCCCCTGCAGATACAGCCGGTGGGCGCGCACGTACAGGGCAAAGCAGCGCAGGCCCGGCGGCAAGAGGGGCAGCACCTCGCGCGCCGGGGGCAGCCCTGCCGGCTCGGGCAGGTGCAGCAGCGCCGAAGCCGCCTGGGCGACGAACGCCCCCATGGCGCGCATCTCGGGCGAGAGGGCCTCGAGCGGGACAGAGGCGAGCGAGGCGGCACCGGCAGAGGCGGGGACGTGCGGGTCGGGAGCGAGCGGGGCGGTGTCCTGCGGCCCCGCGAGCGCGCCGCGTGCCCCCTCGAGCGCGGAGCGCGCCCGGGCGATCTCACCGAGCGCCAGGTTGGCGAAGGCGCTGATGAGGCAGGCGGAGAGGCGAATCGCCGGGTCGGCGTCCCCCAGATAGGCGCCGGCGAGCCCCGCCGCCTCGTCCGCGCGACCGCTGAAGTAGGCATACTCGGCGCGGGCGATGCCCTTGCGGGGACCGTCCTCGAGCGACTCGACAAACTCCCAACAGCGCCCCGGTTCAAAGGGCGTGTTCATGAGCGGCATGAGGTTGGAACATGCCCCGGAGGGGCGCCGCGGGGGTTGGGGTACCCGAGGGTCGGGATGGCACGAGCGGTCGAGAGCAGTGTCGGCGGGTGCGGCGGGGTCGGGCCGGTCGGAGGGCGCGGCGGCAGGCATGGAGCGATCGGCCGTCGGCGCAGCGGCGGCGGGGGCGGGCTGGTCGGAGACGGGCTGGCCACCCGCAGGCGCTGGGGTGGGCGCTGCGGGGACAGACCTGCGGGGGTCCGCGGGCTTGCATGCGTCCGCGGGGATGCCCCACGAGCCGCCGAACTTCCGAACGCCGTCGATGCGCCCCTGGGAGCAGTAGCGCTGGACCAGGCGGTCGGATATACCCCAACGAAGAGCAGTCTCGTGCACCGACAGATACTCCATACCCGCCCTTTCCGTACGTTATGGTCCGCCGCCCTTTACATACCGCCCCTGCAGTGCGCCGGCGCTCGCGCGGGAACGCAAATGCGAGCTCCAACCTGTTTGCTGGGGACTCCGATTATAGGCGTATCCAGGTGTACTCGGGCTCGCTAAAGCAGTGTAAGAAGATTTCTGTTCGTCTAGACGAACAGTTCGGGCGAAGATGACGGCCCTAACCCTTCGCCATAAGAGACCGGCGTGCAAAAAGCCGAGATGTGAACGCGCTGACGGAGCGTTACCGAAAAAATGACGCACTTTCCCGTGCGATTCCGCGCCTGCCTTTCGCGTAAGTTTTCGGAACCGGCCCGCGCCCGTCCCGCCGCTCCCGCCCGTCGCCGGCGCCGTGCACGGCAAAGCGCAACTTTGTTTGAAAAAAGCCGAGTGGGGCGCTCATCACGCCCCGCTCCACCGTCATAGTAAGCGAGGAGGTGAAGACGCTTGAGGCATCACAACGCAAACAGCGGGAACGGCAACCCAAGCCTCGACGAAGCGACCGCGCGGCGCATCGTCGAGGAATGCTACGACCGGGTACTCGCGTACTGCCGCCGGCACGCGCCCGACGGCACGGACCCACACGACGTGACCCAGGAGGCGTTTTTGCGCCTGGCGCGCCTGGGCAGCGAAACGGAGCTCGACAATCCGCTCTCGTACCTGATCTCCGTCGCGCGCAACCTTTGCATCGACGCTTATCGGAAACAGCGCGTGCAGACGGTGCCGCTCGACACCTATGCCGACGCGCCCGAGATGGCCGACCCGCACGACGCCCTCGGCGACATCGAGCTGGCTTGTGCGCTCGAGAGACTCGACCCCGACCTGCGCGAAGTGCTCGAGCTGCGTTACGACCAGGGGCTCACGGTGACCGAAGCCGCACGCGTGCTCGGCATCAGCCGCTTTGCGGCGACGCGACGCCTCAAGCGAGCCCTCGCCGCCCTCGAGCAGCTGCTCTCACCGCATGCGGAAGGAGACGCATATGAAAACGCACGGTAGCATCCCGAGCATACGGCCCACCCCGACCCGGCGGACCGGCGTGGGAAGATCCGACCTCGAGCGGCGCCTCGTCGCGCATTACGACGATGCCCGGGAGGGCCTTTGCGCTCGGTCGGGCAACGAGGCGCGCGACCGAGCCGCCCTCGCCAGCGCAATGGCCGCGGCGCGTCGCGGCATCCCGGACGCATGCCCGGCACGCGTCCCCTCGTTCGCCCGGTTTGTGGCCGCTCAGGCCCGCTTCATCGGCCCCGGGACGTGGCTTGCCCACGTGGCCCTCGTCCTCCTCGCCGTCGCACTGTGCACCATGGCCCCCAACGGGGAAGCGACGTCGTTTGCCATCGCGGCCGTGGGGGCCGCCACCATGCTCGTGGAGGTGCCGCCGCTGCTCGCAAGCAAGACATACGGCGTCTCCGAACTCGAATACGCCTGCGTTTTCGACCACCGGAGCGCCTTGACTGCCCGCATGGTCGCACTCGGCTGCTCGGCGGCCCTTCTCGTCACCGCGCTCGCCGGGGCGATGCCGGCGCTCACCGGGACGACCGCCGTCGCCGTGCTCGTGCATGTCTGCCCGCCCTACTTCCTGTCCTGCATCGGATGCCTCGAGATTGCCCGGCGCGTCTCCGCGGCAAACGCGACGGGCGCATCGGCGGCCTGGTGCTTTGCCGTTGCAGGCGTGACGCTGGCGCTCTGGCTGGCCGCTCCGCAGCTCTACGCCGCGACGGCCACGGGGGCCTGGGGCCTGGCGGGCGCCGCCGCCCTGATCGGCGTCCTGCACGAGACTCGCCTCCTGCTCAGGCAGGCCGGGCAGGGGCTCGACGCCGTCACACCGCGGGCCGCGACCGCATAGGCACCGCGCAGGCACACAGGCGAGCGAGTTTCCGCCGCAGAGATGCACGACCGCACGGGACAAAGCATCGCCAGAAGACAAAGCCGCACCAATCAAGGAGAACCCCATGGAACTCGCACTCGACAGGCTGACCAAGCAGTTCGGCGCGCGCATCGCCGTCGACCGCGTGTCGGCCGTCCTCTCGCCCGGCGTCTACGGGCTGCTCGGGGCCAACGGCTCGGGCAAGACCACGCTCATGCGCATGATATGCGGGGTGCTGCGCCCCACCTCGGGCCAGATCCTGCTCGACGGCCGGGACGCGGAGGAGCTCGGCGGCGCCTACCGGGCGCACCTCGGCTACCTCCCGCAGGACTTTGGGCACTACCCCGACTTCACCGTGCTCGACTTCATGCTCTACATGGCCGCACTCAAGGGGCTTTCCCGCCGCGAGGCGCGCGGGCACTGCGCAGGGCTCCTCGCCACCGTGGGGCTCGACGGCCGCGAGCGCACCAAGGTCAAGACGCTCTCGGGAGGCATGAAACAGCGGCTCGGCATCGCGCAGGCGGCCATCGGCTCGCCCTCGATCCTGGTGCTCGACGAGCCGACGGCCGGGCTCGACCCCAAGGAGCGCGTGCGCTTCCGCAACCTCATCGCCTCCATGGCGCAGGACAGGATCGTACTGCTCTCGACCCATATCGTCTCGGACGTCGAGTACATCGCCGACCGCATCCTCGTGATGCGCTCGGGCGCGTTCGTGCTTCAGGGAACGCCCGATTCGGTGGTGGCCCAGGCGGCGGGCAAGGTGTGGGAGTGCCACGTCGAGGCGCGCGAGGCCGACGCCCTGGCGCAGCGGACGTGCGTGGCCAACGTGCACTACGCCCCCGACGGGCACGCCGTGGTGCGCAGCGTGGGCGACGAGCCACCCGTCGCAGGCGCCGTGCCGCTCGAGCCCACGCTCGAGGACCTCTACCTGTACATCTTCCGCGACCAGGAGCCGGCGGGCGCGCTTTCGGGTTCGGC
Source organism: Coriobacteriales bacterium (assembly GCA_048173955.1). Taxonomy (GTDB): domain Bacteria; phylum Actinomycetota; class Coriobacteriia; order Coriobacteriales; family UMGS124; genus CAZUFB01. The sequence goes on from DBEYOB010000167.1 coordinate 17,821, forward strand.
ACACCCGGCGGCGGGCGCAGGCGCGCAGCCCGGCCCGTCCGGCTCGCACGAGACCACCGGCCGCACCCCCACCCGCAAACCGCGCTTTCCCAGGAGGTAGCCATGCTCGACCTCATCGCCTTCGAACTCAAGAAGATCGTCATGCGCCGCACAAGCGCCGTGGCCGTGGTGGGCGTCGCCGTGCTGATGTGCGCCATCATGCTCCTCAACGTGACCGGATCGAAGACGCAGACGATGGACGGCACCGTCTATGCCGGCCTCGACAATATAGCGTATGGGCGGGCGAACGAGGAGTCGCACGCCGGCGCGCTCACGGCCGAGCGCATCGCCGCGGACATCGAGGCCTACCGCGACGCGGCATTTGCGCAGATCGACCCGGCACGTGTCGCCGCGATGGCGTCCGAGGACCTGAACGCGCTGCTCAACGCGACCTACGACCCCGCCACGGTTGACATGCTCTTCGACGACTACTACGAGACGCTGTTCTCGCCGTGGGCCAAGCAGGGCGAATCCGCGGTGCAGACCGCAGCGCGCGTGACGCCCGACATGGCCGGCGCGTTTTACGAGCTCAACGCCCAAAACCTCGCGGACATGCTCGCCGAGGGCGACTCCACCTGGACGTTCTCCGAAGCCGAGCAGGCGTTTTGGCTCGACCGGATGGCCGGCGTGGAGCAACCGCTCGTGTGGGGCTGGACGGGAGGATGGCAGAACATCCTGTCGTGCCTGGCGTTCTTCTCGCTCGTCATCGCCGCGGTGTGCGTGGCCGTGACGCCGCTGTTCTCGGGCGAGTACCAAGACCGCACCGACGCCCTCGTGCTCGCCACGCGCCATGGGCGCTCGCGGCTCGTGGCCGCCAAGCTCGTCGCGGGGTTCGCGTTCGCGACCGGCTACTTTGCACTTTGCGCCGCGGTCGTCGTGGGAGCGTCGCTCGCGTTCTTTGGGGCCGACGGGGCCGAGCTCGCCCTGCAGGTCGTGGCGTTGCGCTGCCCCTACGCCATCACCATGGGGCAGGCGGCGCTGATCGGCGTCGGGCTCGCCTACCTCATCACCCTCGGGTTCGCGGCACTCACCATGGCGCTCTCGGCGAAGCTGCGCTCGCAGCTGGCGATCTTCACGATCGTCGCGGTGCTGCTGTTCGCCACGGCGGTCATTGGAGGCTTCGGCAACGGGATCGTCATCCACATCCGCAACCTGTTTCCCCTCAACGCGCTCAACGTGGGGACGCTGTTCTGGTCGTACATGAGCTACCCGATCGGGCCGGTGGTGCTCGACCTGCGCGCGATGGTCGCGATCGTGTACGCGGTGCTGGCCGTTGCCTGCACGACGCTTGCGGCGCTCGGGTTCAGAAGGCACCAGGTGGTGGCGTTGCGGGCGCGGGGGGGGGGCGGGCGGTCGGGCGGGCGGGCGGACGGACGGCGCGCTGGACGGGGTCGAACAGGGCAGGTCGAACAGGGCAGGTCAAACAGGGCAGGTCAAACAGGTTGCAATCAGCCTTCGAAGTGCTCCAGCCAGGCAACAAGAATCTGTTCCCTATTGGCGACAAGGTACGCTTCGATTTTCCGAAGGTCTTTCACGGGAATCCCAGACTTGTTGTGGTCGAGAAGCACCCCGCCCGGATTGACCCAAAACTTCGTGGCGTTCTCTTGCGGCCTTCCTTTGCACACATGGACATGAGGCTTTGATTCCTCGTTCGACCAGAAAAAGATCATGTAACCCAAGAAGTCCGCGAGAGCCTTAGGCAATCTTCTCGCCTCCGTCGAAATAGCCGGTGGCAAGCTGCCAGATAAGCAACTCGTTGCGGCGCAGGTAATCAGTCATCGCCATAAGCTCGTCTTGAGAAAAGCCGTACGTCCTGGTGAACGAACAGGCGGGAATGGTCCCCTCGGCAAAATCGAAACCGCCGTCGTTCGGTCGCTCGAAATACACACGGATATAGTCGGAGGTGCCTTCGGAATGGATATCGGAAAACGTAAGGACCGTCTCCTCGATCGTCGAAAAGTAGTGCTTCATGGGAGCCCCCAGCCCGTCGGCCCAATCGGTTCAAACGCAGGTTGTCCCAGATTATAGGGCCGGCAGCCAGCGATTCAAGCGCAAGCGTCGGAAGAATGCTTTTCGATTCCGTCCGGAATCCATTGCCACTGCCACACCTCGCCCCGCCTTCCCTCCCCGCCCTTCCTTCGCCCCGATAAACAGTTCGGGTAAAGATAACGGCCCCGCCCCCTCCGCCGCAAGGGACCGGCGTGCAAAAAGCCGAGGAGTGCTCGCGCTGACGGAGCGTTACCGAAAAAATGACGCACTTTCCCGTGCGATTCCGTGCCTGCCTTTCGCGTAAGTTTTCGAAACCGGCCAGCGCGCGCCCATCCCACCGCCCGCGCCCGCCACCCGCCCACGCACGCAAAAGGCGCCTGGCCAGCCCTTGCCGACCAGGCACCCCGCTGTCTCACCCTCTCGCACGCCAGCGCGCCTCGCGCGCTCGCTCGCCTACGCGATGCTCGCGTGGTACTCCTGCAGCGAGCGCACGCCGCTGGCGCCGTTCTTCTTGACCTCGGCGATGCCGAGCGCGGTGGCCTTGGCAGCGGCCATCGTGGTCATGTAGGGCACGTGGGCCTTGATGGCGGCCTTGCGGATGTAGGAGTCGTCCTGGGCGCTCTCGGTGGAGAGGCTCGGCGTGTTGAGCACGAGCGCCACCTCGTTGTTGAGGATGAGGTCCACCAGGTTGGGGCGGCCTTCCTGGACCTTGAGCACCTTGCGGGCGGGGATGCCCGCCTCCTCGAGCATGGCCTTGGTGCCCGCGGTGGCCACGATCTCGAAGCCGGCCTCGGCAAACAGGCGGCCCACCTCCACGAGGTCGCCCTTGTCGTGGTCGCTCACGCTCATGAGCACCGTGCCGGACAGGGGCAGCGCCGTCTGGGTGGCCTCCTGGGCCTTGAAGAACGCCTCGCCGAAGGTGTCGGCCAGGCCGAGCACCTCGCCGGTGGAGCGCATCTCGGGACCGAGCACCGGGTCGACCTCGGGGAACATGTTGAACGGCAGGACGGCCTCCTTGACGCCGTAGTAGTTGTAGGACGTCTCCTTGAGGTCGGCCACGGGCGAGGGCTTGCCGGTGAAGGGCATGGTCATGACCTCGGTAGCGATCTGGACCATCTGGATGCCGCACACCTTGGACACGAGCGGCACCGTGCGGCTGGCGCGCGGGTTAGCCTCGAGCACGTAGACCGTGCCGTCCTCGATGGCGTACTGGATGTTCATGAGGCCGCACACGTGCATGGTCTCGGCGATGCGGCGCGTGTACTCCTTGATGGTGGCGAGCTGCTCGTCGGTGATGTTCACCGAGGGCAGGATGGCCGCGGAGTCGCCCGAGTGCACGCCGGCGAGCTCGACGTGCTCCATGACCGCGGGCACAAAGGCGTGCACGCCGTCGCAGATGGCGTCGGCCTCGCACTCGAGGGCATGGTGGAGGAAGCGGTCGATGAGGATGGGGCGGTCGGGCGTCACGCCCACCGCGGCCGCCATGTAGCTGCGCAGGTTGTCGTCGTCGTACACGACCTCCATGCCGCGGCCGCCGAGCACGTAGCTCGGGCGCACCATCACCGGGTAGCCGATGCCGTGGGCGATCTCGAGCGCCTCGTCCACGGTGACCGCCATGCCGGCCTCGGGCATGGGGATGCCCAGGCTGTCCATGTCGGCGCGGAAGCGGTCGCGGTCCTCGGCCAGGTCGATGACCTCGGGGCTCGTGCCCAGGATGCGCACGCCGGCGCGCTCGAGCTCGCTCGCCAGGTTGAGCGGGGTCTGCCCGCCGAACTGCGCGATGACACCGAGCGGCTTCTCCTTGGCGTAGATGGCGAGCACGTCCTCGGCCGTCAGCGGCTCGAAGTAGAGCTTGTCGGAGGTGTCGTAGTCGGTCGAGACCGTCTCGGGGTTGCAGTTCACGATGATCGTCTCGAAGCCGAGCTTCTTGAGCGCCTTGGCCGCGTGCACGCAGCAGTAGTCGAACTCGATGCCCTGGCCGATGCGGTTGGGGCCGCCGCCGAGGATCATGATCTTGTTGGGGTTGTCGCTCGCCGGGGCGGCGTCGGGCGCGTTGTAGGTCGAGAAGTAGTACGAGCTGTCCTGGGTCGAGCTCACGTGCACGCCCTCCCAGCCCTCGACGATGCCGAGCTCCTCGCGGCGGGCGCGGATCTGCTCCTCGGTGACGCCCGAGAGGACCTTGGTGGCCAGGTAGCGGTCGGAGAAGCCGTCCTTCTTGGCGCGCTCGAGCACCGCGGGCTCGGGAAGCTCGCCGGAGTGGGCGGCACCGAAGGCGCGCAGGGCCTCCTCCTCGTCCACGAGCTCCTTCATCTGCTCGATGAAGTAGGTCTTGATGTTGGTGAGCCCGTGCAGCTCCTCAACCGTGGCGCCGTGGCGCAGGGCCTCGTACATCACGAACTGGCGCTCGCTCGTGGGGTAGGCCAGAAGCGCAAGCAGCTCCTCTTTGGTCTTGCCGTTGAAGTCCTTGGCGAAGCCCAGGCCGTAGCGGCCGGTCTCGAGCGAGCGGATGGCCTTTTGGAAGGCCTCCTTGTACGTCTTGCCGATGCTCATGACCTCGCCCACGGCGCGCATCTGCGTGCCGAGCTTGTCCTGGACGCCCTTGAACTTCTCGAACGCCCAGCGCGCGAACTTGAGCACCACGTAGTCGCCGCCGGGGGTGTACTTGTCGAGCGTGCCGTGCTTGCCGCAGGGGATCTCGTCGAGCGTGAGGCCGCTCGCGAGCATGGCGGAGATGAGCGCGATGGGGAAGCCCGTGGCCTTGGAGGCCAGGGCGCTCGAGCGGCTCGTGCGCGGGTTGATCTCGATGATGATGTCGCGGTCGCTCACCGGGTCGTGCGCCCACTGGACGTTGCAGCCGCCGATGACCTGCACGGCCTCCATGACCTTGTACGACTTTTCCTGCAGGCGCTTCTGCACCTCGGGGGAGATGGTGAGCATGGGAGCGGCGCAGAACGAGTCGCCGGTGTGCACGCCCATGGGGTCGATGTTCTCGATGAAGCACACGGTGATCTTCTGGCCCTTGGCGTCGCGCACGACCTCGAGCTCGAGCTCCTCCCAGCCCAGGATGCTCTCCTCGACGAGCACCTCGTGCACGGGCGAGGCGGCCAGGCCGCGGGCCACCACGGTCTTGAGCTCCTCGACGTTGTAGACCAGGCCGCCGCCGGTGCCGCCCATGGTGTAGGCCGGGCGCAGCACGCAGGGGTAGCCGAGCTCCGCGGCGATCTCGACCGCCTCGTCCACCGAGTAGGCCACCTTGCTGCGGGCCATGTCGATGCCGAGGGACTCCATGGTCTCCTTGAACGCCTCGCGGTCCTCGCCGCGCTTGATGGCGTCGATCTGCACGCCGATGACCTTGACGCCGTACTTGTCGAGGATGCCCTTCTCCGCGAGCTCGGAGGAGAGGTTGAGCGCCGACTGGCCGCCCAGGTTGGGCAGAAGGGCGTCGGGGCGCTCTTTGGCGATGATCTGCTCGAGGCGCTCGGCGTTGAGCGGCTCGATGTAGACGGTGTCGGCCGTGGCCGGGTCGGTCATGATGGTGGCCGGGTTCGAGTTCACCAGCACGATCTCGTAGCCGAGCTGGCGCAGGGCCTTGCACGCCTGGGTGCCCGAATAGTCGAACTCGCACGCCTGGCCGATGATGATGGGGCCGGACCCAATGATGAGGACCTTGCGGATATCGGTTCGCTTGCCCATGAGCACCTCTTAGCATGACAGGCCGGCGGTCGCGTGGACCGCCGGCGCGTTACTCCATTCGGTTTATTGTACGAGAACCGCGATGGGAGGTGAAGGGGTCATGCCGCAAAAGGTCGTCCGGACCGGTGCGCCCAAGCCCTACTTCGACGCGAGGAAGGCGCGGTAGCCGCGGAAGGCCTCGTACACGTCGGCCTTGCTCACGACCTCCCACGGCGCGTGCATCGACAGCACGGGCACGCCGCAGTCCACGACCTGCATGCCGTAGGTGGCCAGGATGTAGGCGATGGTGCCGCCGCCGCCCGCGTCGACCTTGCCGAGCTCGGCGGTCTGGAAGTGCACCCCGCCGTCGTCCATGATCTTGCGGATCTGGGCCAGGTACTCGGCGTCGGCGTCGTTGGAGCCGCTCTTGCCGCGGCTGCCGGTGAACTTGTTGAACACGACGCCGTGGCCCAGGTAGCAGGAGTTCTTCGCCTCGTACACGCTCGCGAAGTTCGGGTCGAACGCGGCCGACACGTCGCTCGACAGCATACGCGAGCGGGCGAGGCACCTGCGCAGCGCGAGGTCGCCGCCCTCGCCGGCGAGCTCGAGGATCTCGGCCATGGCGTTCTCGAAGAAGTGGCTCGTCATGCCCGTGGCGCCCACGCTGCCGATCTCCTCCTTGTCGACGAGCAGCGTCACGGCCGTGCGCACCGGCGCCTCGCAGGCGAGCTGCGCCATGAGGCTCGGGTAGGCGCAGACGCGGTCGTCGTGGCCGTAGCCCATGATGAGGGAGCGGTCGAGACCGCAGTCGCGGGCAGGGCCGGCGGGGACGACCTCAAGCTCGGCGGAGAGGAAGTCCTCCTCCTCGATGCCGTACTTCTCGGCGAGCAGCTTCAGGACGAGCGCCTTGACCGGCTTCTTCTCCGCGTCCTTGCCGGCGGCGTCGGACTCGCCGGCGACAGGCTCGGCGCCCTCTTCCGGGTCGACCTCGAGCGGGCGGTTGCCGACGATGACGTCGAGCATCTCGCCCTCGATGACCTCGGACGCCTTCTTGCCCATCTGCTCGCTTCCCAGGTGAGGCAGCAGATCGGAGATGTAGAGCACCAGGTCGTCGGCCGCCTCGCCGACGGTGACCGTCACCGTGGTGCCGTCAGTCTTGCACACGACGCCGTGGATGGCCAGCGGCGTGGCGACCCACTGATACTTCTTGACGCCGCCGTAGTAGTGCGTGTCGAGCGTCGCGATCTCGTGCGATTCGTCGAGCGGGTTCTGCTTGACGTCGAGGCGCGGCGAGTCGATGTGGGCGCCGAGGATGTTGAGGCCCTCCTGCAGCGGCGCGCTGCCAAGCTCGACGAGCATGAGCGTCTTGCCGCGCATCGAGACGTACACGCGGTCGCCCGACTTGAGCCTGCGGCCCTCGCGCACGCAGTCGTCGAGGTTGGCGTAGCCGGCCTTCTCGGCCAGCTCTACCCCAGCGGAGCAGCACTCGCGCTCGGTCTTGTTCTCGCTGATGAAGGCGGCGTAGTCGGCGCAGAACGCGTCGAGCTCGGCGAGCTGGTAGCCGTCGTAGGACTTCCAGGCGTTCGGTCGCTCCATGGGCGTCCGTCCTTTCGTGGGTCGTGAGTCGAAACGCGCGCACGGCGGCACAATGGCGCAACGGCACGGTGGCACGGCGGCGCGCGCGGAACCGGAACCGCCCTATCGTAGCGCTTTGTGCGCGCGAGCGGGCGGCATGCGCGCCGCGGGCCGCGCGTATCTGAAAGTCGCCACATCGGGAGCGGGCGCGGGCGGGTGGGAGCGCCTTGCTGGCGGGCGGCGGCCCAGCCGGCGGGCGGCCACAGTCAGCGGGCGAAGGTTGTCCGATATATCAAGTATCTAAATACAGGCCGATGTGTGCAAGTCGGCTCCGAGTGAATGACATTTTTCCGGCGTTCTGACACGCCCAAACGAGAAGACCAGTTAGAAATTACTGAATCAGACAACTAATTTTTCAAATTAGTAGATTAACTTTTCCATCGCCGGCATGTGCGTCTAACCGAAGCCGAACCGACCGTTCACTCGAGGGGCTTTTGCACACATTCGCCCATTTTCAGGTGCAGCAGCCGTATCGAAGGCGTCGTCGTCCAGAAACAGCGCGATCCGAAGGACAACGGTGTCGGGGGCTGCGCAGTCCGAAGGCGTCGTCGCCTCCCATTTCCGTCCCCTATTCCTCCCCTATCCCCGCCGCACGCGCACGATGTCGCCCGCGCGCAGCGGCGCGTCGCATGCGAACCGGTAGCGGTCCATCTGCCGGCTGGCGGCGGCGACCGGCTCGGCGACCCGGCCGCCGGCCCCGCCGTCGTGCGCCCAGCGCACGTCGGAGATGCTCAGGCGCCGCGCGGGGACGCCGGGGGACAGGACCTCGAGCTCGTCGGACGGCTCGAACCTGTTGCGTGCCACCGCCTCGGCCTCCCAGCCGAACGGGCCGCCCGGCAGCTCCCGGCATTCGAGCACTTCTGCCGCCCACAGCCACTCCGATCCCGACGCCGCCGACGCGGGCGCCTGATGGGCGGGGCCGTAGTAGAACCCGGTCGAGTACGGATGGTGCGAGATCTTCTCGAGCTCGGGAGCCACCGACTCCGCCGGCTCGCCGTCGAGGACCCGCCGGTACGCGCCCACGACCGTCGCGGTGTAGAACGCCTTGCGGCCGCGCCCCTCGAGCTTGACCGCGTCGACGCCCGCCGCGGCGAGGTCGTCCAGGTGCGCGAGCATGTTGAGGTCGCACGAGTTGAACAGGTAGGTGGCGCCGCCGCGCCCGTCCTCCCCCGCGGGGTCCTCCTCGACCGGAAACGCCTGGCCGGGCCGCGACGGCTCGTGGAGCTCCCAGGCCCAGCGGCACGGCTGCGTGCAGCTGCCCCCGTTGGCGGCGCGACCGGTGAGGTAGTCGCTGATGAGGCAGCGCCCCGAGTACGCCATGCACATCGACCCGTGCGCGAACGCCTCGAGCTCGAGGTCGTCGGGGATGCGGGAGCGCATCGCGGCGATCTGCGCCACCGACATCTCCCGCGCGCAGACGATGCGGCTCGCCCCCAGCTCGTGCCAGACCAGGGCGGCGTCGGCGTTGGCGACGCTCGCCTGGGTGCTGACGTGCACCTTCACGTGCGGGGCGTGGCGGCGCGCCAGGCGCAGCGCCCCCAGGTCGGACACGATGAGGGCGTCCGCGCCGGCGGCCTCGACCAGCTCGAGGTAGGCGGGCAGCTCGGCGACGTCTGCCTCCCCCATGACGACGTTGCAGGCGACGTGCACCGCCACGCCCCGCCCGTGGGCGTAGGCAACGACGCGCTGCAGGTCGTCGCAGGTGAAGTTGGAGGCCCGCTTGCGCATGCCGAAGCGGTCGGTGGCGAGGTAGACGGCGTCGGCGCCGAAGCGGATCGCATACGCGAGCTGCTCGGGGCCGCCCGCCGGCGCGAGCAGCTCGAGCGGAATCGCCCGCGGCCTCCCAGGCGCCCCGCCTACCGCGGCGACGTCCGCGGTGGTTCCTCCCGCACCCGGCCGGCGCGCCGCCTCCTTGACGCCGGCGACCTTCCCCGCCCCGCTCGCCGCACCCTCGGCCGCCATGCCCCGCACGTCCGACACCATCATGCACCCCAACCCTTCCGTCGCCTTCGTCAATCGCCGCCGCCGTACCGCGCCCGACTCGGCACCGGTACCGCCGGGCCGCCCGCGCCGCCGGGCAGTGCGCGTCACCAGTCGAGGCACCCGAGCGTCCCTATGAGCCCCTCGCCCGCCAGCTCCGCCATATCGCGGGCGATGGGCGCCTCGAGCAACAGCCGCTCGCCGGTGACGGGCTGGACGAGCCTCGTGCGCCACGAGTGCAGCGCCGGCCGTCCGATGCGCCCCTCCGCGCCGCCGTACAGGGCGTCCCCGAGCAGCGGGTGGCCGATGTGCGCCATGTGGACGCGTATCTGGTGGGTCCGCCCCGTCTCGAGCCGCAGGGCCACGAGCGAGCAGGGACGCCTGTCGGGCCCGGCGTCGAGCCCGGTCCCAGGCCCCGCGCCAGGCACGGTCCCGAGCACCCGGTAGTGCGTCACGGCGCGCTTGCCCCGCGCGTCCACGGCGCGTCTGATCGACTCCTCGTCCACGCGCGCGATGGGGGCGTCGACCACGCCGGCCTCGCGCCCGAACACGCCTTCGCACAGCGCCAGGTAGAGGCGCCCGCATCCCGGCACGCCGTTCTCCGCTCCGGCACCTCCCGTCGACCCGCCCTCCGCCCCGGCGTGCAGCGAGGCCTGCAGCCGCCCGTGCGCATAGGCGTTCTTCGCATAGACCAGAAGGCCGCTCGTCCCCAGGTCGAGCCGGTGGACGGGATAGAGCCGCGAGACGGGCGCCGGCCCCGTCGAGAGGAGGTGGTGCATCGCGAAGTTGCCCAGCGTCGCCGTCCGGTGGCCGGGGCACGGATGGACAACCTGGCCGGCGGGCTTATCGACCACCAGCAGGTCGTCGTCCTCGAAGACCACGTCGAGCGGCCCCGGCTGCGGCTCCACGCGCGGACGCTCGCCGGGAGCCAGGGGCGCGTCGGCCACGTTGGCCTCGACGATCTGCCCTGCCCGCACCTCCGCAGTCGTATGCGACGGGGCGCCGTCGAGCAGCAGGCCGAACGGCAAGGCCTTTGCCCGGCTGACCATCGCGCGCGACATGCCGAGGCGCTCCTCGAGAACGCGCCACAGGGGGTAGCCGTCGCAGCCCCCGTCGACGGCGCAGGCGACGTAGCGCCCCCGCGGGCGGCAGGCGGACGACGGCGGGGCGCCCGCCCCGGACGGCTCGCCCACCCTAGAACCGCCCTTTCTCGCCGAAGGTCGCGCGCGGCTTCACAATCGTGTCGCGCACCTCGCGCAGCGCGGCGTCCTCCCCCTTCTCGGCCAGCAGCTCGAGCAGGTACCTCAGGAGCGCGTCGGCGTCGGGGTGGATCGGGACGGGCCCGGCGCCGTGCTCGCGCTCGTAGTATGCGAGCGAGCTGGCGTCAGTGTAGGCGTCCTTCTCGTAAACCCGGCTGGCGGCGATGCGGTCGCAGAACATCTCGACCACGTAGCGCGTGGGCATCGGCATGCCGACGCAGGCGTTCCCCGACCTGCCGTCGAGGTCGACCCAGTACTCGAAATGGTGTTTGTTGCGGCCCTTGTGGTGGAGCCACGCCTCGGAATACCCCTTGTGGATGCGCTCGGCCGCGTTGGGGCTGCGGTAGCCCTGAAAGTAGCGCGCCCCCACCCAGAACTCGGTCGGCCCGTACTTCGACAGGTCGTGCAGCAGCCCCTGCCGGTAGAGCCCGACGCGGAAGCAGTAGCGCATGACCAGGAGCTTGTGGCGTGTTATGGTGCGGAGGTGCCCCCACACGTTGCGCCAGCTGAGGTGCGGCTCGACGTTTTGGGCGGAGTCGAGGCGAGGGCGGTTCTCACCGGGCCTCTCAGACAACTGGCCCACCGCTCCCGACCGCCATCGATTCGAATGCCATAGGGTCCTCCAATCGCATGTTTTCAGACATTATAGGCGGACGCGAACCGAATCGCTTCCGTGGCGGAACCTTTCCCACGCAAGCGCATGCCGCGGGCGCCGGTTCCGGCCGGGCCCCGTGCGCTATAATGACACACCGTGATAGCTCACCGATTCTACCTGGCCAGCGACAAGCCCGATGGTGCTCGCCGGCCGAAGGGCGGGAGGCATGTTCGGGATCTCCGTCGTCATCTATCTGTTTCTCGCCGGCTCGGGGGCGGGCCTCTACCTCGTCTCCCACCTCATCGAGCGCGCCTATATGCCCAAGGCGCGCAGACCGCGCGACCTGAGCCTGCTCTACCAGAAAATACAGATTGCATCGCTCGTCGCCGTCGGCGTCGGCGCGCTCTTTCTTCTGGCTGACCTGGGAAGGCCCGAGAAGTTCCTCCTGGTGTTCCAAGGGCTCGGGACGTCTCTGCTGTCGCTCGGCGCCCTTCTCATCGTCCTGTTCGTCGCCGTCATCGCCGCCCGCATCGCCTGCGGTTCCGCAGCGACGCGCGCGTTGCGGCGCCTGCTCCCCGCGCTCGATGTGTGCGGCGCGGCGATCGCCGTCGGCGTGATTCTGTACACCGGCTTCTTCCTCATGCAGATGCAGGCGATTCCCGTCTGGCAAACCTGGCTGGTCGTCGCCCTGTTCTCCGTGTCGTCGGTCTCGGCCGGCCTCGCCCTGTTCGCCCTGTTCTCTTCCCTGTCGCTCAGAAGGCGCCGCCTGCCGCTTGCCACTTCGGCGGCGCTCGCCACCGACAGGGTCGCCCTGATTCTCGAGGCAATCCTGCTGGCCTGCTTCATCGCCTGGGGCGTCAACGGGGAAAGCGCCGCGCGCGAGGCGTGCCGACGTTTGCTGTCGGGCGACCTCGCCTGTGCCTTTTGGGCGCTCGCAATCGTCGGGATTGCCCTCCCCCTCGCAGCTGGCCTGTTCCAAAGGCGGCGCATGAACCTTGTGCTCGTCGTTGAATGCTGTTGCGTGATTCTCGGGTGCTTTTTGCTAAGGTATTGCGTCATGGCATCGTCGGTTCGGTCGTTCGCGCTCGGATGAGCCCGGGGGGCTCTCTTGTGCAGGCGGCAATGGCACGTTCGGAAAGGCACGCGATGGTCGACTTCAGAATCGACGACACATCCTGCATCCCCATCTGGGTGCAGCTGCGGAACTACATCCTGCACCTCATACTCTCGGGGGCCTGCCCCGAGGGCAGCCAGCTGCCCTCGGTGCGCGAGCTTTCGAGCGAGCTGGCCGTCAACTACAACACCGTTCGCAAGGTGTACAACGACCTCACCAAAGACGGCTTCATCGCCACCGAGCGGGGCCGGGGCACCTTCGTCTGCGACGCGCAGAAGGCGCGGGAGGCCGCAAGCACCGACGTCATCGAGGTTCTGGCCGACGACTTCATCAACAAATGCCACGACATGGGCTTCTCGTCCCGTGAAATCCTGCAGCTCATGCAGCAAAAACTGGGAGGTTGACAATGGGTAGGGCAGATCGCCGAGAGACGCCGGGCCGCAGCGGACGGCCCTTGAACAGCGCTTCCAGGCGCGGGTGGGGCGGAGCCGACCCGGAGCGCTCCGGTTTCGTCATCGAGGAGAACAGGGCCAACCGCAACGGCTCCTACCTGTTTTCCCTACTCGTGTTCTGCACGGCGTTCGCGCTTGCCGCCCTTCTGGTCGGCTTGGCCGCCGGTTCCGTGGCGGGCCTGGTCGCCGGCCTTGCCGTCGGGGTGCTCTCCGCCGCGACGGTGCGCGTCGCCATGACATGGGAGCGCGTCGTCGTCACGCGCTTCGGCACCGTGAAGCGCGTCGCCGGGCCGGGAATCTACCTCGTCATCCCCTTCCTCGAGTCGGCGTCCATGTCGGTCGACCAGCGCCTCATCACCACGTCGTTCACCGCTGAGGAGGCCCTGACCTCCGACCTTGTCCCGGTCGACGTCGACGCCGTCATCTTCTGGATGGTGTGGAACGCCCGTAAGGCGTGCACCGAGGTGCAGGACTACCCCATGGCGGTCGCATGGTCCGCCCAGACCGCGCTGCGCGACGTGATCGGGCGCACCGAGCTCGGCGACCTCGCGCGGCGGCGCAAGCAGCTCGACGCCGAACTGCAAGAGATTCTCGACACCAAGTCGCAGGACTGGGGCATCACCGTGGTGTCCGTGGAGATCCGCAACATCATCGTGCCCGAAGACCTGCAAGACGCCCTCTCCCAGGAGGCGCAGGCCGAACGCGAGAAGAACGCGCGCATCCTCCTCGCCGAGGTCGAGCGCGACATCTCGGAGCTCCTTGTGGAGGCTGCGGACACCTACGACAAGAATGAGACCGCCTTGCAGCTGCGCACGCTGAGCGCTGTCTCGGAAAGCACCAAGAAGAACGGCGGGCTCGTCATCGCGCCGAGCGGGATCGGCGACGTACTGGCAAAACTCGAGGCGTTGGCGAAGTGACAGAAGGGCGACGCGGACATCAAGGCCCGCCTTGGGACGAAACCAAGGCGGGCCTTTTCCCACTCCGCGCGCGTTCGTCGGCAACTATGCGAGCAAAAGCATGCCGAGCTCGGCGATCAAGCGGTAGGCATCCGTTTGCGCCCCCTGCTCGACGGTCTCAAAGCACGGGCCCCACCAACGGCTTCCATGGTTTTCATAGAGTTCGATTGCGGCATGCGCCGCAGACGCCGCCCCTCCTGCGACCTGATCGAGCAAACCGGCCAAAAAGGTCAGCTCCATCCCGATGTTGTCTCCGGGAATCATCCCCCCTCCCGATCTGGCGAACCCAGCGCGCAGATAGAGGGCATCGAGGTCTTTCGCGGTGTTGTTCACCACAAGCAAGGGCAGCTCCCCGCCGTCCCTTTGGGCCAAAAACAGCGACTCGCACGGCTGCACGACAGGATGCTTGGGATGGGCGAACAGGCGTGTGTAGTCGCAACGCAGACCGTCGAGCGTCGCCGTCCCGAACGCGCCCTCCCAATCGGACGCCGGCATGGCACCGACGCCCAACCGCACCAGCTCGTCGACAATCGCGGCGGCGCTTTCGGCGAGCGAGCCGTCGCAGGCGCTTGCTGCAAGCTCCGGCGTCGGGAGGCGCACAAACATGCCCACCATCGTCGCGCCGTCCCTCAAGACGGCAGCCCAGTCGGAACGGTCGGCACCTGCGGGCAAGGAAGCAAATCGCTTGAGCGCGCTATCCGTCATGATCCCTCCCCATGCGACGGGGCGGCCGCGCGCCGCGCAAGCCGCCCCGCGACGTCCATGTCCGCGCTAGATCAGATAGATCGTCGAGGGGCTGGTTCCCTCACCCTCCATATAGCGCATGGTCTCCCTGCCCTCGAGCAGCTTCGAGACTTCGGAGTCGGGATCGTCAAGATCTCCCCAATAGCGGGCCCTGCCGGGGCACAGCTCCATGCACGCCGGCTGTCCTCCCGCCTCGATGCGCTGGTAGCAGAAGTTGCACTTGCTCACCGTCCCCGCCAGATGCTCGGGCTCCATACCATCGCCCGTCGAGAAATCGAGATAGTACTCCGGCTGCTCCATATACGTTCGGACATCGTAGGGGCATGCGGCGATGCACGCCTTGCAACCGATGCATTCCTCGGAGTTGATAAGCACGACTCCGTCCTCCGTCTGGTACGACGCCCCAGTCGGGCAGACCTCGACGCACGGAGCGTTCTCGCAGTGCTGGCAGGACAGGGGTATGAAGGTCATATCGACCTCGGGGAACGTTCCTCCTCCGCAGTCGGTGTTGGTGCTGCCGGTCGTTACGATGTGGTTCCATCGAACGTCGATGGGAAGGTTGTTCGCCACCTTGCAGGCAACAGCGCACGTCTGGCACCCAAAACAGCGCTTCGTGTCGATAACCATGGCATATTTGGTCATTTTCGGCCCCCTTAAGCTTTCTCGATGGCCACGACGCAGTCGTTGAACGGCTGGTTGGCACAGAAGGCGTTACTCTGCTTGGTGCCCAGGTTGGACAGATGCCCGTCGATGACCTGCTTGCTGGTCCAGCCTTTCACGGCACTCAAGATTCCCTTGGGGTTGTTGGGGCGGATGCGCGCATGGGCGACAAGATAGCCGCGGTCGTTGTACACGCGGACCTGGTCGCCGTCGGCAATGCCGTACTCCTCGGCATCTTCGGGCCCGATGTAGACCCACTGCTCCGTATCGACCTCGCGCAGCACCGGGACCTCGCCCCACTGGACATGCGTCCGGAACCTGCTGTGCTCGGAAATGAGCTGCAGCGGATACTTCTGGCGCATCTCGGAATCCTCCGCAACCTCGAGCGCGGGCTCCCAGTAGGGCAGGTATTCCTTCTCGTAGTCGAACTCGGGGGCGTAATCGTTCGACGGCTTGGGGTCCTCGAGATAGAAGGCGGCACGACCGGTGGCCGTCGGGAACACGCCGCCCTCGGCAAAGACATAGGGCGCGTCGCTGGCGGGAATTTCCTTCACCGAACCCTTTTCGACAAGGTTCTCATAGGTTAGCCCGAGCTCGCGCGCCGTGTCGTTGTCGAACAGCATGCGAATCCACTCTTCGGTGGTGTACTGGAAATACTCCCCATACCCGAGCGCATCGGCCAGCAGCTTGAGAATTTCGAAATCGGGCTTGGAGTCGCCCAGGGGCGGCAGGGCAGGAGACTGGTACACGAGGCACGAATGCGTCAGCATCATGGCCATGAGGTCTTCGGTCTCGAACCAATGGCAGCACGGCAGGACGTAGTCGGCATATTCGGCGGTCTCCGACATGGTCATGTCGGTTACCACAAGTAGGTCGAGCGCTTTCATAGCCTCGATGGTCTCGTTGCGGTCGGCCCTGTTGGCGATCGGGTTCACATATGCGATGTACATGCCGCGAAGCTCACACGGCTCGTCGTTGTACACATGGTCCACGACCGCTTCCTTGAGGCGGAAGATCTGATAGGTGGGGCGAGATTCCACCGGACACGGGACATCGGTAACCGCAGCGGCGTTGAGACCGTAGCTGCCGACCGTGTTGCACACACCGATGCCTGCGCCGGATTTTCCGACATTGCCGGTGAGCAGGGCGAGCGCAACCATGCAGCTGTAGTTCCAGTGGCCGTTGTAGTAGTGGTCGGCGCCGAACACCGTATAGATGGTCGAGGGCGTCTCCTGGGCATACATCTGCGTCAGGCGCTCGATATCTTCGACGGAGATACCCGTCACCTCGGCGGCGCGGTCGACCGGCCATTCGGCGATGCGCTCGAGCAGCAGCGTGTATGCCGTGGTGACGGTCTGGCCGTCGACCTCGGCGGTTCCCTCGATGACCGGCTCGGCGATGTTTTCGGGAACGTCGAAGTTGCCGTCGGCGTCCATGACGACGATGGCGTCCTCTTCGCTCCCCGCCTCCGCCTTGCCCAGGTCGGACAAGCGAAGGAACTTGTGGGTATCGGGCTTCACCAAGAACGGGGCGACCGTGTGGTTGGTCAGGAAATCGACGTCCTGCCAGCCGTTTTCCACAACCACGCTCATCATGCCCATCGCCAGGGCACCGTCGGTTCCCGACTTGATCGGCACATACCAGTCGGACAGGGCGGCGTTGGCGTTGTAGAGCGGGTCGATGGTCACCAGGTTTCCGCCGTTGAGGTGGGACTGGGTGATGAACTGCGTAACGTGCATCTGGGAAACGGCGGGGTTGGCGCCCCAGATGAGAATGGTCTTTGCATTTGCAAGGTCTTTGGGCTCGTTGGCCGTGTTGAAATACGAGGAGCCCATCATGCGGCTGCAGACATATTTCGTGGCGGCATCAACCGCGTTGCCGAGGTTGGACATGCCCAGCGCTTGCTTGAAGCGCGAGTAGATGCTCGTCGACCCGTTGCCGCCGACTCCACCGAACTGCCCCGTCAGGCCGCCGGCGCACATGGCGGTCGGCCCGTACTCGTCGGTGATTGCCTTCCATTTCTCGGCGATTTCAGAGATCGCCTCGTCCCAGGTGATCTCTTCCCACTCGCCTGCCCCTCGTTCCCCGACGCGCCGAAGCGGCGTCGTGAGGCGGTCGGGGTTGTAAACACGGTACGGATGCGTATAGCCCTTCTGACAGATTCGGTTGTAGGCCGGATCGTCAAGCTCGCGCATGGAAGTCCTGATCAGCTTTCCGTCCTTGACGTGCAGGTTGAGCGAACAACCGCCGTTGCAGAAGCTGCGGCATACCGCGGGGCACACCTCCTCCGACGACGCCTCCTCCGCCGCGGCGGCAACCGGGTCGAAACCGATCAGGCCCGACGTTCCGGCAGCGACGGCGACCGCGGCACTTCCTTTCAGAAAGCTTCTACGAGAACAGGATGCCTGGTGCCCATTTGCCATGCTCATTCCCTCTCCTCTCGTCCTCTTGCCCTTCCTCCACAAGGACATGAGGCAAACATGCAGGTAACGTCCCCTTTTTCGTTCCCCATGTCCTGATACTATAGTAAAACCGATATAGTGAAATAGCAAGATAGTTCTTTAGTTCAGTTTTCCCGCACCGCCACGGTCTCATATGGCAGTGAAAAGCACGAGACCCCGTGGTTTCATCCACGGGGTCCGCCATGCACCATATTGATCGGGCGAAGCAGGGCAACACCTAATCCGGCTACGAAAACACCCTCTCGTCCCCCGCCAACCCGTCGATCAGGACGTCCGAAAAGGCACACGCGCCCAGGACAAGGAACAGGAAAACACCTACGACGATAGAGAGCATGCCCATGGTGGCCGCCTCCTCTGCGACCGCGCGGCACGGCGCCCCGAATTGCGCCTGCCGACTTTTGACGCTCCCATCTTGGCAGATGCGTCCCCGAAGAGCCATCGAGTTGTCTTCCGCGTCCGTTACGGTTCCGTAAGGGCCCGGCAAGGTTTTCCCGACCCCACCCGCGCCACCACCCGCATGACGCCCGCCTAACCCAACCGTAAGCGTCCGGTCACCAACTTCGATGGCGCGCCCCCGCCCAGAGCGGCACCATGGAAGACGTATCGGGCACCAGCCGCACCGAAAGGGGAACACCATGGGCAGCACTGCAGGCAGCAGGATCAAGAGCCTTGTCGGCGTCGCGGCAATCGTCGCCGTGCTCGCCGTGGGACTCGGCGTCTTCGCATCCGCCGTAACCGGGGAGCCGCAGGATTATTACACGCGGGTCGACAACGCCCGCGTATCCGAAACCCCCGAGGGCACCGACATGCCCTACCAGTACACGCTCGACGCGTACACGGCGAATGGCGACAGGAGATCGTTCACGTTCAAAACGAGCAAGATTCTGCGCGACGAGGCCTATCTGTGCCTCGAGGTGCTGCCCTTGCGCGGCGTCGTGTCGTGGAGCGAGGTCGAGCGGGACTGGCTGCCGTCCGCGGCGCTGGACGCACTCGGCTAAAGGTGCCAGGTGCGCGTCGGCTTGAAGCGGTAGTTGGGATGGTTCCTCACGAAGCGCCAGCGGCACAGGCGGGTGATTGCCAACGCCACCGCCGAGACGACGGCGAAACCGACCGCAAGCTCCAGCACGTTGGTGTTGCCGTCGAGCCAGGCATAGAGGGAGGCAAGCGCGAACAGCACCGTCAGCGCTCCGGTCAGCACGGTGAACAGCCTGATGAGCGTCTCTTTCGCCTGGTTGGGCGACCTGCGCCACGACACGACGACGTAGACCGCGACCGCCAGCAGCGCCAGGACGGCAACCAGCGGCAGCGAGCGCGCCATCCGAACAAGAACGTTCATGGGTCCAACCTCCGATCGCCCGCCGGGCCCTTGCGGCCGCCGAGACGCCCCGTACAGCCGGCGCATCTCGGCATACTCGACGCATGCCGTCACTGCGCACCGCACTCTGCGCGTCATATCCTGCGCACCGTACCCCGCACATCCACATGGCACCAACATAGGCTGTGAACAGGCGTTTTGTCAACCTTTCTCTATACGGTAGGAAGCCGAAGAAAGTCCGGTGCCCGCCGCGGGCCATTCCGACCGGATGGCGCCTACCGGGCGTGACGGCATGCCGGACACGGCAGCGTGCGACGAACGTGGTGGCGTGCCGTACACGGCGGCGTTCACGAACATGGCGGCGTGCCGGGCATGGCGGCGTGCCGAAAAAGGGCGGCGTGACGTAAAATCAAACTAGAAATTTTTGCCAGAATGCGACGGTTTGTTTGCCAAAAGCCCGCGTTTTGCACGAGAGGACCTGCCATGGTCCGGTGCGCCCCAAAGAAAGAGCAGGTCAATTATCAAATGTACAAAAAACGGGTAGGGCAAATCCGGTCGAAAGCCCCTCCTTGCATCGCCTGCTCGTGCATTCCGTTCGATTTTGGCAAAATTCCGATATTTGATATTCTCTCAGCCCCCAACCCCACGCCCCTAATTCCCTCCGCCCTCAATCGCCCGCCCCGCCGCACAGCCCCCGATCGCCCTTCCCACCGTCCGACCCGTCCGCCCGACCACCCCGACCACCCCGACCGACCCGTCCGCCCCGCCGCCCGTGCACCCCTCGGGAGTTCTTCCGCTGATGGGCGGCGGGCGACACGGACGTCCCGATCCCTGCGGTATCCTTTCCCGAAAGCACAGGCCTTCCCGAACGCACAGGCCTTCCCGAAAGCGCGGGCGCGCAGCGGCGCCCGACCCCGACGACACCGAGGCTGACCGACCATGGCAATGAACATCATGCACGCAATCCTCCACGTCTTCGACTTCGAGGCGAACGCAAGCTCGTTCTCGCAGCGCGAGCTCGACCTCTCCGACCGCGTCGCGAAGTCGTACGTCCAGCGCCACCTGCGCAAGATGTCGAACAGCCCCGAGAGCAAGCACGGCTCCTTCTTGCAGGACAGCGCCTTCGCCGGCGAGCTCGGGCGCTACCTCGACGGGGGATGCTCCTTCGTCGACTTCTCGATCCAGATCGCCCAGTTCCTCTACGGGGAGCTGCGCAAGGGCGACGGCGTCGAGGCGTGCGACCTGCTCGTCGCCGACTTCGAGGCGGACGCCGATCCGTCCTCTGCCGATCAGTCCTCTGCCGGACCGTCCTCCCCCGCACCGGACGGCCTCGACGAGCTCGACCCCGAGGCGGCCGCCGTCGCCGCGGCCCTCGCCGCCGACGCCTACGAGGGCCGCGGGGAGCGCTGCTTCGCCGTGGCGCTGCTCCCCCGCAAGCAGGCGTTCGTGCACGACATCCGCCACGAGGCGGGCGAGGCGTCCAACGGCATCGTGCGCAACGACGCGACCCTGCCCAACCCCACCCAGCGCCTCGACTCCTACGCGGTCGTCGAGACGCGCACCCGCAGCGTCTCGTTCCACGACAAGGCGCGCACCATCGCCGGCAGCGAGACGATGCTCATCCCCGACTGCCTGCTGCAATGCAGCTCCGAGGCCTCGTCGAAGGAGGTCATCGAGCAGGTGACGCGCATCGTGGAGGACGTCGCGCAGGAGTACGGCGCCAACGCCGCGCGCGCCGTCTCGAAGGCCAAGGCAATCATGGCCGAGAAGTCGGAGGAGTCGGAGTACCTGCCGCCGTGGGACCTGGGCCGCGAGGTGTTCGAGGACGAGCCGGTCATGCGCGAGCGCTTCGAGGAGACCGCGCGCGAGGAGGCGCTCCCCGAACGCGTAACGGTGAAGCGCAGCGTGGCCAACCGCATGGCGAAGAGCCACCGCATCCGCACCGACACCGGCATCGAGATCACCTTCCCCTCGGAGTACAGCACGAACACCGAGTTCATCGAGTTCGTGACCGAGTCCGACGGGTCGATCTCGATCGAGCTCAAGAACATCGGGAGCATCGAGAACCGCTAGGTCGCAAAGGGCGCGCCGCCGCACGCGCGGAGGCGCCCGGGACCGCAGAAGGGGGCGCGCATGCGCATCGCGATACTCGAGGGGCGCTGGAACGAGATGCTCGGGGACGGGTGGGACGACCTCGCTCGGCTCGGGGAAATCGTGGGCGTCCACACCCACTGCACGCGCGAGGAGGCCCTTGCGCGCGCCGGGCAGGCGGAGATCCTCGTGACGGGGTCGATACGCTGGGACGCCGAGATGTTCGACGCCGCCCCCTGCGCCCGCCTGCTCGTGCTGACGGGGACCGGCTACGACAAGATCGACCTCGCCGAGGCGCGCCGGCGCGGCGTCACGGTCTGCAACGTGCCCGACTACGCCTCCGACGCCGTCGCCCAGACGGCCCTCGCGCTCGTCCTCGAGCTCGCCAACCGCGCGGGGGCGTTCGACGCCGACGTGCGCGGCGGCGCCTGGGATGCGACGCGGGAGGTCTGCTGCGCCCATCCCGTCTTCGAGCTCGCCAGCAAGACCATGGGGATCGTGGGGATGGGCGGCATCGGGAGGGCCGCCGCGCGCATGGCGCGCGGGTTCGGCATGGACGTCGTGTTCTGGAACCGCACGCCCCGTCCCGCGCTCGAGGGCGACGGCGTGCGCCAGGTCGACCTCGACGAGCTCTTCGCCCGCTCGGACGTGGTGAGCCTGCACTGCGCGGCGACCCCCGAGACCCGCCACATCGTCGACGCGCGCGCCCTCGGCCTCATGAAGCCGACCGCGCTGCTCGTCAACACGGCGCGCGGGTCGCTTATCGACGAGGACGCGCTCGTCCGGGCGCTCGAGAGCGGTTCGATCGCCGGCGCAGGGCTCGACGTGCTCGAAGTCGAGCCTCCCGCGCCCGACAACCCGCTGCTGCGCCTGCCCAACGTCGTCCTTACCCCGCACGTCGGATGGATGGCGCGCGAGGCGCTCGGGCGGCTGCACGCGCAGATCGTCGCCAACGTCGCGGCGTACCTGGCGGGCGAGCCGGTGAACGTGGTCGGCGCCCAACCGTAGCGGGCGGAGCATCCGTGCGGCCCGCCCGACCGCGCTTCCCCCGCGCACCCCTTCCCGATATGATGGTACCCGCCCCTCCGACGGCAGACGAAAGGCAGCCATGACGCCCAACACGACCCGATTCCGCATCTCCGACCGCCCCCGTCGCCGGCTCGCGCGCCTCGTCGCCGCAGTCGTGCTGGCCGTCGGCGTGCTCGCCCTGTCCGGCTGCGACGCGACCACCATCGACGTCTACGTCGAGACGTCGCAGACGCTGACCGACGCCGAGGGGGCGACCGTGTCGCAGACCACGTTCGACCTCGACGACGCCGGCAACGCCGTGGGAAGCGTCACGACCGTCTGGCAGGACGGCGACGCCGACGGCGAGACATCGACGTCCACCGCCTCGTACGACCCCTACGGCATCGCGGCGCCCGCGTCGGGCAGCTACGACTTCGAGCTCGACGACGCCGGCCAGCCGACGCGCATCACCTACCTAGGCGACGACGGCGAGGTCGTCGCGACGGCGACCTTCACCTACACCGAGGTGCGCGGGCACATGGCATCGGAGACCTACGAGTCGGAGGGGCTCTCCTACACCACGACCTACGACCCGAAGGACGGATGGCCGCTCTCCGGCACCGTCACGGTCGGCGGCAGCACGGTCGAGGTCGAGTTCGTGTACGAGATAACGGAGACGGGCGCCGTGACCGACCAGCATGTCGTCGTCGACGGGAGCGCCGTCGCCTCGTTCACCTACGGCTACGAGGAGTACGACGGCACCCTCAACGTCGCGGAGCAGGGCAACCCCGACGGCACGACGACCTCCTACACCTACGAGCTCGTCGAGGCGCCCTCCCCCTTCGCCATGGCACGTGCCCTGGTGCACGAGGTCGACTACGAGGCGCTGCTCCCCTATCTGGGCCTGTCCGCACAGCAGCCGTCCGCCCAGCAGGGCTCCGCACAATAGGCCCCTTCGCCGCACCGGCAGGATCGAGGTTTTCGATGCGCACCGTCATGCCCTTCGCCGTCCGCTACGCAGAGACCGACATGATGGGCGTCGTCCACCATGCGAACTACCTGCTGTACCTCGAGGACGCCCGCACCGACTTCTTGGAGAAGATCGGCTTCCCCTACGCCCGCATCGAGCGGGAGGGGCTCATGTCGCCCGTGGTCGACCTGCAATGCAGCTACGGGCGGCCGCTCGTCTACGGCGACAGGCCCCTGGTGCGCACGCGCGTCGTGCTGAACGGGCAGGCGAAGACCGTCTACGCCTACGAGATATTCAAGAGCGAAGACGACCTGGCCGCGGAGAAGCCCTGCTGCACTGCCTCGAGCACCCACTGCGTGGTCGAGGCGGCGACGTTCAGGCCGGTGAGCATCAAGCGGCGGCTGCCCGAGCTGTACGCGCGCTACCTCGACGTGCTCGAGCCGTAAGGGAACGGGGGCGCCGGCGATGGACATCCTGTACTGCGGCGACCGCGCCATCGAGGACGGGGTGTTCATCTCGCTGCTCTCGATTGCGCGCACGAACTCCCTGCCGCTCGACGTGCACATCCTCACCGCCGGCTTCTCCGTCGGCGCACGCCGCTACGAGCCGGTTGCCGAGGGCTTCGCCCGCAGGCTCGAGGCGCTGCTCCGCGCCGAGCGGGGCGGCGTCTCGGTGGAGCTCGTCGACGCGAGCGCGGCGTTCGGCTCCGAGCCGCCGACGGCCAACCTCAAGTCGCGCTTCACCCCCTGCTGCATGCTGCGCCTCTACGCCGACCTGACGCATCTGGAAGGCAGGGTGCTCTACCTCGACAACGACGTCGTGTGCCGCAGGCCCCTCGACGAGCTCTGGTCGTGGGACCTGGCGGGGGGCGAGCTCGGCGGCGTCCTCGACAACTACGGCAGGTGGTTCTTCTACCGCAAGCCGCCGCGCCAGGACTACCTCAACTCCGGCGTCCTGCTCATGGACCTCGACCGCATGCGGCAGACCGGCCTGCTCGCCCGCTGCAGGAAGCGCTGCGCGACACGGCCCATGATGATGCCCGACCAGAGCGCGCTCAACAAGCTCGCTGCGGGCAAGGCGTTTTTGCCGCGCCGCTTCAACGAGCAGCAGCGTCTGAGGCCCGACACCGTGCTGCAGCACTTCACGACGCAGATCAAGCTGCTCCCCTACCCCCACCTGCAGAAGGTCAAGCCCTGGCAGCCCGAGCTCGTCCACGGTGTGCTCGGGCTGCACGAATACGACGGCCTGCTCGACGACTGGCTCGCGCTGCGCGACAGGGTCGTCGGCCGGCCGCTCTAAACGGGGCCGGCGCCGGAGCGGGCGTCCCGGGCCGCCTGGCGGCGCAGCACCAAAAAGCCCGCGACCCCGGCGACGAGCGAGGCGGCCAGGATCGCAACCTTTGCCATGCCGACCGTGGCCGCGTCGGCAAACGAGAGGTTCGCGACGAAGATCGCCATGGTGAAGCCGACGCCGCCGAGAACCGCCGCGCCCGCGACGTGCCCCCACCGGACCCCGCTGGGAAGCTCGCTCAGGCGAAGCTTGACGACGGCGAACGTCGTGAGGAAGATGCCGATCGGCTTGCCGAGCACCAGGCCGCAGAACACGCCGAGCGACACCGGGTGCGCCACCGTCGCGAGCACGTCGGTCCCCGCGACGGCGACCGCGGCGTTCGAGAACGCGAACAGCGGCAGGATGAAGAAGTAGACCGGCGTGTGCAGGTAGGTTTCAAGGCGCACCGCCGGCGGGATGGACATGCGGGAGACGCGGCGGATGTGCGCCATCTCGTGCAGCTGCTCCTTCTGGGCGATGTCGGGCTCGCCCGGGTCGTAGCTCCCCTCCGCCTGGCGCGCCTTCTCCGCCAGCCAGGGGCCGACCCGGTCGAGGTCGGCCTGCGCGCGCACGGGGATCGCGAACGCGAGCAGGACGCCGGCCAGCGTCGCGTGGACGCCCGAGAACAGGAAGCAGACCCACATGGCGATGCCCACCACCAGGTAGAGCGTCAGGTCGTACAGGTGGAGGCGGTTCAGCACGAGCGCGACGGCGAACAGGGCGAAGGCGCCGAGCAGCCAGCCGACCTGCAGGTCGCTCGTGTAGAACACCGCGATGACCACGATGGCGATCATGTCGTCGGCGATGGCGAGCGTCGAGAGGAAGACCCTTAGGCCCGCCGGGACCCCCTTGCCGAGCAGGGCGAGGATGCCCAGGCAGAAGGCGATGTCGCTCGCCATCGGGACGCCCCAGCCCGACGTGAAACCGCTTCCCGCCGTGATGCCCAGGTAGATGAGGGCGGGAACCGTCGCCCCGCCGAACGCCGCCACGACCGGCAGCAGCGCCTTGCGCGGCTCGGCGAGCTCGCCCGCGACCATCTCGCGCTTGATCTCGAGGCCCACGAGCAAAAAGAAGCAGGCCATGAGGAAGTCGTTGACGAAATGGCCGACGCTCATCTGCGCCGTGAAGCCGCCGACCGTAAAGCCGATGCTCGCATCGTGCCAGAAGTCGGCGAGGGCCGGCAGGAAGGGGACGTTCTCGATGAACAGGGCGACGAGCGCCGCGGCGACCATGAGCACCGTGGCGCGCGTCGAGGAGTGCGTGAACTCGATGAGGCGCATCTTGCGGCGGTAGGCGCCGAGCTCGCGGTCGGGCACGACCACCTCGGGCGTCAGGCCGGACCCGCCCCGCGGCGGCGTCTCGGCTCCGCAGGCGCCGGCCCCTCCCTCCGTCGCGCACTGCCCGTCGCGGCGCTCGTTCCGACGGTCTTCTACCATGCGACGCTCTTCTGCCATGCGGTGGCCTCCCTTGCCTGTCGAAGGCGCGCCGGCGGGAAAACCGGTACAATCGTCCATCACGGGTCGCGCCGCTTATATCGGGGCATTCTGATATGGCATACCCAAAAGACCCGTATCCCAACCGCGGCCGGCGGCCTTACGACGGGAAAACCCGCCGCACGCAGAAACGCCCGCACGACAGTCCCCGCACGAACGGAGCACACACCCATGAGCGAGCGCCTCGACATCGCATCGGTCAAACGGGGCCTCTTCCCCTCCCGCGAAAAAGCCAAGGCGGCGATTGCGGCGGGGCTGGTCCTCGTCAACGGCACGCCCGCTTCCAAGCCGAGCATGCCCGTGGAACCCGGCGACGCCGTCGCGGTGGCCGGCGGGACCCTGCGCTACGTCGGCCGCGGGGGCCTCAAGCTCGAGAGGGCGCTCGCCGCATTCGGCATCGACCTGCAGGGCGCGAACTGCGTCGACGTCGGGGCGTCGACCGGCGGCTTCACCGACTGCATGCTCCAGGCCGGGGCAGCCCGGGTCGTCGCCGTCGACGTCGGCCACGGCCAGCTCGACGCACGCATCGCCGCAGACCCGCGCGTGGTCGACCTCGAGGGCACCGACGTGCGCTCCGTGGCCCCCGAAGAGATCGGCGGACCGTTCGACTTCGCCGCGACCGACGTGTCGTTCATCTCGCTCGCCCACGTCCTGCCCTCGCTGGCGCGGCTGCTCGGCGACGGCGGGCGCGCGGTGTGCCTCGTCAAGCCCCAGTTCGAGGCGGGTCCCGAGCATGTCGGGAAACGGGGGGTCGTCAAAGACCCCGGCGTGCACCGCGACGTCTTGACCCGCACGCTGCAACTTGCCCGCGCCGCCGGACTCGTGCCGTGCGGGCTCGACCATTCCCCCGTCACCGGAGGCGAGGGCAACATCGAGTATCTGCTGTTTGCGGAGAAGCGCACAGAAGACGCCCCGGAGGGCGCGGTGCGGCCGGACGGGGTGCGCGACGAGCTGGACGCGGACGTCGCACACGTCGTCGCGGCGGCGCACCAGGCGCTCGGAAGGCGTGCGGGGACACGCATGGCGGGACGCTGAGAGTCGGGGCGGCGCGAGGACGGGG
>DBEYOB010000168.1:0-14834 GCA_048173955.1 Coriobacteriales bacterium
AGCAGGGACCGGGCGCGCTCGACCGCCTCGCGCCCGCCCCGCACGCGCGGCAGCTCCCAGAGCGCGCGGGCCACCTCGGGGGACGGCGCGCCCTCCCCCGAGAGCAGCTCGTCGAGCCCCACCAGGTCGCACCGATGGAAGAGCACCCGTACCTGGCGGCACCAACCGTCGTCCATGCCGCTGACGGAGAGCAGTGCGTCGAGGGGACGGACCGAGCCGACCGACACGACGCAGTCGCCGACACCCGCCGCTTCGAGGGCGCGCATCATGAGCAGCAGCACCTCGGCATCGGCCGCGCCCCCCTCGTGGTCGATGAGCTCGACGCCCAGCTGGGTGAACTGGCGCGCCTCGCCGCGCAGCGGGTCGCTCTCGCGGAACACGGGCGCGCTGTAGCGCAGCCTCAGGGGCTCCCCGCGCGGCGGAAGGCGCGTGGCCACCATGCGCGCGACGGGCAGCGTGACGTCGGGGCGCAACATGAGGCAGCGACCGTCGCCGTCGAACAGCCGGAACGTCCCCTCCTCCGCCGCGTCGGACGCCATGAGCAGGTCGCGCGCCTCCAGAACGGGCGTCTCCACGGGAAGGTAGCCCGCCTCGGCGAAGCATGCGCCCACCGCCTGCGCGATTCCCTCGCGCCACAGCGCCTCTTCGGGCAGGACGTCCCTGAACCCGCGCGGCGTAGCCATCGTAGTCATCCGACCGTTCCCTTCCGTCATCCCTCGCGCATATGCGACAATACTTTAGTGCTTTAGTGTACTATAGTATTATGAGCCGTCAACAGCTTTCCCGCGGCGCCAGCGTTTCACCACAGAAGCGCCCCGGGGAGGTGCATGCCGCAGGGGCGCGCCGAAAGACGCGCGGTGTGTTGAAGCCGTGCACGCGCGGGGCCTTCCGCATGCGTGCAAACCGAACTGTTATACTCTAATGTAGTAAAGCATCTGTCTTAACCCGTCCGATGCGAGGTGCGCGATGTCCCCAGCCGACACGAACAGCGTTTCCGCCGAACTGTCCATGCTGCTCGACGCCATCGTGTCGCTCGATTGCACCGAGGACGCCCACCGCCTGCTGCAGGACCTGTGCACACCGCGCGAGCTCGACGACCTCTCGCAGCGCCTCGAGGTGGCGCGCATGCTCGACGCCGGCGTGAGCTACGTGCGCATCCAGGCGGCGACCGGCGCCTCCGCCACCACGGTCGCCCGCGTCGCCCGCTGCCTCAAATATGGGACGGGCGGCTACCGCACCGTGCTCGACAGGCTGCCCGCCTACGAGGACAAGCCGTCGCCGGAGGGCACATCCGAACGCTAAGAAACGCAGAATCATACGCGAACGTCGGCCAAGGCCTGCTAGTATGCTCCCTCCTGCCGCCGACCCTCGGCGCCCGGCACCGGCGCGGCGCCCGAGAGGCCTCCGCTTTTTGAGTGCCGCCACGCCCCCGCCACCCACTTTGCCCCAAAGCGACCGTATCATCGCCATCGGTTCGTGCTATACTCTGCGAACATACGTTCGTTTTCGTTTCCGTCCGACACCTCCGGACGGGACGCCATCACGTTGGGTGCTGAGGAGGACCACATGGCGTTTGTGCACCTGCACAACCACACCGAATACTCGATGCTCGACGGCATCACCCGCCTCAGGGACATGGCGGAGCGCGCCTGGAAGCTCGGCATGCCGGCCTGCGCCATCACCGACCACGGCTACATGTACGGCTGCGCCCAGTGGTACCTCGAGGCGCGGGCGGCCGGCGCGGGCGACAAGAAGGGTCCCGAATACGGCATCAAGCCCATCATCGGCTGCGAGGTATACTTCACGCCCGACTCGACGCTCGCGCGCGACCGCAAGCCCGACCTGTACCACCTGCTCCTGCTCGCCAAGACCAACGAGGGCTACGTCAACCTCATGAACATCGTGTCGCAGGCGGCGACGCGCGGGTTCTACTACAAGCCGCGCGTGACGCTCGAGATGCTGCGCGACCACCACGACGGCATCATCGCCACCTCGGCGTGCATCGCCGGCATCATCCCCCAGTGCCTCGACCGCGGCGACCGCGCGACCGCGCTTGAGTGGGCGAAGACGTTCGGCGGCATCTTCGGGCACGACGACTTCTACATCGAGCTGCAGAACCAGGGCATCAGCGCCGACTCGGGCCTGTCCCAGATGGAGCTCAACGGCCGCCTCGACGCGCTCGCCAAGGAGCTCGGCCTCAAGACCGTCGCCACGAACGACTTCCACTACCTGCTCCAGGAGGACGCCCCCGTCCAGGACGCCATGATGTGCATCGGCATGGGCAAGAAGATCGACGACCCCGACCGCATGCGCTTCAAGAACGACCAGTTCTACATGAAGACCGAGGAGGAGATGCGCGAGGCGCTCGGCATCTACCAGGAGGCGTGCGACAACACGGTCGAGATTGCCGAGAAGTGCGGCGCGAGGCCCGACCGTCTGATCGACGATACCGTCGGCGTGTTTCTCGACTTCAGCCAGATCATCCTGCCGCGCTACCCCGGCCTCGACGAGGGGCAGACCCACGAGAGCCAGTTCCGCCGCGACTGCGAGGCGGGCCTGGCGCGCCACTACGGCGCCGACTGGAAGACGGCGCGCCCCGACGTGGTCGAACGCTTCGAGTACGAGTACAAGGTCATCTGCGACAAAGGCTTCGCCGCCTACTTCCTCATCGTGGCCGACTACGTCAAGTGGGCCAAGGAGAACGGCATCGGCGTCGGCCCGGGCCGCGGTTCGGCGGCCGGCGCCATCGTGGCCTACGCGATGGACATCACGGCGTTCGACCCGCTCGAGAACGGCCTCATGTTCGAGCGCTTCCTGTCGCCCGAGCGAACCGAGATGCCCGATATCGACATGGACTTCGACGATGAGCGGCGCCTCGAGGTGATCGACTACGTGCGCCGGCGCTACGGCTCCGACCACGTCACCCACGTCATCACCTACTCGGTGCTCAAGGCGAAGCAGGCCATCAACGACGCGAACCGCGTGCTCGGCCTGCCGGTCTCGTTCGGCCAGAAGCTCTCCAAGATGATCTCGGCCGCACCCGACACCACGCTCGCAGCCACGATGGGCGAGGACGAGAAGAAGAAGGAGTACTTCTCGCCCGACTTCGTCCAGGCCTACAAGGAGGACCCCGACGCGAAGCGCGTCATCGACATGGCGCGCGCCCTCGAGGGCCTCACCCGCGGCGAGGGCGTGCACGCCTGCGCCGTCCTCATCTGCCGCGACCCCGTCAACGAGCACGTGCCTACCAAGCTCGACACCAAGGGCGGCGTCGAGATCACCCAGTACGAAGGCCACATGGTGGCCGACATGGGCCTGCTCAAGATGGACTTCCTGGGACTGCGCACCCTCACGGTCATCTCGCGCGCCAAGGCGAACATCAAGATGACGGCCGGCATCGACATCGACGTCGACGCGATCCCCTTCGACGACCCCAAGATCTTCGAGCTCATGAGCTCGGGCCACACCGCCGGCGTGTTCCAGGTCGAGTCCGGCGGCATGACGGCGACCATCAAGAACATGAGGCCGCGCGAGTACAAGCACGTCGTGGCACTCATCGCCCTCTACCGCCCCGGACCTTTGGGCGCAGGCATGGTCGACAGCTACATCAACCGCATGAACGGCAAGGAGGAGGCCGTCTCCTACGACCCGCGCCTCGACGACATCCTGGGCGAGACCTACGGCACGATGGTCTACCAGGAACAGGTCATGCAGATCTCGATGAAGATGAGCGGCTTCTCGGCCGGCGAGAGCGACTCGCGCATCCGCAAGCCGGTGGCCAAGAAAAAGATCAAGCTGCTCACGAGCACCGTCTTCAAGTGGGAGGACGGCAAGGAGGAGACCACCTACGACCACTGGATGAACGGCGCCGTGGCGAACGGTTACACGCGCGAGATCGCCCAGAAAATTTGGGACGACGTCCTCGAGTTCGCCTCCTACGCCTTCAACAAGTCGCACTCGGCCGGCTACGCCATCCTCGTCATGCAGACCGCCTGGCTCAAGGCCCACTACCCGCGCGAGTACATGGCAGCCGTGCTCACCTCCTACACCGGCAAGATGGAAAAGATCGTCCACTACATCTCGGCCTGCCGCTACGACGGCATCGACGTGCTGCCCCCCGACATCAACGAGTCGGGCAACGAGTTCACGCCCGTGCCCGAGGGCATCAGGTTCGGTCTGGCGGGCATCCGCGGCGTGGGCGATGGCGTGAGCGACTTCATCGTCGCCGAGCGCCAGGAAAACGGCCCCTTCGAGGACATCTTCGACTTCGTCGACCGCATCGACCTCTCCAAAACCAACCGCAAAGTCATCGAGTCGCTCATCAAGGCAGGCGCCTTCGACTCGACGGGCTACACGCGCAAGCAGCTCTGCCACCTCGTCTCGAAGGAGAACCCCGAGAACATCATCGACGCGGCGACGCGCAAGCAGAAGAACGCCGCCGCCGGCCAGCTCTCGATCTTCGACCTGTTCGACTCGGAGGAGGATGCCGGCTCGGTCAACGACCGCATCCCGCCCGACGGCGTCGAGTGGGAGAGCCGCCTCAAGCTCGCCCAGGAAAAGGAGGTCCTGGGCATCTACGTCTCCGACCACCCCCTGCGCCCCTACGAGTACGCCCTGTCGCAGGTGCGCGACTTCAGCCTGAACCAGATCGAGGACATGTCCGACGAGGCGTCGGGCAGCTACGTCGTCCCCGAGAAGAAGATCTTCTCCTGGGCGGGCATGGTCAACGGCATCCAGAAGAAGGTCACCAAGAACGGCGACCAGATGGCGATCTTCACCCTGGCCGACATGGAAGGCGAGGTCACCTGCGTCTGCTTCCCCAAGGTGTTCGCCAAGAAGGGATCGTGCCTCTACGGCGAGGTCGACTCCATGACCGGCGAGTCGGTGGGCGACGTGTTCGTGAAGGTGCGCGCCAACCTCGAGCGCTCCGACCGCGGCAACCAGCTCATGGTGGTCGACATCGACACGCTGGCGCTCGACTCGGTCTCCAACCGCCCCAAGACGTTCGAGGTGCGCATCATGAGCAGCATGCTCAACCAGAGCTTCATCGCCCAGCTGTCGCGCATCTTCGGAAGCTACCCGGGCAACGACAACGTCGACCTGCTCGTGGAGGAGGTGTCGGGGCGCACGATGCGCGCCGAGATCCCCGTGCACGTCAACGCCCGCAACGCCGCGCTCGCCGTCGAGGTGACCGACCTGCTGCGCGGCCAGGGGACGATCGCCGTGGCGTAGCGCCGCGGCGAAAGGAGGCGCGCCATGGCCGCCAGACTTCGCATCGTGTCGGTTCCGCACGCCGCCGCCCAGGCGTCCGCCTGCGACGCGGCGGTCCGCTCGCTGCTCGCGTCGGGCGAACCCGTCGCCCGCATCGCCCCCTCGTCCGCCCGGGCCGCCCTGACCGCGCGCCGCCTTGCGGACGAGGGGGCGTTCACCCTCGGTGTGCCGTCGACCACGCTCGACCGCTGGGCGCTCGACCGCTGGGCGCTCTACGGCGACGGACGTCGTCCCGTTACGGGCGCGCAGCGGCGCGCCGCCGTAATGAGGGCGCTCGACACGGCGCGCGCCGCGCATCTCGCGACGGCACTGCCCGGCATGGTCGACTGCGTCGAAGACGCCGTCCGTACGGGAGCGGGGTCGCCCGCGTTCGAAGGGGCCCTGGAGTCCGGAGTGGCCCGCCTCTCCCCCGCCGAACGGGAGCTGCTCGACGTGTGCCGGACCTACGGGGCCCTACTCCGCGACGGCGGGCTCCTCGAGGCGGGAAGCGCCATGGCGGGGCTCGCCGCAACCATGGGGGATGCGGGTTGGGCGCACCTCGTCCTCGAAGGCTTCTCCTCGCTTGGGGACGCAGAGGCGGCGCTCGTCGTCGCGGCGGCGGCGCATCGCGGGGCGACGTTCGTCGCAGAACTGGGGGACGGCCCCGCCGGCGAGGCGGCGCGTCTCCTCGCCGGCCGGCTCGAGGCATCTTGCCGGGATGCGGGCGTCGCAGTCGAGCGCGTCGACGACGCCGGCGACCCCCATCCGCCTTGGACGAGCGGGGAGATCGCACTCCTCGCCGGGCGCCTGTACCGCGCCGGTGCCCGAAAGCCCATCGAGGCGACCGGCGACGTCCGGTTCTGTCTGCCCTCCGGTCGCTACGCCGAGCCAGAGCTCGTCGCGCGCTCGATCGAGGCGCTCCTGCGAGAGGGCATACCCCCGCGCGGCATCGCCGTGGCATGCGCCGACCCCCTGGGCATGGCGGACTCGGTGGCGCCGCGCATGCGCGACGGGAGGGGCAGATCGGTCGCGTGCCGCGCCCAGGGCGGCGTCCCGCTGACGGAAACGGGGCTGGGCCGCCTGGTCGCCGCACTCGTCCCCCTCGTCGAGCGCGAGCACGACCGGGGAAGCGCGCCCGCCCCGGAGCTGCGCAGCTTTGCCTCGGATGCCGCGCGCAGCCCCCTTTCCGGCATCTCGGTCGAGGACGCGCTCGACCTCGACCGCACCTGGCGCGGCGACCGGACCGCAAGCGCCCGGTCGATGCTGCGCGACCTGTGCGAGGCGGCGGCGCGCGGTTCGTCGGAGGGGGCGGATCCCCTGCCCGACCGCACGGCGCCGCTCGCGCAGGCGATTACGCGGCTGCGCGAGGGCGACCTCTCCGAAGCGTGCGCCCTCCTCGTGGCACCGCTGGGGGGCGACGCCCCCGCAGACCGGCTCGAACGTTCGGCGGGGGCGCTGCTGGCACGGTATGCCGCCGCCGACCGCTCGCTCAACCCCGAACGCGCCGTCGCCTCTGCGCACCTC
Source organism: Coriobacteriales bacterium (assembly GCA_048173955.1). Classification (GTDB taxonomy): domain Bacteria; phylum Actinomycetota; class Coriobacteriia; order Coriobacteriales; family UMGS124; genus CAZUFB01. The sequence goes on from DBEYOB010000168.1 coordinate 6,775, forward strand.
TCCCGCCTCGTCTCCGGCTTGAAGGTGCCGACCTCCTGGGTCTGCGTCTCGCGCGAGGACCTGGCCGCCCAGAGCGGCGCCTCCGTCCTGGAGTCGAATCCCAACGCCGTCGAGTTCTGCACCTACGGCCAGCTTTCCGGACGCGCATTCGACGCCGTCGTCGCATGCGACCTGACGGCGGAGGCCGCTTCCGTCGGGGAACGCTCCGACGCGCTCGGGGCGCTGTTCGACGCACTGGGCGTCCATCGCGGCCCCACGGCCCTCCAAAACCAGAGGCGCCTGCTCATGGACGCCGTCGAAGCCTCTCGCTCGCGCATCGTGTTCGAACGCTGCCTTCAGGATCCCGAGGCAAAGGGTCTCCGCCCCTCCGCCCTGTTCGAGGAGGTCGTCGACTGCTACCGCGCCGACCCGACCTCGCTCGAGGACCTCGACCGCATCACGGGCCTCCCCCGCGACGGGTCGCTCCCCTCCTCGACGCTGGGCGAGGAGCGGTTCGCCGAGCTGGCGAGCCCGTCGCTGTGGACGCCGGCAAGCGTGCCGTCCCCGTCCTCGGGCATCCAGCTGCGGCCCGACGTGGCGCGCAGCCTGTATTTGTGCGACGACCACTCATGGACCCCCTCCGACCTCGAGGTGTACCTGAGCTGTCCGCTGCGGTGGTTCTACGAATGCCGCCTGCCGTCCAAGGGGATCGACGCCGCGTTCGGCCCGCGCGAGATGGGGTCGTTCTCGCGCAGGGTCCTGCGCACGTTCCACGAAGCCATGGCGAAGCGCGGCACCCCCCGCGTCAGGGGCGGCGACGACCGGCCCGAATGGGAACCCGTGCTCGACGCCTGCTTCTCCGAGGCGCTCGAGCAGCGCGCGGGCAGCAACCCGCTCGTGCCCGTGACCCCGCTCGAGCACGAGCGCCTCGAAACCGTGAGGCGCAACCTGATCGGATGCATCGAGCGCGACGCGCTCATGCCCGCAGGGTTCGTCCCCACGGACCACGAATGGTCGTTCGGGGACCGAGAGCCCCTCGTCTTCGGCGGCATCCGCCTGCACGGAACCGTCGACCGCATCGACGAGGACGACGCCGGCCATGCCCTGATCATCGGCTACCGCGGCGCGGTGGGCGACGACTACAACGCCCCCCGGGCAAAGCGGGGGCAGGATCCCGAGGAGGTCGACCGCCTGCCGCAGCACTGCCAGGCCCTCATCTATGCCGCGGCGCTCCAGCGGCTGCGGCCGGGAACGCTTGCGGTCGGCGCCCTCTACGTCTCCTACAACCGCGCGCGCGTCAAGGGCTTTCTCGACGGGTCGGCGTCCTGCCTATCGGGATTTGAGCTCGTCGAGGACGGCATGGTCGGCCGCACGGAAGACGGGAAGAACGGCTTTCAAGACCTGCTGTCCTATCTCGAGCAGGAGGTGGGCGAGGCGATGGACCGCCTGCGCGACGGCGACACCTCCCCGCGCCCCCGCTTCGGGGCGCGCTCGTGCGCCTACTGCTCAGTGACGGGCTGCCCCAAAAGGAGGGCATAGATAGATGGACCTGTCGACGCTCACCCCGGACCAACGAGACTGCGTCACACACGTGGACGGGCCGCTGCTCGTCTCGGCGGGCGCGGGCTCGGGCAAGACGCTCATGCTGACGAAGCGCATCGTCTACGCGCTCCTGCACCCCGAGGCAAGCGGCGTGCACGACATCGACGAGGTGCTCGCGATCACCTTCACCGAGCTCGCCGCGGGCGAGATCAAGTCCCGCGTGCGCGCCGGGCTGCGCGAGGAGGGCCTCGCCGAGGCGGCGCTCAAGGTGGACGCGTGCTGGATTAGCACGATCCACGGCATGTGCGCGCGCATTCTGCGCGAAAGCGCCTTCGACCTCGGACTCGACCCGCGCTTCTCCCTGCTCGACGACACCGACCGCGACCAGCTGATCGAAGACTGCGTCAACCGTGCCCTGGCGGAGGTCCGTACGGCGGACCCCGACGAGGGCGCGGCGGTCTCGCCCGCGTTCGCAGACCTGTTTGCCGAGTTCGAGAAGGCGGACGGGTCGTCCTCCGTCGGGGAGATGGCGTCCGACCTCGTCAAGAAAGCCGCCAACATCCGCGGGGGGCTCGACGCCGTGGTCTGCCGCGACGCGCCCGAGCCCCGCGAAATCGCCGGCGACGTGCTCAGGGCCATGGAACGCTGCGATGCGGCGGCGCGCGAGGGCATCGCGCGCAACGGCAAGCAGAAGGACAAGTTCACCCAGGCAGCGCGCGACGCCCTCGAGAACGAGGCGTGCGGAATGCCCGTCTTCGAGCGCCTTCAGGCGAACGCCGCCTGCGGCTACCGCGACGTGGCGGTCGCCCTGGCAAACGTCGACCTCTCGTTCGGAACCAACACCCGCAAGGAGCCCTATGCGACGGCGTACGCCCTGCTGAGGCAGGCCTGCATCGATGGGCGCCTCAACTGCGCGCTCGGCATCGCCCAGCCCGCGCGCGCCGAGCTCCTCGCGCTCGCCCGTCGCGTGCAGGAGCTCTTCCGAGCCGCAAAGGCCGAGCGGGGGACGCTCGACCAGGACGACCTGCTCCTCAGGACGCTCGACGCCTTCGAGACCCATCCCGACATCGAGGCGCGCTACCGCAACCGGTTCAAGCTCGTGATGGTCGACGAGTTCCAGGACACCAGCGCGATCCAGGTCGCCCTCATCGGGCATCTGACCGACGGCGACCGCCGCCTGTGCACCGTGGGGGACACCCAGCAGAGCATCTACCGCTTCCGCGGGGCCGACGTCGGCACCTATCGGGCGCACAAGCGCGCCATGCGCAGGCACGAGGGCAGCGGGGGCCTCTACCGCGAGCTCGGAAAAAACTTCCGCTCCCACGGCGACGTCATCGCGTTTGTGAACCGCGTGTTCGGCGATCCCGAGGTCTTCGGCAGTAGCGGCGAGTTCATCGAGCTCGACTGGGTCGCCGACCACGCCGCGGCGAACCCCTTCCCCGACGTGGCCCGCATCGACGTGGTGGCGACCACCTGCCCCCGCGGCAAGGGCCTCGGGACCGAAGAGCGCCACCTGGTCGAGGCCGAGGCGATCGCCCGGCGCTTCGAGGGCCTCCACGCCGAGGCGCCCAACCGGCGCTGGGGCGACATGGTCGTCCTGCTCGGCACGATGAAGCGGGCAGACGTCTACGCCGCAACGCTGCGCGCCCACGGCATCCCCTGCATCGTGACCGGGGGCTCGGGCTTCTCCTGGACCCCCGAAGCCCAGGAGGTGGGGGCGCTTCTCGGCGCCGTCGCCAACCCCTGGGACGACGCGAGCCTGCGCGCCGCCCTGGGCGGCGCCGCGTTCGGCCTGGGCGCGGAAGAGCTCCTGAGGCTCGGCAGCGCCGACGATGGCGGCATGCGGCACCTGTGGCAAGGCTTGACCGAGGCGCGGGGCAAAGATTCCTCCGCCCGCGTCAGGCTCGCGGCGTCCCTGCTCGCGGACGCCGTCGATTCGGCGGCGCAGGCCGGGGCCTCCCGCACGCTGACCGACGTCGCCGTGTCGTCGGGATGGCTCGAGCGGCTCCAGGGGCAGGGCCCCCAGGGTATGGCGAGCGCCGCCAACGTCCTGAAGGCGATCAGGCTCGTCGAGTCGATAGAGAACGACCCCTCCTCGCCCCGCGGTGTTCCCGCCACGGCGGCGCGCTTCGCGCGCAAGCTCGAAGAAGGTTACAAGGACAAGCCCGGCTCGCTCATGACCGCCGGCCAGGACGCCGTGCGCATCCTCACCGTGCACGCCTCGAAGGGCCTCGAGTTCCCCATCGTCGCCCTCGCCGACTTCTACGGGTTGCGCAGCGAGACGGGAAGGCTGCGCGTCGAGACGACCGGGGACCGCATCTACCTGTCGCTGCTCCCCTCGGCAAGCGTCGCGGACGGCACCCCGCTCGAGGGCTTCCTCGAGCTTAAGCTCACCGACAAGCAGCGCGAGCGGCTCGTGGACGCCGGGCACATCGACGAGTCGGCCAGGCCGACCCCGCTCGACGCAGAAGACGCCGCAGACTTCCATCGCGCCGTCACCGCCGCCTCGAAGGCCGGGGAGTTCGGCGAGCTTCGCCGCAAGTTCTACGTCGGCGCCACGCGGCCGCGCGAGGCGCTCGTCCTCGCCGTCAACATGAACGACTCCTCAACCGGGCACTACCACGACGTGCTCGAAGACCTGCGGCGCGGGCTGTTCGGGCCGATGGGGGACTTCGCGACGGCACCCGAGGGGCTCGACTTCGGAGGCGCTCGTCGGGCGAGCGTCGAGCGCCTGCGGCTCGAACGGGACGCGGGCGGAACGCTGCTGGTGAACGGGATGCCGGCCGGCGAATTCCTCGCCCCCGGGATGCGGGAGTCCGCGGGCGACGCAGAGCGCGACGAGGCCGCACGCCCCTCCCCCGCGGCCGTACCCGAGGCCCCGCGTCCCGGCGAGCGGCTCGGCGACCTTCTCCCCGTCAAGCGCGTGTGCAACCCGCTGCGCGCGGGGACGTTCTCGTACAGCAGCCTCGGACGCAGCGACTACGACGTCGCGCCGCCAACCGACCAGGACGAGGTCACGACCGGGCTCTCCCTTTCCGAGCCGGCCGCCATGGCCGAGACCGGCGAAGGCGGGACATGGGTTCCGGAGCCGACCGGCTCGGCGCATTCGGAGGGCGCCGTGGCGTTCGGCTCGGCGTTGCACCAGTGCTGCCAGATCATGGCGGAGCGCCTTGCCGCCGCACGGCGCCCTAAAGACGGGGGCACGGCATGCGAAAGGGGCGGGGCGTTCGACCGGGGCACCTCGTTCGAGGAGCCCGACGAGGGGACCCTGCTCGCATGCCTGCGCACCTGGGGCGCGCCGGACGAGGGGCTGCCCGCCCTTGCCGAGGCCGTCCGCATGTGGGCGCGGTCCGAGGTCGCCGCCGAAGCGGCGCGCCACCGCGACCTCGTTCCCGAGGCGCCGCTGTATGTGGAGCTGCCTGGGCCCCAAGGGGAACCGACCTACCTCGAAGGGTCGATCGACCTGCTCTGCCACGACCACCTCGTGCCCCCGGCCGGCCAGACGGCGTTCGCCGTGGACTACAAGACGGGCGGAAGCGCTTCGGAAACGCCCGAGCGGCTGCAGGAGAAGCATCTGCTGCAGGCGACGTGCTATGCGTACGCGGTGCTCGCGCAGGGTTACGCCGCGGTCGAGCTCGCCTTCGTGCGCGTCCAACAGCGCGACCGCGAGCACCCCGACCAGCCGCAAACGGTGCGCTACCGGTTCGACCATGGCCAGCTGCAAGAACTCGCCGAACGGATTCGCGACGCGTACGCCCGCCGTGCAGACTGAAGGACGGCGGGCGTGCGGGCGGACGGGCGGCGGCGAGGCGGGCGGCGGCTGTGCGGGCGGGAGGCGAGCAGGGCTGGCGGCGGCTGTGCGGTCTGACAGGTGTTAACTTTCTGAAAGCCTTGCAAGATTCATAATAGCGACCTGCGATTTTAATCCTCGGAAGGCTAGTTTGCCGAGAAACTAACAGTTTGTCAGCCCGCACAGCCGAAACAGAGTTCCCGTGATACCGACAATGCATGTACTCGCGAATACCTCGAAGAGCCACCCCATGCGCATGGGGAGCACCCGGCCGACGAGTGCCCTGACGTACTCGACGAGGGATCACCCCACATGTATGGGGAGCACCCGGTGTTTCCTCCAGTCTCCCTCGAGCCCGGGGGGTCATCCCCATACGCATGGGGAGCACTCCGAGGCGTCGGCGCGGGAGGCCCGCGCGCGGGGATCATCCCCATACGCATGGGGAGCACATGACCGCGCGGGGGGCGTACGGGTGCTCCATGGGATCATCCCCATACGCATGGGGAGCACCCAGATGGGAGCCGGGCGGCATGTTTTTATCGGGGATCATCCCCATACGCATGGGGAGCACCGTGCGTATCTTCTCCTGGCCGTTCTGGTCCAGGGATCATCCCCATACGCATGGGGAGCACAGCTCTTCACCAGCCATTTAACCATGAATTCGCCTTCTTTTGCTTCACGTTCGCGTCCTCCCGTCACGCCCACCCAAAAATGAATTGAAACCTTGCACGGGACTCCGAAAGTGTTATCCCCTGCATGAAAAGTACGAGAAAAGCTCGAATCATTGCGGTCAATCGATTACCGATTCGATCGATCGACTTTGGATGCAAAACCACTCGCCGCAAGGCGTACGCGTCCTAATCGCTCCGCCTATTTCGCAAACACTTCGAAGGAATCCGGCTTTAACCCGATGGGGTTCGCACCGGAGGTGCAAATAGCATCGAGCGCGATAACCGACAAGGCGAGGTCGAACGACGCCCGCGCGATGTACAGGGCGATGGCCATCAAGCTGGCCGAACGCCTGGACGCCACGCAGAGTGCCCGCGAAGCGGCGACGCTGAGCAAGGAGCTGAGGGAAGTTCACAAAAGCTGGCGCTTATGGGGCGCAGGAAACGGTAGCGCACCGGGCTGAACGGGCTGAACGTCGGCACTTCGGTGGGCGTCCCGCGTCGTTGCGGGGCGTGCTCCCATTTCGCTGCTCCGACAAAGTGGCGCGGCGAGTGAAGTCAAAATGCATGACACGCACATGGCGCCCCGCCTGGTGCCCCAACAAAAAGGCCGGGCGGGCCTACCCCGTCCGACCTGCAATTTCGATGGTGGGCGATGAGGGATTCGAACCCCCGGCCTTGTGCGTGTAAGGCACCTGCGCTAGCCGCTGCGCCAATCGCCCGGTGATGGGAAGCCAGTGTACCATAGCGGCGGCCCGCCAAACCGAGACTGAAGCAATTCCCACAACCTCGTGCTCAGCGGACCCAAACTTACCTGCCCCCCGCCAGCCGCTCCTTGGCCCGGTCCGCCAAGTCACCGAAGGCGTCCTTGGCCTTTTCCGCCGCCTCCCCTACCGCTTCGCCGGTGACGGCCGCCGCGCCCCGCACCACAGACCCGACCTCATCGAGGGTCACCTTGCCGTCGCCGTCGATGTCCAGCGCATCGTGAACCTCGCGAGCTGCGGCGACCGCAGCATCTTTAGTCTCGATGATACGACCGGCACCCGCATTCACCACGTCGTCGAACGAGACTTTGCCGTCCCCGTCGACATCGAGGGCCGCTCGGGCGCGGCCGACGACACCGTCGACAGCCTGCTGCCCCTTTTCCGCCAGCTCGGTCGAGGTCTCTCCGATGTCCATACCGTTTCCCTTCCGCTATCTACGGCAACCTGCCGCAACCGCTCAAGGACGCAGGAGGCATCCCCGAGCGCTTCGCCTTATGGTGCTGCTACCCATTTCGCGCTGAACGAATTCAAAAATCCGCCTGGTCCGACGCCGCAAGCCTGTTCGGCACGACCTCGACGAGGTTCCCCGCACGACAGCTCTCGCCCCAGCCCCGATAATAGTCTGCAGCAAAGGCGAGGTAGTCTCGCTGCTCGTCGCTCACCGGACGCACGACCCTGCCGGGGACGCCCATCACAAGCGAGCCTGGCGGCACCCGCATCCCCTCGGTCACCAGCGCCCCGGCGGCGACGAGGCACCTTTCCCCCACGACCGCGTCCTTGAGAACGGTGGCGCCCATCCCGATCAGCGACCCGTCGCCGACCTTGGCGCCGTGCACGACGGCGGCATGTCCCACGACGACCCGTTCGCCCAGCACGAGACCCCCGGCGTCGGCATGGAGCACGCATGCGTCCTCGACGACGCTCCCCCGCCCGATGCGAATCTCGTCGTAATCGCCCCGCACGACGGCGCACGGGAGTACCGTGACGTCGTCTTCGAGCGTCACCCGTCCGATCACGCGCGCGGAATCGTCAACGAACACGCGGTCACCCACCGAGGGGACATGCCCCTCAAACGCGAGAAACATCCCGCTCCTCCCCCTCCCCCGAAGACCTGTCGGGAGTTCCACCGGACTCCGTCGGCTCCGCCTCGCGCTTGTCCGCCGCCGCGGCACGATCCACCGCTTCCGCAGACCGCCCCCCACGAACCGTAGTGTTCTCCGGACGCGACCAACGCCCCTCCTCGCCGCGGCGCTCCGCCCGGCGGGCCCTGCGCTCGGACTTGCGCCGCCGGGCGGCAGCCTGCGCCTCGGCATGCGC
>DBEYOB010000169.1:0-11393 GCA_048173955.1 Coriobacteriales bacterium
GGCCAGCCCTGCGTGGCGAACGTCCACAGCTGCGAGGAGAACCAGGTGTCGAGCACGTTCTCATCCTGGTGGACATGGCGGCCGCCGCACTTCGGGCAGACGTCGGCGTCCTCCATGAGGGCGTCCTCCCAGCCGCAGTCCTCGCAGTAGAAGACGGGGATGCGGTGCCCCCACCACAGCTGGCGCGAGATGCACCAGTCCTTGAGGTTCTCCATCCAGGTCAGGTAGGTCTGCGTCCAGCGGTCCGGGTGGAAGGACACCCTGCCCGAGGTCACCGCGTCGGTCGCGGGGCCCTTGAGCTTGTCGACGGCCACGAACCACTGCTCCGAGAGCCACGGTTCGAGCGCGGCGTCGCAGCGGTAGCAGTGCATGACCGAGTGGTCGATGTCGTCGATGTGGTCGAGCAGGCCGTGCTCCTCGAACCAGGCGACGACGGCCGTGCGCGCCTCGTCGCGGTTCATGCCGCTGAACTCGCCGTAGCCCTCGACGACCACGGCGTGCTCGTCGAAGACGTTGACCTGGGGCAGGTCGTGGGCCTGGCCCATCGCATAGTCGTTCGGGTCGTGGGCGGGCGTCACCTTGACGAAGCCGCTGCCGAAGTCCGCATCGACGTGGTAGTCGGCAAAGATGGGGATCTCGCGGTCGACGATGGGCAGCATGACGGTCTTGCCGACGAACTCGGCCTTCTCGGGGTCGGAGGGCGAGACCGCCACGCCCGTGTCGCCGAGCATCGTCTCGGGACGCGTCGTCGCGACGGTGATGTACTCGACGCCGTCGACGGGCTCGGTGAGCGGGTAGCGCAGATGCCACAGATGGGACGGCTCGTCGCGGTACTCCGCCTCGTCGTCCGAGATGGCCGTGGTGCAGTTGGGGCACCAGTTCACGATGCGCTTGCCGCGGTAGATGAGGCCGTCGTGGTACCAGTCGCAGAACACCTTGCGCACGGCGAGGGCGTAGTCGGGGTCCATCGTGAACTTCTCGTCGGCGAAGTCGATGGAGCAGCCCATGCGCCTGATCTGGTTCTGGATGATGCCGCCGTACTCGCGCGTCCAGTCCCAGCAGGCGTCGATGAACCTGTCGCGGCCGATCTCGAGGCGCGAGACGCCCTCGGACTTGAGCTTCTTGTCGACCTTGGTCTGCGTGGCGATGCCCGCGTGGTCGGTTCCCATGATCCACCTGGTGGAGTAGCCCTGCATGCGCTTGAAGCGGATCAGGGTGTCCTGAATCGTGTCGTCGAGCGCGTGGCCCATGTGGAGCATGCCCGTGACGTTGGGAGGCGGGATGACGACCGTGCAGTCGCCGACACCCTTGTCCTCGGTGCGCTGGTAGGCGCCGGATGCCATCCAGGCATCGATGAGCTTCGGCTCGACCTCCTGGGGGTCGTACGTCTTGGGCATCTCTTCCACAGCCACTCCTTCTTACCTGTCGGTTGCGTCGCGCACCGGTCCGTGCGGGTCGCCGCGGGCCGGCCGCCGGCGGCCGTCGCGCCGTCCGGCCGCTTATTCACATCCCGCAAGTCTAGCACGGCCCCTGTCGGAGCGGCTCGCGCCGATGGCCGTTACGCGAAACATGCAAGCGCGGGGCTTGGAGGCACCTCCCGTGTGGTATGAAAGGTCTGGTCGCGACCGCCGTGGCGGGGTTGTCGCGGCGTCGTTGCCCAAAGACGGGAGGGGGGGGGTCGGTGAAGGTGCGCTTTGCGAAGGACGTGCTATGCAACGCGGTCGAATCGCTGCGCGATGCCGCATCCGCCGGCATCGGGCGCGCGCGGCGCTTCTTCTCCGCCCTTCACCGCGGCGACCTCACGCGCAGGCAGCGCCGCGCCGCGGTCGTCGCGTCGTGCGCCCTGCTCGCCTGCCTTGCCTTCTGCGCCTTCATGGCCTGGCTCATCGCGTCCATCGCGCGCGACCCGTCTGGCTTCTCCGCGCTCGTCGAGAGCAACTTCGCCCTCGCCGCGGTCGCGTATGCGCTCGTCAACACCCTCCAGGTCTTTGCCGCCTTCATCCCCGGCGAGCCGCTCGAACTCGTCGCGGGCTACCTCTTCGGAGCATGGGGCGGCCTGCTCGTGGTGAGCGCGGGTATCGCCTTGGGCGAGATCGTCGTGTTTGTCGCCGTGAAGCGCTTCGGTACCCGGCTCGTGAACATGCTCGTCCCTCAGAGCAAGCTCGACGAGCTCGCCTTCTTCCAAGACGCACGCAGGCTCAACGTCGTCACGTTCCTGCTGATGTTCATCCCGGGCACCCCGAAGGACATCGTGACCTACATCGTCGGCCTGACGCCGATGAACCTCCCCACCTGGGTGGCGATCAGCGTGCCCGCGCGCGTCCTCTCGATCCTCGCGTCGACGATCGCCGGCGCGCAGGCCGCGGGGAGCAACTGGGGGGCCGCCGCCCTCATCTTTGCGTTGACCTGCATCGTGTCCGTGTTCGGCATGGCCTACTACGTGGCGATCTCGCGCCAGGCGCGGCGCAGCGCGGCCATCGACCGCGTCGCGCGCCTGGAATGGGAGCGCGGCGGCCGGCGCACGAACGACGCCCCCACGGCCGGTCCTTCATCGGGCACGCCGTCCGACAACACCGCGGCGACGCACCTGCGCGACCTCGCCTCGGCGCGGCAGGACGCCGGGGCGGCCTGCATCCGCTGATCGCCGCCCCGCCGACACAGGTGCCGCCCCTCCCGTGCCTTCCCCCCGATGGGCCGGGCGCAGACCCGCCCGCAACGCGAAACGGGCCCCGCGGACGTCGTCCGCAGGGCCCGTCGGAAATCGGAAAAGCTCGGCTTGGCAGCGCCTTTGAGCGGCCGACCGCCTAGCGGATCGAGAGACGCGGGCGGGCGGGGGGCTCGACCACGTTCGTGGAGTTCACGCGCAGCGGCTGCTCGGTGCCCTCCACGGCGCTCGCCGTCACCACGATCTCGGTCACACCCTCCTCGCTCGGAAGGTCGTACATCGTCTGCTGCAGCACGTCCTCGCAGATGGCACGCAGGCCGCGCGCGCCCGTGTTCTGCTGCACCGCCCGGTGGGCGATGGCGCGCAGGGCGTCGGGGGTGAAGGTGAGCTTGACCCCCTCCATCTTGAAGATGCGCTGGTATTGCTTGACGAGGGCGTTCTTGGGCTCGGCGAGAATCGGGACCAGGTCGTCCTCGGTCAGCCCCTTGGTGCTCGTGATGACCGGGACGCGGCCCACGAACTCGGGGATCATGCCGAACTTGTGCAGGTCCTCGGGAATGACCTGCGACAGGAGCTCGTCGGCGTCCTGGCTCGCCTTGTCGGAAAGCTCGGAGTTGAAGCCGACGCCGCGCTTGCCGATGCGCTCGGCGATGATCTGGTCGAGGCCCACGAACGCACCGCCCAAGATGAACAGGATGTTCGTGGTGTCGATCTGGATGAGCTGCTGCTGGGGGTGCTTGCGGCCCCCCTGGGGCGGCACGCTCGCGACGGTGCCCTCGAGGATCTTGAGCAGCGCCTGCTGCACGCCCTCGCCCGACACGTCGCGCGTGATCGACAGGTTCTCGGCCTTCTTGGCGATCTTGTCGATCTCGTCGACGTAGATGATGCCGGTCTGGGCCCGCTCGATGTCGCCGTCGGCGGCGTTGATGAGCTTGAGCAGGATGTTCTCCACGTCTTCGCCGACATAGCCGGCCTCGGTGAGGCTCGTCGCGTCGGCGATAGCGAAGGGCACCTTCAGGAAGCGGGCGAGCGTCTGGGCGAGCAGCGTCTTGCCGGTGCCGGTGGGGCCGAGGACCAAGATGTTGCTCTTCGCGAGCTCCACCTCGCCGTCGTCGGCCTGCAGGCCCGCCGCGATGCGGCGGTAGTGGTTGTAGACCGCCACGCTCATCGCGCGCTTGGCGGCGTCCTGCCCCATCACGTACTGGGAGAGCTCGTCGTAGATCTCGTGCGGCGTCGGCAGGTCGTCGAGGTCGAGGACGTCGTCCTCGGCCTCGTCTCCCTGGTAGAAGCCGTTCTCGATCAGAAGCTCGCGGCAGGCGTCGACGCACTCGTCGCAGATGAAGACCCCGTTGGTCCCTGCGACGAGCTTGCCGACCTGCTCCTGCGACTTGCCGCAGAACGAGCAGTGCAGCGGAGCGTTGGTGTACTCGTTGTACTCGTTGTCCATGAAGCTTAGCCCTCAGACTTGGTGTCGCCGGCCAGCGTCGAACGGTCGACGATCACATGGTCGACAAGGCCGTATTCCATGGCCTCCTGGGCGGTCATGTAGTTGTCGCGCTCCGTGTCGCGCTCGATGCGGTCGATCGGCTGGCCGGTGTTCTCGGCGAGGATGCCGTTCAGCCGGTCGCGCGTCTTGCGCATGAAGTCGGCCACGATCTCGATCTCGGTCTGCTGGCCCTGGGCGCCGCCGCTCGGCTGGTGGATGAGCACCATCGAGTTGGGCAGCGCGTAGCGCTTGCCCTTGGCGCCGGCGGAAAGCAGGACCGCACCCATCGAGGCGCACTCGCCCAGGCAGATCGTCGACACGTCGCACTTGATGTAGTTCATCGTGTCGAGGATGGCAAGGCCGGCGGTAACCGACCCGCCCGGAGAGTTGATGTAGAGGGAGATGTCCTTCTCGGAATCCTGGCTCTCGAGGTGCAGCAGCTGTGCAATGACGAGGTTCGCGCTGACGTCGGTGACCTCCTCGCCCAGAAAGACGATGCGGTCGTTGAGCAGGCGCGAATAGATGTCGTAGCTCCGCTCGCCGCGGGGCGACTGCTCGATGACTATGGGGACAAGTGAGGAGCTTGGAGTCATGTTCATTCCCATGCGGCATTACCTCCAGAGGGCAGAAGGACGTGAAGCCGGCCTACTCGGCCTGCTCCGCCTCTTCCTTGGAATCGGCCTTCTTGGTCGACTTGCGGGTGGTCTTCTTCTTGGGGGCCTCCTCGGCGGGCTTCTCCTCGCCCTCGGCGGCAGGCTCGGGCTCGTCGGAGATGGTCACCACGGCGCTCTCGAGCAGCCAGTCGATCGCCTTGTTGCGGCGGATTGAGACGCGGATGGCGGGCATGCGGCCCTCGGAGAGGAACTCGGCCTTGGCAGCCTCCCAGTCGGCCACGCCGGCCTTCTTGAACTCCTCGTCGATGTCCTCCTCGGTCGCCTCGAAGCCCATGTGGCGAACCAGGGCGTCGAGGGCGAGGGACTCGCGGGCGATGTCGTTGGCCTGCATCTGCAGGTCGGCCATGAACGCCTGCTGGGTCATGCCGTTGGCCATCAGCCAGTTGTCAAGCGTGGTGCGGCGCGCGGCGAGCTGGTTCATGAAGTTCTGGCCGAGCTCGCTGAAGATGGTCTGGGTGTAGGCCGGGGTGGGCTCGCCCTCGAGGCGCTGGGCCAGCTTGCCGGTCACGCGGTTCTCCTTGAGCTGGGGAATCGCCTGCTTCTTCTGCTCGCCGATCTCCTTAGCAATGGCCTCGCGCATGGCAGCGATGTCGGCGAAGCCGAAGTTGTTCTTCGCGAACTCGTCGGTCAGCTCGGGGAGCTTGCGCTCGACGAGGCGGTTGAGGGTGACGTCGATCTTGGCGACGACGGGCTCGGGGGCCTCCTCGCCCTCGGCGGGCGCGGGCTGGGGCATCTCGAAGGAGATCTCCTTCTGGTCGCCCGGCTTCATGCCGACGAGGCCCTCGTCGAACGCCTCGGGCATGGAGCCCATGCCGAGCTTGTAGAGGCGGTTCTCGAAGTCGACCGAGTCGGCGTTCTCGATGCCCTTGCACTTGAGGTAGACCGAGTCGCCGGCCTCGACGGCGCGGCCCTCGATGTCCTCATACTTGCCGAAGTAGCCGCGGAACGTCTCGACCTGGGCGTCGATCTCGGCCTCGGTGGCCTCCTCGGAAGGCAGGGTGATCTCGACCGGGTCGAACGAGGTCAGCTCGAGCTCGGGACGGACGGTGTAGCGCACCTTGAAGGTGAAGTCCTTGCCGTCCTCGACGGGCTGGGCGTCGGGGAAGGACGGGTTGCCCACAGGAACGATGTCCTGCTGCTCGAGAATCTGCGGCTCGAGCGAGTTGACCAGCGTCTCGGTGGCCTGGGCCAGGACGGCGGTCTTGCCGATGTTGTTGTCGATGATGGGACGCGGGGCATGGCCGGGACGGAATCCCGGGAAGCGGTACTTCTTCGCGAGCTCCTTGTAGGTGTCCGCGACAGCCTTCTTCACGTCTTTTGCGTCTACCGTGACGGTGACCTCGACCACATTGTTCTCAAGACGCTCTGCCGATGTCTCCAACGTTCCTCCAACTTGAATCCAGGGCGCCGCGGGCGCCCAAACAGGTGGTGCGGGCGAAAGGGATCGAACCTTCACGGGTTGCCCCACTGGAACCTAAATCCAGCGCGTCTGCCAATTCCGCCACGCCCGCTTTGGACAGTAACTGTGACAGTCTACCAAAAGACACGCCGTGCAACACCGGCGCATTCCGAGTTCTGCGACTTTTCATGTAGTGGGCATGGAGGGCACGGTATGGAGGGCTTAGGGTCCGCGGGTCAAGGGGCAGCGGGGCATCGGGCGGCAGGGCACGGGGCGGCGGGGCGGAACAAGGGGCGGCGGGGCGGAACAAGGGGCGGGACCAAGACGCGAGCAGTTTCGACGCGACCCGAATCCTTACGCGAAAGGCTGGCGCGGAATTTCCTGGCAAACCGTGCCAGTTTTTCGCGTAAGGATTTCTGCGGTACATATGGAAGGCGTTTTTTGACCGACGGGCACCGCGGCCGCCGGCTCCGGGAAGATTTTGCGGGCTTGCAGTGTGAGGGCTGATATGATGCGCGACACATCGAGCACGTTGGCTATAATGGCGGCTGCGCCTATGGCAAACGCCTCCATAGCTCAGCTGGATAGAGCAGGGGACTTCTAATCCCAAGGTCGCAGGTTCGAATCCTGCTGGGGGCGCCATTGAACTTGCAGGTCGGACGGGCTATCTCATCTGACCTTTTCCAATTATTTATTTTTATAGTTCCCACGAAAACCCGCTACTATGACACTCTGCGCGGCCTGGAAAGCCAGGCCGCGTTTCGAGGCACCCACCAACCGAGATCCGCCGCCGGTGGCGTCCCCGATTCATCGTACGGCGTCCATTGCACATTGCTGCACCTGAAAACCGCCGCATCCGTGCAAAAGTTTGTCGAGTGAACGGAGGAAAAAAGCCTCTGGGGGCCTATGTCGGCGCATAACTTTATGATTACGAAAACGCAATATCTGAATTAGATTTTTTTCGTTATAGGTCATCCGCAACAACACGGAAAACCGTTCAGTCGAGAGCGCTTTGCACGCATCGGGCGTTTTCCGGGTGCAGCGCACCCCGCCGCCCGCGCAGCGCACTCCCCTCACCCGCAACCCGCATCCCGCCGCCCGCGCTTTCGACCGGGGGCCGCACCGCGTGAAACCTGTGGGGGTACCCAGTCTGACACCCGCAGGGTACTCAGCCAGAAACCTGCGGGGCGCCCGGCCCGCAACGAGCCGGACGCCCATCTCAAGCAGGATAGACCGAACAGGCGGGCCAACTGCCGCAAGCGAGCCAACCGCCGCAGCCGGGCCAGCAGCCACGGCCGCAGGCAGCCCCGCCGTCGCGGACGCGGCGCTACACCTCGGCGGCGGCGTTGCGCCCGGCCAGACGGCCGAAGGACATCGCCATCGAGTGGCTCGCGCCGGCCACGGTCACCGGGTAGTCGACCAAGAAGCGACCGCCCATGGTGTTGCCCGCCACATAAAGGCCGGGCACCGGGTTCTTCTCGGCATCGAGGGCGTGGCAGTCGGTGTCGCAGTCGATGCCGCCGATGAGGACGAGCATACCCGAGTCGCCAAAGGGCACGGCGTAGTAGGGCGGGTTCTCGATGGGGAACAGGCGCGTCGCGACCTTCGAGAAGTCGGTGCCCTTGCCGGCGTGGGCGAGCTCGTTGTAGCGCTCGACCGTGGCGACGAGGGTGTCGGCCGGAACGTCGATCGCGGCGGCGAGGTCCTCGATCGTGTCAGCGGGGATGATGCTGCCGGCGTCAACCTCGCTCTGGAAGTAGGTGTCGCTGGCGTAGCCTGCCGCGAAGTGGTTGATCGCGTGCTCGTAGGCGGCTTCCTCCTCCGGCGGGACGTAGTGGGTCACGCCGCCGAAGCACTGGGGCATGTACTGGAGCTGCTCCTTCCACTTGCTGTCGAAGATCTGGTAGGCGACGCCGCCCTTCTGGCGCTTGATCTGGTTCTGGAGCTCCTGGGCGCCCACGTCCTCGTTGGCGAAGCGCTCGCCGTCCTGGTTCACCATGAGGTAGGGGTCGATGCCGATGGAGTTGGTGCCGAGGCTGTGCCCCATGGGCGCATAGGGGCCCATCTCCATGACGGCGCCCGCCCACATGGCCATCTTGTGGCCGTCGCCGGTGTTCACGGGGTTGCCCTCGGCGTCGAACGAGCTGAAGAAGCAGCCGTAGTGCAGCGCCTCGGGGGCGTAGTAGGCCAGCATCTCCTTGTCGCTCGAGATGTCGCCGGTGGACAGGACCACGCCCTTTGAGGCGTTCACGCGGATCGTGTTGCCGTCCTCGTCGGTGGCGTAGACGCCCACCACGCGGTCGCCGTCCTTAATCAGCTGCGTGGCGCGGCAGTTGAAGCGGACCTCGGCGCCCGCGGCGGTCGCGGCGTCGAGCGAGCCGTGCATGGCCCAGCCGTGGTCGGGCAGCAGGTGCACCATGCCCGGGAAGCAGGGGTAGTTCTCCTCGCGCCAGTTGTAGCTCTCGTTGACCGGGCAGCGCTCGGGAAACACGTAGGGCGCCGACGGGTCGGTCGGGGCGTCGGAGTCGGACGTGAGCAGCTCGTGCTCGGCGCCGCCGATGTACCAGTCGAGGTCGGGGCCGGAGTTGGCGATCCAGTAGTTGAGCAGGCGGGCGTTGGGGCGGTTGCCCATGACGCGCATAAGCTCGTTGACGACCTCCTGGGTCTCGGGCTGCTCGATGCCCAGCTGCTTATGGATCTCGCTGCCGAAGGTACCGAACTCGCCGGACCGATAGCCCACGTCGGGGCCCTTCTCGATGCCGACGACCTTGGCGCCCTGCTCGGCCGCCTCGCGCAGCGCGCAGACGCCGGCAAGGCCGATGCCGACCACGCACACCTCGCACTCGACGGTCTCGGTCACGGTGGACTCGTCGACCGCCGCCGGTGGGTTCATGAAGTCGGGCACGTAGCCGGTGGTGTCGCCCACGATGTCCGCCGAGGCGGCCCGGGGCGCGGCGATCATCCCTGCGCCCGCGGCGACGGCGGCGGCGCCCAGCCCGAGAAACGAGCGGCGGGATACGGCGTTTGTCTCCATAGCATTCCCCTTTCGCATCGATTGCCGTCCCACGTCTCCCCATGGGACGTCGCTTCGAGCGTAGGGGATTTTCGGCCGCCTGACATCTGACCGACAGGCGTAACGGGCGCCGCGGCGCATCATACCGAGCGTCGTAGCGGTGCAAAACAGCCGCTACTCCCCCGTTTGCGCAACGCGGTCGGCAAACGCGGCGAACGCGGAGGGGTTGCCCGCGGCGTCGAATATGTTGGCGTGCTGGATGAGCTCGTAGGCGGAGAACGCCTCGGAGGCCTCGGACTCCTCGCCGATGCGGTACCACCGCCCCGCAGCGTCGCAGTAGCCGTTGAGGTTGAGGACCGGGATCTCCTCGGAGAGCTGCAGCAGCGCCTTCTGGTAGTCGGTCAGAGGAAGGCCGGCCGCGTAGGCCGTCTTCGCCATCAGGTAGCCGACGCTGACGTCGCCCGCGTCGACCGAGAGCGCGTCGTTGCTCCCCTCGTCGGTCGACGCCGCCTCCCCCTCGTCGGACGACCCGCCGACCAGATCGGCGACGGATTCGATGTCGTAGTTCGCCCACACCAGATAGGGCGTCTCGAAGCGGCTCTGCCCCTCGGCGATGCCGAGGTCGCCCACCGCCGACCCATAGGACGCCTCGGCCAGGGCGTCGTTGAAGCCGGGCTGATGGTCCCCGAAGAACACGACGACCACCTTGCGGTCGAGGCCCTCGAGCCGCTCGAGGAAGTACAGCAGGTCCTCCTCCGACGCGTCGACGCAGCTCAGGTACTCGCTCATGCCCTCGATCCGCTCGCCCCGCACCGTCACGCCGTCGTGGGGGTAGGAGTCGAGCAGGCCCGTCTCATACCCCCCGTGGTTCTGCAGCGTCACGTCGAAGACGAACTGCGGGGCGTCGCCCCTCTCGAGCAGGTCGAGGATCAGGTCGTAGGTCTCGCGGTCGGTCACCATGCCGCGCAGGGTGTCCGCGTCCCCGGGGAAGTCGTCCTCGCTGAGGAAGCGGTCGAAGCCCATGCGCCCGTACACGACGTCGCGCCTCCAGTTCGCCGGGTTTTCGGGATGGACCGCCGTCGTGGCGTAGCCCAGCGCGGAAAAATAGCGCGGCAGGCTCTCGGCGAGGCCGAGGTCGTAGAACATGTAGGGGTACACACCGCCGCCCATGATCCCGAGCGAGCTGCCGGTCAGGTACTCGAACTCGGTGTTGCAGGTGCCGCCGCCGCGCGCGCTCACGTAAAGCGACCCGCGCTCGAACGCCTCGATGCCGTCGAAGGCGAGCGTCCCCCCGTAGCCCTCGACCCCCGGGTAGCGCGAGAGGTCGGAGAACGACTCGTTCATGATCGCGACGACCGTGGGCAGCTCCTCGCTCCCGGTCGCCTCGAGCTGCGCCTGCGCCGCATCCTCGAGCGTTGCGGGGTAGTCGGGATGGGCCTCGTCCCAGGCGGCCGCAAGCTCGGACTGCACGGAGAGCGCCGCTTCCGCGGAGTAGCCGGCGGGCACCTCGGGCTCGACCTCCTGCATGCGCTGGAGGAAGGACGGGACCGTCCCGTACTCCTCGTAGGACTCGCGCGTGAAGAAGACGTCGACCGAGACGTCGTAGCGCTCCCTGATGTCGGTGTCCTGGTACCAGGCAACGAGGGAGGAGGCGAGGGAGAGCCCCACGACGAGGTTGAACGCGACGCGGACGCGCGTCAGCCGCGGGGAGGGGAACAGGGAGACGAGGGCCGCGGCCGCGACGAAGGCGCACACGGCCTCGACGGCGCTGTCACCCACGACGAAGCTGTAGTTCGCACCGACCTCGGCCGCCGTGGACAGCGCCAGGACGTCCGCGGGCAGTATCGTTTGACCCTTGAAGAGGCAGACGAAATAGTTCGCCAGACCCACGCCGAGCGACGCGGCGAGAAAGGCGACCAGGGCGCCTGTGCGGCGCTGGCACACGAACCAGAACGCGAGCAGCGCGGCGCCGACGAGCTGCAGGTTGAGGCGAACGTAGGGCCCCTCCATCTCGAACAGCAGGCCGTTGTAGGGCCATTCGAGCAGAAAGAGGGCGAGCGGGACGCACGCGACGGCGACGAGGGGGCGCAGCGCGGCGAGCGGGGCGCGCAGGCGGTCGCGCAGCGACGGGCCGGCGAGGGAGAGCGCCGCAGCAC
>DBEYOB010000170.1:0-10471 GCA_048173955.1 Coriobacteriales bacterium
GTTCGATGCCGAGACGCTGGCGCGCACGTATTCACGGTCGGCCTCGAGCAAGGCGTCCTCGACGGCGAACAGCGCCTCGTCGAGGGGTGCCACGAGGACGTCGATGTTGCCCCCGCACGACAGGCCGACCTCCTGGGCGCGCTGGGTCGAGGCGTGGAACTCCTCGAGGCTTCCCGCGCCGTCTGCGATGCAGTCGAGCGCGACCTGGGCGACCGCGCCCTCGATGCAGCCGCCCGAGACGGAGCCGGCGAGGCGCGCGTCGTCGGAGACGGCCATGACCGAGCCGGCCACGCGCGGGGAGGACCCCCAGGTCTTGACGACCTGGGCGAGGGCGACCCGACAGCCCCCGTCGATCCAGCGCCGTATGTCGTGACGTATCTCCCGCATCCCGCTGCTCCCCTCTCCCGCGGCGCGCCCCGCCGCCGCCCGCATTGCAGTCCCAACGCCCGAGGGTCCGGCCCCGCATGCGCGCGGCGGGGCCGGACCCTGTGAAACACAGGCCCTAGCTATGCTGCCCCGGCCTCTCCGGCAGCTTCGTCTTCCTGCGCCTCGTCCGCCGCGGGCTCCTCGGCGCCTTCGTCCCCGCCTGCCGCGGGCGCGCTGTGGCACGTCGCGCAGTCCTCGTTGGCAAGGCCGGAGTCGAGGTGGTTCTTGGGCAGCGGCTTGGCAGAGTCGGCGGTCCCGTGGCACGAGATGCAGTTCGTGTCGGTCACCTCGTGGCCGATCGTCGGCGCCTGCAGGTTGATGCCGTAGCTCGGCGTGTAGGCGAGCCCGTCGCCGTCGACGACGCCCTCGAGCGGCTCGAGGTTCTGCGAGACGACCTCGCCCACGGCGCCGCCGGCGATGCGCTCCTGCTGGAGCTGCTCCTCTTCGGAGCCCTCGATGGCGGTGCCGCCGGTGTGCTCCGCCTCGACCGTGGGGTCGTAGGGCGTGTAGGTCCCCATGGTCGCGGTGTCGTTGCCGCCGAGGGTGTTGCCCAGCGCGCCGGAGTCGTTCATGGCGGCGACTGCCATCGCGCCGCAGGCGCCGGCCAAAAACACGGTCGCGACGCCGGCGGCGACGGCGCGCCGCTTGGTGGTGTTCTTCATCGTGCTTCCTCCTTTGGGGAAGGCGTGGTGTCATGGTTCGTTCGGGGCCCGTCGTCGAGCAGGCGGGCGATGGGTTCGAGCAGGGAGGTGTCGTCGCCCACGGGGCGCACCTCGATGCGCGGCACCGTGGGGTCGTCGAGCATGCCCTCGGGGAAGGAGCCCGAAGTGTCGCGGACGACGACCTGGACGGGACGGCGCGAGCGAATCGACTTGATGCGCTCGACGAACAGGCTCACGTAGGCCGGCGTCGCCATGTCGGCCGGCTCGAGCACGTCGCAGACAAGGTCGACCGGGGTCGCGCGCAGCTTGTCGCGGTCGACGACGACGCCGGCCTCGTCGACGCCGTCGAGCCGGTAGAGCAGAAGCACGCGGTGGCCCATGAGGTTGACCGTGTTGCCGCCCGCCGAGTTGTCGCGGCGGCGGGTGATCTTCGACCCGTAGAAGTCGAGCTCGTGGCCCGCCTCGGTCTTCATGGCGAAGACCCTGCCGTCCGAGGTGGTGAAGACGGCCTCGGGGATGCGCCGCTCGGGCGAGGTGATCTGGGAGCCGACGGTCACCTCGCCTGTGTCGACCGCCTCGACGTGCACCGTGTCGCGCGACAGGACCCCGTAGAAGCGCACGGGTTTGAGGTCGGCGACGACCGTGCAGTACACCCAGGCCTCGTAGGCGCTGCGGCGCAGGTTTTCGACGAAGGCGGGAAGCGCGGCGCGGGCCGCCCCCTCGAGCTCGTCCGCCGTCCGGCCGTTCTGCAGCGCGTCGAGGACGAGGCCGAAGAGCGGCTTGGCCACGGTGCGCTTGGGCTCGGCGAAAAAGTTCTCGAGGGTCGCCGGCAGGTTGAACGCCTCGAGGTTCGTCCCCGCGACGATGCGCCCGCGCGCCTCCGCGGCCGCCCGGGCAAGCCGGACCATCGCGTCGACCCCCTCCTCCCCCAGCACGTGCCGGGCGAGGAGCTTCTGGGCGCCCTCGACGCGCGCATAGAACGGGGGGCGCTCGTCGCGGGCGACGGTAAGGCTCTGCGGGGAGACCTGGATCGCGTCCCCGTGCGCCGAGGCGTACCCGAGCAGGTCGGCGTAGGCCTGCCGCCATGCCGGCGTTGCGTCGATGCTCATTTCCCTAGGCTCCCTTCCCTGCCCGAAACGCTTAGGCGATCATGTCGAGCAGCGTGCGCTTGACCGTGGTCCGTGCGATCTCGACCTTGTAGCCGTTCTTCACGAGCGGCGTCGCCGCGGCGACCGCCGCGTCGCCGGCCTGGGCGGCCGTGGTCTCATCGATGCCGCCCGCGACGGCGGCCTCGGCGGCCTCGGAGCGGATCGGCGAGGGATAGACGCCTCCCAGCGCGATGCGCACGGCTCCGTCGGCATCCTGGGCGACCGCGCAGTTCACGACGGGGAAGTCGATGGACTTGCGCAGCGCGAACTTGCGGAACGCGCTCTTGGCCGCCTTGGGGACGAGGACGTGCGTCACGACCTCGTCGTCGTCGAGCACGTTGGAGCGCACGCCGTTGATGCGGAAGAACTCCTCGGCGGCGAGCTCGCGCTTGGTGGTGACCACGGTGGCTCCCAGGGCGATGAGCGCGGGCGCGGTGTCGTGCGAGCTCGCCGCGTAGCAGCCCGCCTCGTCGCCGAAGATGGAGTGGTAGCGGTTGTCGCCGATGCGGGCGGGGCAGTAGTTGCCGCCCTTGCGCTTGCAGTGGAAGCGGTCGTCGGGGACGCGGAAGTACCAGCAGCGGTGCATCTGGCACATGTTGCCGCCCAGGGTGCCCATGTGGCGGATGGTGGGCGACGCCGCCCGCTCGCACGCCTGGGCGAGCGCCGTGCAGTGCGTCAGGACGAGCTCGTTCTCGGCGACGTCGGCGAGCTTGGCGAGCGCCCCGATGCGCAGGTTGTCTCCCTCTTCCTCGACTGCGTCCATGCCGGGGATGGACTTGAGGTCGATGACGAGCTCGGGGTAGGACGGCAGGATCTCGTCCTTGAGCGTGCCGAGCAGGTCGGTGCCGCCGGCGATGAACATGGCGGTGCCGCCCGCCGCGTTGGACGCCGCCTCCTCTGCCGAGGAGGCCTGCATGTGGGTGAAGTGCTTCATGGGACTGACCTCCTAGAGGGTGATCTTGCCGAGGGCGGCGAGCACCTTGTCGGGCGTGTAGGGAGCGCACTCGATGAACGCGCCGATGGCGTTCTGGATGGCGAGGCCCACCAGGCCCGCGTCGGCGTGCGCGTGGGCGACGCCGGTCGAGCCGTAGGCGCCTCCGCCGCAGCGCGTCTCGACGGGAACCTTCTCAATCTCGGGCTGGTCGAGGGCGGTCGGCACCTTGTAGTCGTACATGTTGCCGTTGAGCAGCACACCGGTGCCCTCGTCCCAGACGATCTCCTCGCGCAGGGCGCGCCCCGAGGCCATCGTGAGGGCGTTCTCAAGCTGGCCAAGCGCCGAGGAGGGGCGGATGACCTTGCCGAAGTCGTGCGCGGTGCAGTAGTCGAGGATCTCGACGAGGCCGGTCTCCGTGTCGACGGCGACCTCGCAGAAGTCGACGTTCATGGTGCGGATGACGTCGTTCTGGAACGGGACGGAGGGCTTGCCGCAGTAGCCCACGGCGAGCTGGCCGATGCCTTTGAGCGACATCTGCTGGGTGGGGTCTGCTTTGAGGACGATCATCGAGTCGACGATGTCGACCTCCTCGGGGGTGACGCCGAACGTCGAGGCGCCCGTCGCGAGGATCTGCTCGCGCAGCTGGACGGCGGCCTCCTTGGCCGTCCAGGTGCAGCTCGCGCCGCGGTCGGCGGCGTCGCCTTGCTGCCAGTTGTTGTAGTTGGGCGCGTAGTAGACGATGACGTCCTCGAGCTTCATGCCGATCTCCTCGGCGATGACCATCTGGACCGCGTCGGGCCAGTAGGTGCCGATGAGCGACTCCGCGTAGGGCATGTAGATCTTGCCGTCGATGCCCATGCGCAGGTTGATGTTGTACGAGATCATGCCCCAGGTCATCGACCAGCAGGCGCGGGCCGCGACGCCGTGGAGCCTCCCGTCCTCGAGCATGCGCTCGCCGGCGAGGTGCCACTTCTCGTCCCAGTGGAACGCCTCCTTGCCCGCCTCCATGCAGGCGGAAAGCGACGGCTCGGTGACCTTGACGTTCTTCATGATGACGTCGGTGATGGGCATGCCGAGCGTGTCGGCGATCTTCGCGAAGGCGAGGTTGACGGGCTCCCACACGTCCTTGCCGGGGTCGGCGGTGGTGCAGGCCCCGTTGGTGACGTAATAGCTCATCTCGGAGTAGATGTTGGGGCAGGACGTGCTCTTGAAGCCCTGGGCGTTGGCCGGCAGGACCAGGTGGCCGTGCGTCTTGTCGCCGTAGCCGCCGCGCGCGCCGCTCTGGTGCACGTTGTTCGACTGGACGGCGACCAGGGTGCCGTCGTCCTTGAAGCCGATGCGCACGGTGAAGTAGGACTGCGGCACGTTGGCATCGAAGGCCTGGCGGCGGGTCGACACGACGCGCACCGGCACGCCGCCGAGGCGCTTGGAGAGCACCGGGGCGAACTGGGCGCCGCGCTTCTCGACGAAGTCGCAGTAGCGCGAGGCCATGTAGGGCGTGAGGGCGCGGTACTTGTCGGCCCAGGTGTCGGTTCCCATGAAGGCGGAGACGAGCGGTCCGTTGCTCGGGAAGTGCGCGTGGTTAGTCACATAGCACATCTTCTCGCCGTCCGGGTTGCCCCAGGGGTCGTCGTCCCAGTAGGAGAAGTACGCCGGGGGCATTGAGCGGAACTGGTTCCACATCGGGCGGCCGTAGTTGACGACCTCGATGTGGTCGGCCTCCTTGAAGCCGTCCTCGGCGCAGCCGATCTCCCACTCGGTCGCGGCGCCAAAGGTGTTGCCCGTCATGTTCGAGTCGGGGTTCATCTCGGGGCGCAGGATGGGCGCGCCGGGCTTGGCCGCCTCGCGCGGGTCGAGGATGAAGGGCAGGACCTCCCACTCGACCTTGATGGCGTCGAGCGCTTTCTTGCAGACCTCCTCGTTGATTGCGACCACGACGGCGCCCACCTCGTCGCCCTCGAACTCGGCCTCGGTGCCCAAAAGCGGGTTGCCGCCGAACTCGTAGTAGGAGGGACGGTACTTGGGCATGCTCGCCAGTTCCTCGTCCTCGTAGGTGAGGACGAGCTTGACGCCTTCGATTTTCTCGGCCTCGGAGACGTCGATGCTCTTCACCATGGCGTGCCCGTAGGGGCTGCGCAGCGCCATGGCGGTGAGGGTGCCCTCCTTCCACAGGTCGGAGGGGAACTTGGCCGCCCCCGAGATCATGTCCCAGCTCTGGCGGCCGGGATGGTCCCAGGTGCCGACGACCTTGAAGTCCTCGCGGTCCTGGTTGGTGCCCTCGAGCTCCCAGGTTGACGTTTCTCCCATTAGTTACCTCCCTCGGTAGCTGCCCCGGCGTCGTCGGCGCCTTCCTCGGGCAGGTGATCGAGGCCTGCGGCGATGGCCGCGGCGGCCTCCTGGATCGCCTCGACGTGGCGCGAATAGGTGCCGCAGCGGCAGATGTTGCCCGACAGCTCGTAGCGGATCTGCTCGGCGGTGGGCTCGCCATACTTCTCGATGATGTACTTGGCGACGGTGAACTGGCCGGGCGTGCAGTAGCCGCACTGGGCGGCGTCGTGCTTGGCGTACGCCTCGACGAGCGGGCGCCACTTGGGGGTGGCGGCGATGCCCTCCGACGTCTCGATCTGCCTGCCCTGGACCTCGACGGCGAGCGTCGAGCACGAAAGGGCCGGTATCCCGTCGATGAGCACGGTGCAGGAACCGCATCCGCCGCGGTCGCACATCTCCTTTGCGCAGCCGGTCAGTCCGATCGCGCGCTGCAGCGTCTCGCGCAGCGTCCAGTGCGGCTCGACCTGGACCTTGAACTCGTTGCCGTTGATGGTGAGCACCGCGCACTCGGGAACCGCGGCGTCGGGATGGTGCTCCGAGAAGTGCTGCTTGAGCGACTCGAAGTCGGTGGTCTTTTGGCCGCACACCGGGCAGGTGTACACGAAGTCGGTCACCGTTTGGACCGTGACCTCGGCCGCCTGCGCCTCTTCGACGCCGACGATGGAGCCGATGCCGAGGCTTGCCGCAACGCCGGCGGCCACGCCGCCCGCCTTGAGGAAGTCGCGGCGTGTTACGTCTTGCGCCATGTGGTCTCCTCCCTTGCTCTCCTGCTTGCCTCCGCCGTGGTGGCCGGATGCCTGACGGTGAACAAGGTAGCGCCGCACGGGGGTAAGGCGTCATTCCCCGGATGGGTGATATTGGGGGGAAGCCGGGGCGCCCGGCGGCCTTCGGGCCGGGGCTACAGCACGCCCCGCTCGCGCAGGAGCGCCGCGGCCTGCATCTTGGAGTGGACGCCGAGCTTGGCGTAGATGTTGGCAAGGTGCTTCTTGACCGTCTCGCGCGAGACGACCATGTCGTCGGCCGCCTCGGCGACCGACATGCCCGCGGCGATGCGGCGCATGGTGTCGACCTCGCGTTCGGTGAGCCGGGCCGCCTCTCCCTCGGTGCGGGACGGCCCGGCGAGCGCGTCGCGGAGGAACGCGGAGAGCCCGGCCCCCTCAGCGGTGCGCGCGAGGCGGTCCGCGACGGGGGCGACGATGGGGGCGTTGCCGGTCAGGGCGGAGGGAAGGCCGCACTCGAGCGCCACCCGCGCGGCGCGCGCCAAATAGCGCTCGGCCGCCTGGGTGCGGGCCACCTTCTCGGAGAACGCCGCGGCCAGCACGTTCGCATGGACGAACAGCGAGCGCTCGTCTGGGTCGGCGACGTCGGCGAGGGAACAGGCGTCCTCGTAGCGGGTGACGGCGTCGAGGCAGAACGCGACACCGGCGTCGAACAGGAGCGTCGCCGCGGGGGCGTCGCGCGATGCGAGCCGCTCGAGCGAGCGGGACCGCATGGCTTCGGCGCACCCGCGCACCAGGGGCAGCTGCGGCAGGGCGCGCAGGGCGCCCGGCTCGTTGACGACGAGCGCGCGGGCGAGCGTCTCCGCCGCTCCCGGCTCCCCCTTGCGGCAGGCGACCTTGGCGCGCAAGGCGAGGACCTCGGCGCGCTTGTCGGCCATGCCGCTTTCGCGCATCGACTGCTCCGCCGCGTCGCAGGCGCCGAGCGCCCCGTCGAGGTCGCCCTGCTCGTAATACGCGAGCGCGAGGCTCAGCCACGCGTAGCTCAGCATGGGCTTCTCGCGCCTCTGCGCCTCGGAGAACAGGGAGAGCGCCTGCTCGGCGTAGTGCTTCGCCTCGGCCATGTAGCCCAGGTCGGCGTCGCAGATGGCGAGGTTGCTGAGCGCGGAGCACGACAGCAGGCGGTTGCCTTCCCCGAGCTGCGCGTCGACCGCCCGCGCGAACAGCGCGCGGGCCTCCAGGGGACGGCTCCCGAGATGCGCGGCGGCACCGATCTGCATCATCATACCGCGCAGGTAGGTCTCGCGCTCGGGCAGGTACCGGAGTGCCTTCTCGGCAAGGACGCGCATGTCCGCCTCCTTGCCTTCGAACGAGGCGAGAAACGCCTTCTGGACCGTGCAGAACGCGAAGAGGAAGTCCTGGTCGTCCTTGAGGTTCTCGATGGCGTGGCGCAGATAGGCATGCGCCTCGTCGTTGTCGCCGCGCAGGGCGAGCGGCATGGAGAGCGCCGCGCAGACGAAGGGGCTGCACATGATCTCGCCGCGCGGGAGGTTGGCCGCCCAGCGCAGCAGGACGTGGTGGGCGTCGTCCATGTACAGACGCTCCCAGTTGTCGACGATGAGGCGCCTGATCTGCGCGTAGTCGTGGATGCGCGTCGCCACCTCGACGGCGGCCTCGTAGTAGCCGTTCGCCTCGTACCAGCGGAATATGCGCCCGTACGTCGCAAGGAGCTCGCCCTGGTCGAGGCGCGCGGAGCGGTTGCGCAGAAGGTCGGCGAGCAGCGGTTGGTAGCGGTACCAGGCCTCACCCCCGTCGCGCTCGACGCACTCGACGAACAGGCCGTCACCCACCACGGCGTCGATGCGCGACATGACCTCGTCGAGCGGCAGGCCGGTCAGCGCCTTCGCGAGCGAGATGTTGAACGAGTCGACCAGCGACGTCTCGACCATGAACCGCACGACGGCGGGGTCGATGCTTTCGAGGACCTCCTCGAACAGGTAGTCCTGCAGGTCGTCGCGCGCCCGGTCGATCGAGCGGCCGCCGGTCGGTGCCGCGCCGTCGGCGCACAGCAGGGCGACGAGGCGGCAGCCGGCGGGCCAGCCGTGCGTGAGGTGCGCGGCCTCGTCGAGCTGTCCTGACGAGAGCTCGAGCCCCTGCATCTGGAAGAACCGCGCCGTCTCCTCGGGGCCGAAGGCGAGGTCGTCCTCCCCCACCTCGACGAGCGACCCTTCGACGCGCATCTTGGCGAGCGGAAGGGAGAGGGGCCGCCGCGAGGTGGCGACGATGTGGACGTGGGGCGGCATGTGGCGGACGAGGTGGCGCAGGCTCGCCATGATCTCGTCTCCGCCCGCGACGCAGTGCAGGTCCTCGAGGACGATGGCGAGCGGCCGGTCGTATGCGTAGAGCCGCGTGATGGCGGCGTCGATGGCGGGCAGGGATTTGGCGAACGTGTCGCAGAGGCCGTCCTCGTCCAGGATGCCGGCAAGCCGGGGATCCGCCGCTGCGAGCGCGCCTCCCAGGTAGAGCCAGAACCGTTCGACCGAGCGGTCTTCGGGGCCAGTGGCGTACCAGGCCACGGTCGCCTTCCCCTGGTCGGCCGCCCACGAGAGCACCGCCGTCGTCTTGCCGTACCCGGCCGGAGCGACGAGCAGGGTGAGGCGCGCCTGCAACGCGCGCGCAAGCTTGGCGGCCGCGCGCGGCCGTTCGACGGTCGGACCCCCCTGCAGCGGGATTCGTATCTTCGACGGGAGCAGAACGCTCCCGAAGGACGGGGCTCCCCCACGATCGCTCATACGGCCCGGCCTCCCCTCGCCTGCCCTGCCGCGGCATGCGCCGTGGCAAACGTGTCGCGGCAAACCTCTACAGTATACCAAAGGTCCGTCGGAGGTGCCGGGTCGGGATGGCCTGGATGGCCTGGATGCGATGCCAGCAGCCAAGACGTGCCGGTGCATGTTCAGGACATCTGGGGCGAGCCAAGACTTGCCCGGGGCGGGTCGCTGCACCTGAAAACGGCCCGATGTGTGCAAAAGTGCCTCGAGTGCGCCCTTGGATGTCCTTGAACGAAGAATATAAAATATGGTAGAGAAACGCTAAATTACGGAAGAGTAAGCCATCTTATCAATGTGCAATCTTCCCTGAATTTAACGCGTCAGTCTTCGCAACAAGGATGCTTTTTCGCAATGCACTCGAAGCGGCTTTGCACAGATTCGGCTGTAGTTAGAGCATTGATTGCGGATGTTCTCGCTCGGGCGGCTTCCGTCTGAGCAGTTTCCGCCCGAGGGGCTTCGGTACCGTGGTCCGCCTGACTGCGGTGCATGTGCCACCCCGTCTACTGTGTGCCATTCCCCGTTCGGGTAATGGGCCGTGCGGCGCATCGGCGCTATGGTTGCACAGGTGTACGTTTGGACGGCCCTGCGTGCCGTCCCGATGCGAACGGAGGCGGGCCATGGCGGTCGAGTCGAACGGGCGCGCGCTGGTCGCCGTCCTCGCGGCGGGGGCGTCGCGGCGGATGGGGGCGCCCAAGCTGCTCCTTCCCTATCTTGACTCGAAGGGATCGAAGACCTGCCTCCTCGAGCGTGCCTGCGCCGCGGCGTGCGCGAGCCGGGCTTCGGGGGTCGCCGTCGTGTGCGGGCCGAACGTCGACGAGGTCCGTGCGGTCGTGGGCCGCTGCGCGTCCGGGTGCGCGGGGGGTTGCGAAGCCGGGCGTCCCTCGGTGCTCGTCAACGGGGCGTGGGAGACTGGCCAGGCCTCCTCGGTCGCCTGTGCGGCGCGCGCCGCGCTCGAAGGCGGGTTCGACGCGCTCGTCGTCATGACGGCCGACCAACCGTTCGTCGAGGCGCGCCACCTCGACGCACTCATGACGGCGCATGCAGGCGCCGCGCCCGAAGATGCGGACGGCTTTTCGACGGCGGGCCCGGATGGCCATGCGGTGTATGCGCTGCGCGCCTCCCGCGGCGGCAGGGGCGGCAACCCGTGCCTGTTCCCGCGCGCCGCGCTCCCCCTGCTGCTCGACCTGGGGGGCGACGAGGGCGCGCGTCGGCTCTTCGCGTCCGGTGCGCTCGCCGCGAACCCCGTCGCGTTCGACGGGCCCGACGACGGGCGCATCTTCTTCGACGTCGACGAGCCCGGGGACTTTGAGGAATTTCTGGCCGTCGTCGGGGGCAGGTCGGTCGGCGCGATCGCCGAGGCGGATCGCGGCGCCCCGCATGCCGCAACCGCGCCCGACGTGGCGAACGCCGGCGGGGCCGCAGGCGACGC
>DBEYOB010000171.1:0-5518 GCA_048173955.1 Coriobacteriales bacterium
CCGCCGCAGGCTGGGCCTGCGCGGCTGGCACGGCGGGCGAAACCCGCTGCGGCAGCCGTTTGCCGCAGCGGGTGCAGAAGTTGTCGCCCTCGCTCAGGCGCTCTCCGCAATACGGGCAGAACATCGCGCCGCTCCCCTTTCCGCCGCCCCCGCGCGTCCCGGCGCGCTACCCGCGCGCCGCCATCTTCCTCACCATGAAGGGCAGGATGCCCCCATGCGCAATGTAAACCGCTTCCGTCGGCGTGTCCACCCGGACGACCGCGGGGAACTCCCTGACGGCGCCGTCCGCCGACACGGCGCGCACCGCGACCGTGGCGGGCAGCTCGCAGGAGGTCAGGTCGACGGCGGGGATGCTGTAGACCTCCGTGCCGTCGAGACCCAGCGAGTCGGCGTCGCTCCCCTCGGCGAACTGCAGGGGAAGGATGCCCATGCCCACCAGGTTCGAGCGGTGGATACGCTCGAAGGACGACGCCAGCACCGCGCGCACGCCCTGGAGCATCGGGCCCTTCGCCGCCCAGTCGCGGCTCGAGCCCGAGCCGTACATCTGCCCGGCGACCACGACGAGGGGGACGCCGCGCTCCCCGTAGCCGACGGCCGCGTCCCACACGCTGGCGAGCTCGCCGCTCAGCTGGTCGAGCGTCCAGCAGCCGATGCGCCCGCCCGCAAGGGCGTTCCTGAGCTTGACGTTGGCGAACGTTCCGCGCTCCATGACCTCGTGGTTGCCCCGGCGCGAGCCGTAGGTGTTGAAGTCGGCGTCCCCCACGCCGCGCTCGCGCAGGTAGCGCGCGGCCGGGGAGTCGGCGGCGATGGGGCCGGCCGGCGAGATGTGGTCGGTGGTGACGAAGTCGCCGAGGCGCACCAGGGCGCGCGCCCCCTCGATCGCCGCCGGCTCGGGCCGGTCGGCGGTCATCCCGTCGAAGTACGGGGGGCGGCGGATGTAGGTCGAGGACTCGTCCCACGCGAACGTCTCGCTCGGGGCCGCCTCGAGGGCGCGCCAGCGCTCGCTGCCGCGCGTCAGGTCGCGCGACGCCTCGGCGTAGAGGCTCCCGTCGACGCACGACCGGAGCAGCGCGTCCACGTCGGCGTCGCTCGGCCACAGGTCGCGCAGGTACACCGGGCCCGCGGGGCCCTGGGAGAGCGGCTGTCCGTCGAAGTCGAAGTCGACCGTGCCGGCCAGGGCGTAGGCGACGACCGTGGCGGGGGCGGCGAGGTAGTTCTGGCTCACGTCGGGCGAGATGCGCCCCTCGAAGTTGCGGTTGCCCGAGACCACGGCCGCCAGGTCGACCTGGCGGGCGACGTCGTGCAGGGCGGCGGCGATGGGTCCCGAGTTGCCGATGCAGCTCATGCATCCGTACCCCGCCGTGTAGAAGCCCTGGAGCTCGAGGCTCCCGAGCAGGCCCGCGCGCTCGAGCAGAAGCTCGGTGGCGTGGCTTCCCGGCGAGAGCAGGCGCTTGACCCACGGCTTGGCGTACACCCCGGCGTCGGCGGCGTTCTTGACCAGCAGGCCCGCGGCGAGCATCATGCGCGGGTCGGCCGTCGTCGTGCAGCTCGTGATCGCGGCGATGGCGATGGCGCCGTTCTCGATGCGGTGGGCGGCGTCGCCGATGCGCACCTCGACGCCCTCCCCGGGCGTGCGCCCGTGGGAGCGGCAGACCTCCTCGACCGCAGCGCGCGCACCCGAGAGCGCGATGAGCTCGTGCGGGCGCGACGGGCCGGCGATGGAGCGCTCCACGGTGCCGAGGTCGAGCTCGACGACCTCGGCGTAGACGGCATCGCGCGCGGGGTGGTGCCAAAGGCCCTGGGCCTTGGCGTAGGCCTCGATGAGCGCGACCTGGCCGGGGTCGCGGCCGGTCTGGGCGTAGTAGGCGACCGTGCGCTCGTCGAAGGGGAACAGCAGGCAGGTGCAGCCGTACTCGGGCGACATGTTGCTCACGCACGTCCGCTCGGTGGCGGAGAGCGTCGCCACGCCGTCGCCGAACGCCTCGACGAAGCAGCCGACGACGCCCTTGGAGCGGAGCAGCTTCGCCACGGTCAGCGCGAGGTCCATGGCGGTGACGCCCTCGCGCAGCCTGCCGGTCATGCGGATGCCGTACGTCTTGGGGACGAGGATGGGTATGGGCTGCCCGAGCGCGGCCGCCTCCGCCTCGATGCCGCCGACGCCCCAGCCCAGCACGCCGATGCCGCCCACCGTGGTCGTGTGCGAGTCGGTCCCGACGACCGTGTCGAAATACGCGAGGGGCCCCTCGGGGCACACCGCCGCGCCGGCCCCGCCGTCCGGGCCGCCCTGCGGGTCCCGGGCCACGCCGCACGCGAGCATCTCGATGTTGAGCTGGTGGCATATCCCGGCGGCGGGCGGAAGGACGGTCACGTTGCGCAGCGACGACTGCGCCCACTTGAGGAAGCGGTAGCGCTCCTCGTTGCGCTCGAACTCGATTCGCTCGTTTTCGCGCGCGGCGCCGGGGCAGCCCGCGACGTCGCCCATGACCGAGTGGTCGATGACCAGGTCGCAGTGGATGAGCGGGTTGACGCGCTGGGGGTCGCCCCCCAGCCGCGCGACGGCCTCGCGCATGGCCGCGAAGTCGCACATGACGGGAACGCCGGTGAAGTCCTGGAAGAGCACGCGCGCCGGCATGAACTCGACCTCGGGGCCCACGCGCCCCGCCAGGCCCGCCTCGACGATCGCGCGCGCCGCGGCAAGCCCCTCCGGGGTCCCCCCGGAGCGGCGCAGGACGTTCTCGAGGAGGATCTTGAGCGCATAGGGAAGCCGCTCGGCTCCCGGCACCGAGGAGAGCGGGACGTAGCGGAAGGTCGCCCCTCCCGCATTGAGCGTTGCTGTCGTAGTGGAACGGTCCTCCATATGACTTCCTCTCCCCGGCCGTATGGCGGCCGGCCTCGCGTCCTGCGGGCCGCGCGCGCTTGTGCCGGACCATTGTAAGCGCAACGGCTCCGCCGAAAGGCGCGACGCCGAACATGGCGACCGTTGCCACACGAGCTACGGAATCCAGGGGCTAAAAGCAAAAGCCCTCCCCCGGCAGCGCGCCGGGAGAGGGCGGAGGTGCACATGGTGCCTCCTGACGGGCTCGAACCGTCGGCCTTTCGCTCCGGAGGCGAACGCTCTATCCGCTGAGCTAAGGAGGCAGTGCGGCGGCAATGGTAGCACGTCCGCCGGGCGAGGTGCGCGTCGACGGCCGACGTCACAGCTATCCCACGCAAAGCGCGGGAGAGGACGTGGGCCGCGCGCTCGAAACAAAAAAACCGGAGGGGAACCTCCGGTTGAAAATTGCTGGCTCCCCGAGCAGGGCTCGAACCTGCAACACCTCGGTTAACAGCCGAGTGCTCTACCATTGAGCTATCGGGGAATCTCGCTCAAAAGCAACGAAGTTCAGTATACGCATTGCCCGAACCGACGCAAGAAAAAGTTTCGTCTGTGGAGCAAATCCACATTTCGCCGCCCGTTCCGCCCGGTCGGCGGCGCACCTCCATACGCGGCGCCCCGCCCTCCCGGAATCTCGGAGGGGCGGGGCGCCGGCGGTCCGTTCGACGGACGGGACGGACGCGGTCGCGTCAGTCCTCGAGGAAGTCCTTGAGCTTGCTCGAACGCGAGGGGTGGCGCAGCTTGGCGAGCGTCTTGCTCTCGATCTGGCGGATGCGCTCGCGCGTGACGCCGAACTCCTTGCCGACCTCCTCGAGCGTGCGGGGATGGCCGTCGGCGAGGCCGAAGCGCAGCTCGATGACCTTGCGCTCGCGCTCGGCGAGCGTGTCGAGCACCGCGCGGATCTGCTCCTGCAGCATGCTGAAGCTCGCCGCGTCGGGGGGCACCACGGCCTGGGAGTCCTCGATGAAGTCGCCGAGCTGGGAGTCCTCCTCCTCGCCGATGGGGGTCTCCATCGACACGGGCTCCTGCGAGATCTTCTGGATCTCGCGCACCCGGTCGGGGGTCATGTCCATCTCCTCGGCGATCTCCTCGGGCGTGGGCTCGCGGCCCAGGTCCTGCAGGAGCTTGCGCTGCACGCGCACGAGCTTGTTGATGGTCTCGACCATGTGCACCGGGATGCGGATGGTGCGCGCCTGGTCGGCGATCGCGCGGGTGATGGCCTGGCGGATCCACCAGGTCGCGTACGTCGAGAACTTGAAGCCCTTCGTGTAGTCGAACTTCTCGACCGCGCGGATCAGGCCGAGGTTTCCCTCCTGGATGAGGTCGAGGAAGAGCATGCCGCGCCCGACGTAGCGCTTGGCGATGGAGACCACCAGGCGCAGGTTCGCGCTGATGAGCCGCTGCTTCGCGTCGAGGCCGACCTGCTCGACGCGGGTCAGGCGGCGCATCTCGGAGCGCTGGAGCGTCTCGCCGCTCGCCTCGGCCTCGTCGAGCCGGCGGGTCGCCTCGAGGCCGGCCTCGATCTTCATCGCCAGGTCGATCTCCTCGGAGGCCGACAGCAGGTCGACCTTGCCGATCTCTTTGAGGTACATGCGCACCGGGTCGCCGGTCAGCATGACGGGTGCGGGGGGCTGGTCGCGGCGGCTCACGTGCTTGCGCTTGCGGCCGGTCGGGGCGAGCGGGGTCTTCCCGAGCTCGGCGTCGACGACGGCGGCCTCGGAGGTGTCGATCTCGTCCTCGATCTCCTCCTCGGCGAACTCCTCGGCCTCGTCCTTGGACATCTCCTCGCCTGCGGAGGAGACGTCGACGCCCTGCGCCCTGATGGCGTCGTAGACCGCGGCGAGCTCGTCGGAGTCGACGTCGATCTCGGCAAGGGCTACCTGGATGTCGTCCTCGGTGACCGACCCGGACCCCTTGCCGACGGCGACCAGCTTGTCCACGGCGGCCGTCAGCTCTTCGGACAGGGCGATCTCCTTCATGTTCTTGGCCAATCCTCGTCCTTTCACCGTGTTGTCGCACCCCGCCCGCAAGGCAGTCCACGCGGCACGCCCCGCGACGGCGGTTTGGAAAGGTATATATCCATTATCCGCAACCTGTAAGCGCTTCATTATGTAATCAAACCGACGATTATTCAAGCCCGGCTACACAAAACCTACGACAGCGAGCGCACCTTTGCCTCAAGTCCCTTCAGGCGGCCCTGCAGCTCCGTGAGCTCGGAGAACAGGGCGTCGTAGGAGGCGGCGTCCATGTCAGAGGCGGTGCGCAGGAGTGCCCTGCCCTGGTCGATGCGGCGGCGGATCGAGCGCATCTCGAGGTTGTCGAGCAGGATGTCGAGCGTGCGGGCGGTCGGCGCGTCGCCGCCGTCGAACGAGGCCGCCCCGTCCGCCAGGATCTGCGCGGCGCGCGGGCACACCTCCTCGGCCGCCGTGAGGACGTCGGAGGCCCCGCTCCCCTCGGGGCTCGCGAGGATCGACCAGGCGATCGCCTCGTGGTCGGGGTCCGCCCACGAGATCCGCGCGATGCGCTCCGCGAAGGGGCGCGCCTCGTCGACCGCCGCCGCCATGGTCGCGAGGACCTCGCGCTCGACGCGCACGGCGCGCTCGTCGCCCGGCAGGAGGCGCACCGCCGGGCGCGGCGCGGCGT
>DBEYOB010000172.1:0-2135 GCA_048173955.1 Coriobacteriales bacterium
CTCGGGCACACTCCCATGTTTTCTTCTCTTATCAAGCAAAACCCTGGTAGAACCTTGTGCCCGTGCGCGTGGTGCTCACGAGCGAAGGACATATTACGCTACGTCCCCCGGCCTGTCAAACACAACTTCGGAATTCGCGGCATCTCATCAGCCCTCCACAATTCGTAACCGGAGGTGAACCGCGCTCCCCGAACCGGGCGCGAGGGGAGATGGAGCCGACGGCGAGAGTCGAACTCGCAACCTACCGCTTACAAGGCGGTTGCTCTGCCATTGAGCTACGCCGGCGCATGCCGTTCCCCTGCATCGCGACCGAAAAGGCCGTTGCCTACGATACACAAATGCCGCCCGCGCCACAAACGGGCGCGGGCGGCATCGGCGATTCTACACAGCGCATCCCGGCGGGGCGCCGGCGGGAGGCTACCCCATCTGGCCGAGCGCCACACCGCCGCCGACCAGCGCCGCGACGGTCGCGACCGCCGCGGCGGTCGCGGCGACGCGCAGGCGCGGGCCCGCGTTCTTCGACGTGACGAAGAACAGCACCATGGGGACGAAGGCGACCGTCGCCATGACGGCGGGGACGACGCCCTGCCCCTTCTTGGAGCGGCGCGCCTGGGCGCGCTTGTAGAACGAGGTCGCGAGGAGCACGACAACCAGGTCGGCGACGAGGGCGACCGCCAGCGTGGCGGCCGGGACGTCGGACAGGCCCGGGATGTGCGGCCAGCCGGCCAGGGCGACGACGCCCAGGCACTCCAGGGCGAAGCCGACGACCCACAGCGCCCACGCGGCGGCCGCGGGGCCCTTCGCGCTCGGCGGTTTGGCGAAGTCGGTCCTGTGCTCGTCGCTCTTCGTGGCCCACTGCTCGCGCTCGGGCGTCTGTTTCGCCATGTCGTACCCTTCCTTCCAATCGAGCCCGCCGAGGCGGGCGTCCCGCGGGATCCAGGAAACCCCTGCGAAACCCCTACGGTGCCTTTGTTCCCCTCGACCGGCGCGACGCGCGCGGCAGGGACATCTCCTTCAAGCGCGCACGGACGTCGGCCGGCAGGCGGTCCGCCACCGTCGCGTGGACGGGGCCGCCCGTGAAGGGGGCCACCGCGCGCTCGGCGATCTGCTCGTTCATCGCGCTCGCCTCGTTGTCGAACATGCGCGCCGACAGGCGCACGACGCCGTCGCCGAACACGGTCGACTGCACGCCGGCGTCCGAGGTGATGACCGTCACCTCGCAGCCCGCCGCGCGCCGCTCGGCCACCAGGCGCTCGATGACCGCGTCGGCCTCGACGCCGCTCGGCGAGAAGACAACGTCGACGCCCGCCCTGCGCAGGGGCGGACGCTCGGGGTCGGGGTTGCCGAAGCCGTCGAACACCACGGTCGCCGCCTCGTAGCTCCCCTGCGCGAACGCCGCGACGTCGGCGATGAGCGCCGTGCGTGCGCGCACGTACACGTCGTGCAGGATGGGGCCGGCGAGGTCCTCGTCGATGAGGCGGCGGTAGCGCGGGCTGTCGCGGATGACGTTGTAGCCGTCCACCACCAGGACGCGCTTGCGGATGATAGCCACCTTCGCCGCCCTAGCGCGCCGCGGGCGCGTCGTCGAGCAGGCCCGCCGCGCTGCAGCGGCGCAGCCACTCGTAGCAGATCGCGGTGGTCGCCTGCGCCACGTTGAGCGAGCCGACGCGGCCGCGCTGCGGCAGCGCCACCAGGAAGTCGCACGACTCGCGCACCAGGCGCGAGATGCCCGTGCCCTCGCTGCCGGCGACCAGAGCGATCCGGCCCTCGAGCGGGGCGTGCCAGATGTCGTCGCGCGCGTGCTCGGACGCGCCGGCGACCCAAAACCCGGCCCCCTTGAGCACCTCGAGCGCGGCGACCAGGTTGGGGACGCGCGCCACCGGCAGGTGAAGCGCCGCGCCGGCCGAGGTCTTGTAGACGCCCACGGTCACCTGGGCCGCGCGCTTCGAGGGGATGACGACGCCGTCGGCGCCCATCACCTCGGCGGTGCGTATGATCGCCCCCAGGTTGCCCTCGTCGGTCACGTGGTCGAGCACGAGCACGAGCGAGGCGCGCCGCGCCGCGCCGGCGCGGGCGATGTCGTGGATGTCGGCGTAGCGGAAGGGCGGCACCTCGCAGACGACGCCCTGGTGGGC
>DBEYOB010000173.1:0-5784 GCA_048173955.1 Coriobacteriales bacterium
GGCCAGCAGCGCCCGCGCGACGGCCACCAGGGCCAGCAGCGCCCGCGCGACGGCCGTGGCGAGCGCGACGGCCGCCAGGCGCAGGGCGTCGGTTCCCAGGGTCAGCAGTTCGGGAAGAACGGCCGCCGCAACGGCAGGGACCGCCGCGACGCCGTCGTCGAGCCGCGCACGAACCGGGCGGAGCTCGAGGAGCTCAAGGTCGGCGACCTGCGCGCCAAGGCCAACGAGCTCGGCATCGACCCGGCCGGCCTCAAGAAGCCCGAACTCATCGACGCGGTGTACGCCGCCATGGTGAGACAGGAGGGCTTCTTCGAGTTCAAGGGCATCCTCGACCTCGCCCCCGAGGGGTTCGGCTTCATCCGCACCAAAGGCTACCTCGCCTCCGAGAACGACGTCTACATCGCGGCGGGCATGGTCCGCTCCAACGGGCTGCGCCGCGGCGACGAGGTCGCGGGCATCGGCCGCGCCGGCCGCCCCAACGACAAATACCCGGCGGCCAACAAGGTGCTCCTGGTCAACGGCAAAACGCCCGACGAGCTGCGCGGGCGACCCCGCTTCGGCGACCTGACGCCGGTGTTCCCCTCGGAGCCCCTCAAGATGGAGCACGGCAAGGACTCGATCCTGGGGCGCTGCATCGACCTGGTGGCGCCCATCGGCAAGGGCCAGCGCGGCCTCATCGTCAGCCCGCCCAAGGCAGGCAAGACCACGGTGCTCAAGAAGATCGCCGAGAGCATCGCGGCGAACAACCCCGAGGTGCACCTCATCTGCCTGCTCGTCGACGAGCGCCCCGAAGAGGTCACCGACATGCAGCGCTCGATTCGCGGCGAGGTCGTCGCCTCGACGTTCGACATGCCGTGCGACAACCACATCACGGTGTCCGAGCTCGTCGTCGAGCGCGCCAAGCGCCTTGTCGAGCAGGGCGAGGACGTCGTCATCCTCCTCGACTCCATCACGCGCCTGGCCCGCGCCTACAACCTCGCCCAGCCGGCGAGCGGCCGCATCCTCTCGGGCGGCGTCGACTCCACGGCGCTCTATCCGCCCAAGCGCTTC
Source organism: Coriobacteriales bacterium (assembly GCA_048173955.1). Taxonomy (GTDB): domain Bacteria; phylum Actinomycetota; class Coriobacteriia; order Coriobacteriales; family UMGS124; genus CAZUFB01. The sequence goes on from DBEYOB010000173.1 coordinate 1,051, forward strand.
CTCGGCGCGGCGCGCAACATCGAGAACGGCGGCTCGCTCACCATTCTCGCCTCCGCGCTGGTGGACACGGGCTCCAAGATGGACGAGGTCATCTTCGAGGAGTTCAAGGGCACGGGCAACATGGAGCTCAAGCTCGACCGCGACCTCGCCGACCGCCGCATCTTCCCGGCCATCGACCCGATCGCGTCGGGGACGCGCAAGGAGGAGCTGCTGCTCGACCCGAGCATCGCGCCGTTCGTGTGGGGCATCCGCCGCATCCTCGCCGGCATGAACTCCAACGAGCGCGCCATGTCCTCGCTCATCAAGAGCCTCAAGGCGACCGCCACCAACGAGGAGTTCCTCGTGCGCAGCGCCAAGAAGGCCCAGATGCAGGAGCTCAACGGCGACTTCTAGTTTCGTGTGCAGGGGTTAACCCTCGAGACGAGCTTTAACTTCACAGTTGCACCGCCGCATATGTGGCCGTTCGGTTGATTCGCCGAGCGGCCACGCGTGTTTTGCAGGGAGAACGAGCGTGCGAGCTTGTGCCGGGCGCGCAGTTTGGGTAAGGTTATACCATATGGGCGCAGTGTGGCCCGCATACTGGGAACTCGACAACAAGAACGCAACGGAGACATACACGTGAAACGCAGCAGACCGTTGCCGACAAGCCGCCCGCTCGGCGCCGCCCTGGTCGCGGTGCTCGCCGTGCTGGCGGCATGGGCACTCTTTTTGGCACCGCCTCCCGCCTCCGCCGCCCCCGGCGAGGTGGTGAAGGGAACCGCGCTCGCCGACATCCCGCTCTATGCGCAGCAGGACGCCTCCTCCGGTCAGGTGGGGAGCGTCGCGGCGGCGACCACGCTCCAGGCGCTCGACCTGGGAGACGGCTGGTTCGCGGCGGGCTTCGGCGGCGAGACCCGCTATTTCAATCTGGACGAGGCGAACTTCGCCCGCTACACGGCGGCGGACTCCTCCGTGATGCGCGGCGCCGTCGTGGGCGGCGCGCTCGACGTCCTGGCGGTTCCCGCCGCGGGGGGCGCCGCGAGCGAGACGTTCGCCAACGGGGCGACGATCCAGTTCTGCGGCTTCAACGACGCCTACTACATGGCGCGCCTCTCCGACGGGTCGATCTGCTACATCGACGCGGCGCGCGTGCGCCTGTACGCCCCGGTCGAGTCGGGGACGCTCGTGCGCTGGGCGGGCGCGGGCGGCGCGCGGGTCTTCGAGGCCCCCGACGCCTCCTCTGCGGTGCTCGCCACGTTCGAGGCGGGCCGCCAGCTCGCGTTCGCCGACTTCGACGGCGAGTGGCTCATGGCGAGCATGACGGTCGACGGCGCCGCGCGCACGGTGTTCGTCCCGAAGTCGGACGTCGCGACCGAACCTCCCGCGGATCCCGAGCCTGAACCCGAGCCCGAGCCTGAACCCGAGCCGGAACCCGAACCCGAGCCCGCCCCAAGCGAGACCGAATGGGTCATCGCGTCGGTGCCTGCGTCGGGCATGGCGGAGCCGAGCTGGGACTCCGCGCAGCTCGAGAGCTTCCGCAAGGGGGCCGTCCTGACCGGTCTGCCCACGGGCGACGGCTGGTATCTCGTCGTCTATGACGGGCAGTCGATGTACCTGTCGTCCGAGCAGGTCAGGGTCATCCCGTCCTCCAGCTACGCGATTTCCGAACGCTCTTACGGCGTGTCGCTCGCCGAGGCTGTCTCACTGCAGAACGACGGCTCGTGGATCGTGGGCAACAGCGCCTCGAACCGCGCCGACGCCGAGGACCTGCTCACCTACATGGACCCCGCCAACTTCCCGGCGGGAACGTCGGGCTTCTTCCAGTTCCTCGTACTCACCCAGCCCCTCGGCGTGAGCGTCGACACGCTCAACGCCCAGCTTGCGGGCAAGGGCTCGCTCGACGGTCAGGGACAGGCCTTCCACGACGCCTGCTATGCCTATGGCATCAACGAGGCCTATCTCGTCGCCCAATCGCTCCACGAGACCGGGAACGGCTGGAGCACCTTGGCGCAGGGCGTCTGGTACGTTCCGGAGCAGGAGGGGGCAGACGGCGCGGTGGTCGAGGGGAGAGGAAAGGCCTACACGAGCCTTGGCGACGTCCCCGAGGCGCTCAAGGGGAGCGCAACCCTCGTTTACAACGTCTACGGCATCGGCGCGGTCGACGCCGACCCGCTCAACGGCGGCGCACGCTATGCCTACGAGCACGGGTGGACCACGGTGTACGACGCCGTCTACGGCGGTGCCAGGTTCATCGGGAGGACCTACTTTGCCTCCGACGCCGAGCTCGGGTACGGCTATGCCTCCACGCTGAGCGGGCAGAACACGCTCTACAAGATGCTGTACCATCCCGAATGGGTCGAGACCTACCGGGAGAAGCCCTGGCACGAGTACGCGACCGACGTCGCCTGGGCAAACGCCCAGACGTACTACATCACCCAGATGCTGGCTGACTACGACTACTACACGCTGACTTTCGAGGTGCCCGTCTATGCCGGATAACAATGCGCGCGTGGCGCTCCACGCTTCAGGACACTCCTACCGACCGGCGCACCTCGCCGCCCCCGTCCCCTCGCCGTGGCGCAGAAGGGTCTGCGCGGCGGGCCTCGCTGCGGTCCTTGCCGCGGGCGTCGTGCCGGCGGCGGCATTTGCGGACGGGCTCGGCGACATTCCCGACGCGGGGTGGACGCCCGACGTCCCCGGCATCGACGCGGGGTCCGGCGGAGGGTCCGAGCCCGACGTCCCGGAAACGCCGGTCGACCCCGAGCCGACCCCGGAGCCCGAGCCGACCCCGGAGCCCGCCCCCGAGCCCGAGCCGACCCCCGAGCCGACGCCCGACCCCGGCACGGGCGGATCCGGCGACACCACGGTCACCGTGCCCGACTCGGGGACTGACGTCCCCAGCTACGAGGAAACCTATCCCGAGGGTGGCAGCGCCGACTCCGTCGGCGCGGGCGAGGGGGCGTTCTTCGACCCCGAGGCCCAAGCCCAGGAGGACGCCGCAGCCCAGCAAGTGGCCGAGGCCGACACCTCCGTCGAGGCGCAGCCGACCGATGCGCCGGCCGCCTCCGTCGCGGCCCCCGTCTTCGGCGGCTACGACGAGGCGACGGGAACGGTGTCGGCGACGGTCGCCCCCGGGTCGGTCGTCCGCTTCGTCGACGCCGCGGGCAACGTGCTCGGTGACGTGACCGCCGACGACGCGGGCAACGTGTGGCTCGCCCTGCCCGCCGGGACCGACGTCTCGACCATCTCGCTGTTTGTCGTCGACCCTGCGACGGGGGAGCAGCTCAGCGATGCGCTCACCGGCGCCGCGATCGCCGCGGAGCTCGCCGAGCGCGAGCTTGCCGCCGTGCGCGACGAGGTGGGCGCCTCCACCTCGTCGCTCGCCGAGAGCGTGGCGGATGCGCTGGCGTCTTCGGGGTTTGCCGGCTCGATAGAGCAGGAACAGACCTCGATGCCGGTCATGCCCTACGTTCTGGGTGCAGCGTCGGCCCTTGTGGCGGTCGGTGCCGTGGGCGGCGTGGGCGCGGTCGTCTACCGCAGCGTGCGCCGTCGCGACGAGGGCGAAGACGAGCCTGCGTTCGTCGCCGTCCGGGAGGCGCCGGCCTCTGCCGCCGCGCCCGCCGCGATGGGGGCCGCCTTCCCGCAGCCCCCCCGGGCGTCCTCGACGGGAGCCCACGCCGCATCGCTTTCCGACGACGGTTTCGACGAGCTCGAGCGCCTCGCGCTGGGCATGCAGGGGTCGCCGTCGCACGCGGCCGAAGGCGCGCATGCAAGCGCCGCGGAGCCCGCGCCGCAACCCGAGTGGCCCACGCCGCCCGACGACGGTCCCGGCGGGGGAGCCCGCCCCGCGCGTCCCGACAGCACCGACGCGTTCCTTGCCGTCGCGCCCGTCGCCGCGGGGACGTCTCCCGCGGCCGGGCCTTCCGGACCTGCGCAGAACCGCTCCGTGCCGCGCCCCTGCACCGACGGGGTGCGCCACGGCGCGCCTTCGGTCGGGTTTGCGCCCGACGACAGCCTCGACGCGACGATCCCGTGCTCGCGGGTGCAGGAACCGGTCGACCCGGCGGTCTTTGCCCGGACGGCGCGGATCCTGGCGACCGGGTCGGGCACGGTCCACCGCGTCACCGCTTCTACGAGCGACCTCGACCTGTCGGGCCTCGACCTGTTTGACGAGAGCCGCACGCCCGCTTCGCCGCATGCGGCGGCCGACCCCATGGTCGAGCACGACGACTGGCGCAGCATAGCGCTCGCCGAACTCGCCTCGGACGGGCAGCCCGCGACGCCCTCGCTTTCGACCGACGGCTACCTCGACCTCGTCCGCACGAAGCGCAACGAGGCCGTCCGCCCGGCGGCGGACGCCGCCTCGTACGTGGCGCCGGTCGTGGGGCCGAGCTTCGTCTCCTCCGAGCAGGTTCAGCGCCGCCGGGAGCTGCTCGAACGCGCCGCGACGCCCGAGGCCGAGGCGCTGCGCACGCGCGACGAGGAGTTCCTCCGCCAGCGTGCCGCGCGCGGGTGCGCCCCGCAGGCTGCCGCGACGCCGGGCCCCCTGCAGAAGGCTCCCTCGATGGCGGAGCATGCCGCTTCGCTGCCGTCCGCCGTCTCCGCGGTCGCAGCCCCCTCGGCCGGAGCCGGTGTCGGGACGTCCTCCGTCTCGGCGGCGGTGAGCGCGGCTCAGAGCGCCTACGCCGCCTATGCGCCGGCAAGCGCGCGGCGTACGGCCACCCGCCAGCCCGAGGCCTCGGGCCTGTCCGTGCC
>DBEYOB010000174.1:0-8293 GCA_048173955.1 Coriobacteriales bacterium
GGCGAGCGCATGCGGCCGTTCGGCCTGGGGGCGGACAAGCCGGTCGCCGACGTGCTGGCCGACGCCCGCGTCCCCGCCCGGGAGCGCCCGTGGGTGCCCGTGGTGCGCTGCGCCGCCGCGGACGCCTATCCGGCGGGAGGCGGCTGTGTGTGGGTTGGGGGAATTCGCCTCGATGAGCGGGCGGCATACGGACCCTCCACACGCGTGCTGATAGAATTAAGGCTCTTGTGCGGCGCGGACTCCCCCGCGCCGTAACCGTCGAGCGAAGACCGCGCCGCGAGAGCGGCCCGCGTGGGGGCGAGCGAGCCCGAGGAGGCACCGTGTCAGACTGCATGGCCAACGATATCGACCGCGTCCTGTTCACCGAGGAGCAGATCGCCGGCCGCGTGCGCGAGCTGGGGTGCCAGATCGCCCGCGACTACGCCGGGAGCAACCCCCTGATGGTCTGCATCCTGCGCGGCGCCTCGGTCTTCATGGCCGACCTGGTGCGCGCCGTCGACCTCCCCGTCGAGCTCGACTTCATGGCGGTGTCGAGCTACGGCATGGCGGCCAAGTCGTCGGGCATCGTGCGGATCGTGAAAGACCTCGAGTCCCCCGTGCGCGACCGCGACGTCGTCATCGTCGAGGACGTGCTCGACTCGGGCCTGACCCTCAAGTACCTGACCGCCAACCTCGGCTCGCGCAAGCCGCGCTCGCTCGAGATTGCGGCGCTTCTGTGCAAGAACCCCAAGCCCGCCGTGACGCCGCGCTACGTCGGCTTCGAATGCCCCGACGAGTTCGTGGTCGGCTACGGGCTCGACTATGCCGAGCGCTACCGCAACCTGCCCTACATCGGCGTCCTCAAGCGCGAGGTCTACGAGGGGTAGCCCGCGCGGCGGCCCCGACCGACAGTCCCCGAGCCGCACCGCGCCGTGCGGCATGCAAGGAGTTTTCGACCGTGAGCGACAGCAACAACAACGAACGTCCCGACCGCGACGAGGGCCGCGAGGAGAAGGAAGGCCGCCGCGACGGCGCGCACGGGCGCGACCGGCGCTTCATGCCCGGCAAGGACGGCCCCAAGCCCAATCTCTCGCCCTTCGGCGGTTCGGGCGACGGCGGCGACGGCAAGCCGAACTGGCGCAACATCCTGCTGTACGTGCTGCTGGCGGTCATCGTCGTCTTCATCGTCTCGGGTGCGGTGAACGGGGGGACCCAGACCCCCGCGACCGAGCTCGCCACGAGCGACTTCGTCACCGCCGTCGAGGACGGCCGCGTGCACGAGGTCACGTACTCCGAGCGCCTCTCGACCATCGAGGGCACCTACTGGGCAAGCGAGGAGGCGGTCGGCGACGACGCCCAGCTCCAGCCCTTCACCTCGACCTACATCGGCCAGGACTCGCTCGCCGAGCTGATGGCAGCGCATCCCGACATCGTCTACACGGCCGACGTGAGCCAGACGCCCATCTGGGTCTCGCTGCTTTCGAGCCTGCTGCCGATGCTCCTGCTCATGGGCGTCATCGTCTACTTTATGAACAAGTTCGGCGACCCCAACTCGAGCGCGATGCAGTTCGGCAAGACCAAGGCCCAGACGACTGACGCGACGCGCCCCAAGGTGAAGTTCTCCGACGTGGCGGGCTGCGACGAGGCCATCGAGGAGCTCCAGGAGATCAAGGACTTCCTCGAGAACCCCGAGAAGTACCAGGAGATCGGCGCCAAGATCCCCCACGGTGTGCTGCTCGTGGGCCCTCCCGGCACCGGCAAGACGCTGCTGGCGAAAGCGGTCGCCGGCGAGGCGGGCGTGCCGTTCTTCTCGATCTCGGGCTCGGGCTTCGTCGAGATGTTCGTCGGCGTGGGCGCCTCGCGCGTGCGCGACCTGTTCTCGAAGGCCAAGGAGCAGTCCCCCTCGATCATCTTCATCGACGAGATCGACGCGGTGGGCCGCCAGCGCGGCGCCGGTGTGGGCGGCGGTCACGACGAGCGCGAGCAGACGCTCAACCAGCTGCTCGTCGAGATGGACGGCTTCGAGGAGCACCAGAGTGTCATCCTCATTGCGGCCACCAACCGCCCCGACATCCTCGACCCGGCCCTTTTGCGCCCGGGCCGCTTCGACCGCCAGATCACGGTCGACCGGCCCGACGTGAAGGGCCGCGAGGAGATCCTCAAGATCCACGCGCGCAACAAGCCGCTCTCGACCGACGTGAAGCTCGACAAGATCGCCCAGCTCACCCCGGGCTTCTCCGGCGCCGACCTCGGCAACCTCATGAACGAGTCCGCCCTTCTGGCCGCCCGCCGCGGTCGCACGCGCATCGGTATGGACGAGGTGACCGAGTCCATGGAGCGCGTCATCGCCGGCCCCGCCCGCAAGAGCCGCGTGATGACCGAGCAGGAGCGGACCACGATCGCCTTCCACGAGTCGGGCCACGCGCTGGTGGGCCACAAGCTTCCCAACGCCGACCCGGTGCACAAGATCAGCATCATCCCCCGCGGTCAGGCGCTCGGCTACACGCTGTCGCTCCCCGAGGAGGACCACTTCCTGCAGACGCGCTCTTCGATGCTCGACGACCTCGCCATGATGCTGGGCGGCCGCGTCGCCGAGGAGCTGTTCTGCGACGACATCACGACCGGCGCGAGCAACGACCTCGAGCGCGCCACCAAGCTCGCCCGCAACATGGTGACCCGCTACGGCATGAGCGAGAATTTGGGGTCGCAGGTCTACGGCGAGGCGAACCACGAGGTCTTCCTCGGTCGCGACTTCGCCGAGCGCAGCGACTACTCCCAGGAGACGGCGCGGCGCATCGACGCCGAGGTTTCCCGCCTGGTGGACGAGGCCCACGAGAAGGCGCGCCGGATCCTCTCCGACAACGCCGAGCAGATGCGCCTCATGGCGAAGGTCCTGCTCGAGCGCGAGACGGTGGACGGCGCCGCCTGCCAGGCGCTGCTCGACAACCGCTGGGACGAGTACCTGGCGGGCGAGGACGAGGAGAAGCGCAGGATCGCCGAGGCCGACGAGGCCGCGACGGCTGCCGAGAAGGCTGCCGCCGAGGCTGCGAAGCCCGAGGTGGCTGAGGTCATCGAGGTGCCTTCTGCCGGCGGCGAGATCCGCGTGAACAAGGACGGGTCGACCACCGTGGCGACCGAGGGGCGCGAGGTGACGCTGCCGCCGGTCGAGGCGGGGAAGGACGACCCCGCTGACGGCAACGGCACCGAGGCTCCCGAGAGCAGGTAGCGCGCGGCTCCGCCCGAACGATACGCCGCCAGACAGACGGCCGCCTTCCGAGGGGAGGGCGGCCGTTTTTTGGTGCGCTGTCAGCGGTTTCCGTCGGTGCTTTCGTCGGGGTGTCGCAGCGGAGCGGGACTGGGTTCTGTGCGCTAGAAGGCCCGCCGGGTAGAATATTATTATCTATATGAGTAGAATAATTATTGACAAATATATAATAATATGGTATATGATAGATTTGCGGGAAAGGAGGTGCCATGGAGCCGCCTACAGCCCGCGAGGTTGTTGCCTGATTGGAGCAGTCGGGTTTCGTGTATGTGGGATGCCGAGGTGACCACCGGAAGTACCGAAAGGATGGAAGGACGGTCATCGTGTCGGGGAAACTCGGCGAGCATCTCCCGCAGGGAACCTGGCTAAGCGTCAAGCGCCAAGCCGGGTGGTGACCAGCGGGGGTCGTGGAAACCTGCGGCCCCCGTCAACTCGAGAGGACGCGCATGAGATACACCTATGACTGCCTTTTGGAATGGGACGACGGATGGTGGCTTGCCAGGTTTCCCCAGTTGGGCGATTTCACAACGCAGGGAAAGACGCGCGAAGAAGCGCTGTCCGAGGCGTCGGACTTGCTCGTCATGCTGCTGGCTGAATATGCGGAAAGGGGAGAGAACCCGCCTGCGTGCAGACGTCTCGTGGAGTGCGTCGCGGTAAGCGTCGAGGTGACGCAGGAAGACTTCGACGAAACCCGCTATGAGACACAGGCTCAGGCGGCCGAGCGGCTGGGGGTATCCAAGTCGCGCATATCGGCCCTTGTCGCATCGGGACAGCTGGAGTCGCGCTATTTCGAGGGCAGGCGCAAGGTGTCCATCGAATCGGTCAACCGATATGCCGTCGGCTCCCGGAAGGCCGGGAGGCCCAAGGCGAACGGCTGACGGCCGAGGGCGAGGCGAAAACGTCCTACCCGACGTCTCCTATCCGATGAGCGCCACGGCAGCCCACCACGCCACCGCCACGATGACGCTGCCCATGCTCGTGGGCGCCATGAGGCGGTCGAACTTCTCGGGGTCCTCGATGCCCCACACGCCCCTCAGTACGCGCACCCAGGGGATGAACGAGACGACGATCAGCGCGTAGGCAATGGGATTGGCGGTGCCGCACATGACGGCCGCAGCCACGAACAGCGCGGCGCCCAGGGCGAGCAGCGCCGTCTCGTAGACGCGCATCGCGGGGTCGCCGAGCATGTTGGCGACCGTGCGCTTGCCCTTGGCGGCGTCGCGTTTGGCGTCGCGCATGTTGTTGACGTTCATGACGGCCATGACCGGGCAGCCGAGCGCGAGTGCAGCGACCAGGCTCGTCCAGGTGAACGCGTGCAGGTAGAGGAAGCTGCCGCCCACCACGGCCACCACGCCGAAGAACAAAAAGCTCATGACGTCGCCCAGGCCGATGTAGCCGTAGGGGTGCTTGCCCATGGTGTAGAGGATGGCGGCGGCGATCGAGGCAAGGCCGAGCGCGACGAACACGGTGACGGCCGTCCACGATCCCCCGGTCATGGCGGGGCCTCCCGCGAAGGCGACGAGCACGAGCGCGACGCCGACGGCGAAGGTCAGGATGCAGGTTCCGACGAGCGCCCGCCTCATCTGCGGCACGGTGATGACGCCGCGCTGCAGGCCGCGCTTGGGGCCCACGCGCGTCTCGTCGTCCAGACCGCTGGCGAGGTCGCCGTAGTCGTCGGCAAAGTTGGCGATGACCTGCAAGAGGACGCTCGTGACGAACATTAGGGCGAAGACCTCCCAGCGGAAGGCGCCCGCCGCGACGGCGAGCCCCGCGGCGACGACCGACCCGGCCGCCGCGAGCGGCAGGGTCCGCGGGCGGGTCGCCTCGACCCAGGCGGCGCGGACCTCGGCGGCGGTGTGGCTTCCCGAGGGGCTGGTTGCGGTGCGGGGGGTGTTCTGGGGCGGGTTCGGCATGGTGGCGCCTTCTCTTGCTCGTGGACGGTTTGCTCGCGGAGGGACCGCTTGCAGACGGCGGCCTGTCCGGGGCTGGACGATGCATTGTAAGCCGAATATATGCGGAGAAGTTGAAGGCGGCCCGTCATGCTCGGACGCTTTCGCCCGCACGCGCCGGCCGGCCCTAGGTCCCGAGCAGCGCGAGCACGTCCTCCCGCGTCAGCGCGGCGCTCGCCATCTCCTCGCCGCCAAGCACGCGCTCGGCCAGGTCGCGCTTGCGCTCCTGCATCTGTACGATGCGCTCCTCGACGGTGTCCTGGACCACGAGCTTGAACACGCTCACGGCGCGGGTCTGGCCGATGCGGTGGGCCCGGTCGGTGGCCTGGTCCTGGGTGGCGAGGTTCCACCAGGGGTCGTAGTGGACGACGACGTCGGCGGCGGTCAGGTTGAGCCCCACGCCGCCCGCCTTGAGCGAGATGAGGAACACGGGCGCCCCGCCCGCCTGGAAGCGCGCGACGAGGCGCGCCCGCTCCTCCTTGGATGTGGCGCCGGTGAGCGAGAGGTGGCCGACGCCCTCGTCGTCCAGCCGGGTAGCGATGAGGTCGAGCATGCTCGTGAACTGCGAGAACAGCAGGATGCGGTGGCCTGCGTCCACGGCGGTGCGCACGAGCTCCATGCAGGTGTCGAGCTTGGCGCTGCCCCCGCGGTAGTCCTCGTAGAACAGGCGCGGGTCGCAGCAGATCTGCCGCAGCTTGGTGAGCTCGGCGAGCACCTGCAGCTTGCTGCGCTTGAACTCGTCGGGCGCCTCGTGGGCGACCTGCAGGGCAAGGCGGTCCTGGTTGGCCCGGTAGAGCTTCTCCTGCTCGCCCTCCATGCGAGCGTACACGACGCTCTCGTCCTTGTCGGGCAAATCGTCCAGCACGTCGGACTTGAGGCGCCGCAGGATGAAGGGCGCCACCATGCAGCGCAGGCGCTCGGCAGCCCCCTCCTCGCCGTGCTCGACGGGCCCCTCGAAGCGCTCGGCGAACTCCCTGCGGCTGCCCAGGGCGCCCGGCATGAGGAAGTCGAAGATGCTCCACAGCTCGGCGAGGCGGTTCTCGATGGGCGTGCCGGTCAGGGCGAGGCGCACGTCGGCCGGCAGGCACTTGGCGCATTTGGCCGCCTGCGTGGCGGGATTCTTGACGTACTGCGCCTCGTCGAGCACGACGCGGGCGAAGCGCTGGGCGGCGTACTCTTCGATGTCGCGCTTCATGAGGTCGTACGAGGTCACGAGCACGTCGCGGCCGGGTGACCCGGCGATCGCCGCGCGCCGGGCGGCCTTGCTCCCGACCGCGGCGGCGGCGTCGAGCTGCGGGGCGAAGCGCGCCAGCTCGGCCATCCAGTTGTAAACGAGCGAGGCGGGGCACACGACGAGCGTGCAGCCGGTGCCGCCGGCCTCCTTGCGCGCCAGGATGTGGGCGACGACCTGGAGCGTCTTGCCGAGGCCCATGTCGTCGGCGAGGATGCCCCCGAAACCGAGGCGCTCCAGGGTCTCGAGCCAGCGAAAGCCGTCGACCTGGTAGGGACGCAGCACATCGGCAAGCGACGCCGGCACCTCGAAGTCGGCCTCGGCGAAGCTCTCGAGGTCGCGCACGATGGCGCGGAAGCCCGCGCCGCGCTCGAGCCGCACGCCCTCGGCCCGCTTGAGCAGGGCGTCGACGAAGAGCGCGCGGTTCGACGGCAGGCCGGAGACCCCCGATGCCAGGTCTTCGGGCTCCACGCCGAGCCCCTCGGCGAGGCCGTTGAGCGCGCGGACGCTGCCGTCGAGCTTCACGACGTCGCCGCTCGAGAGGCGCACGAAGCGCTGCCGCCGCCGGTACGAGGAGAGGTAGGCGACCAGGTCGGCGGGGGAGAGGCCGCTGGAGCCGACCTCGAGGTCGAGCAGGCCGCTCTTGACGGTCGCCTTGACGTGCACGGGGACGCCGGAGCGCGCCCTGACGTTGCGCAGCCGCTCGCTCAGCAGCACCTCGCCCAGTTCGGAGAGCTCGGCCAGGCCTTCGGTGAGCAGCAGGTAGAGGAGCTCGTCGTCGCTCTCGTCAAAGTGCGGCAGGGGGCCTTCGCCGGGGAAGTAGTCTTCGACGACGTCCTGGGCCTGGTACTCGACCGCCAGGTCGCGCGAAGGTTGGCCGGGGCGCCGCGGCTCGAACAGTCCCAGCGTGCAGGAGCCGTAGGTCACGGTGGCGCGGCAGAAGACGTTGCCGTCCTCGAGCCCGACCTCGAAGCGCAGCTCCGGGGCAGGGGGAACCAGGTCGCGCAGCGCCGTGGGCAGCTCGAGCTCGGTGCAGATGTCGAGGGCGGGCAGCACGGTCCGGCAGAAGGTGCCGAGGTCGCCCGACCCGATGTGCAGCGGGGCCCGGGCCGGCAGGAGCGTCCCGAAGAGCGAAGACGCCCGGCGTGCGTACTCGTCGCTGCAGCGCCAGGCGCGTTCGTCGTCGAGCAGGTAGAGGGTGCCGCTCGCGGAAAACGCTGCGAGCGAAGCTGGCAGGCGCAGGTCGAACCCGCCGCGCGGGCCGGGCTCGACCTGCGCGACGATTCGCGGGTCGCCGCGGACCACTGAGAGCGTGCGGCGCGGAGGGGCCGGATAGCCGCCCCGGTCGAACTCGAACGTCGACCCCTGCAGCAGGTCGAGCAGCTCCACGATGTCGGCGTCGGCCAGCGGGAGCTCTTTGACCTGCGTCCCGCGCCCGGCGTCCCAGTAGCGCCAGTGCGACGCGAAGAGCGCCTGCTGGCTGTGCACGACGCGCGCCGTCAGGTCGAGGATGGCGCGCGCCCGCCCGTCGAAGGCGCCGGGGCCGTGGACGAACGAGAGGTTCTTGCCGTACGAGAGCTCGGAGCGGGTCTCCCAGGCGTGCACCAGCTCGCCCACGTTCTTGACGACGTAGGATGCCTTGCCGCGGCGCACCCTGAGCTTGAGGGTCCACGTCTCGGCCCCGTAGGCGTGGGTCTCCGCCGGCTGCAGGCTCACCAGGAGCTCCGCCGGCTCCTTGACGTCCTCGCGCGCCGAGCGGGAGGCCCTGCGGGCGGCGGCGTCGTCGACGCGCTGGGCGGTGATGGCGGCGAACAGATAGGAGAGCTGCGGGCTCGACGGGGGTTCGGGAAGCTCGGGGATGCGCCGGGG